>NZ_FAOZ01000007.1:13359-313359 GCF_001536285.1 Parafrankia irregularis | reverse complement strand
TCCGTCCGCGTCGGTCCGGAACACGACCTCGCTCAGGGTGTCCAGCAGGCTGACCGCGGAGGTCTCCGCGGTCGCCGCCCGGCCCAGCCCGCCGCGCGACCAGGGCCGGCCCGCCGCCTCAACGTGCCTCGTCTCGGACGTCACCGAAGACCCCCATTCGTTCACGGCCCGCAGTCGTCGCCCGCGCCCGGCCAGGGTGACGGGAGATCTTCGTCGCGACGACACCGTACGCGCTACCGGAATTCGCCGCTGGCGGAACAACATCCTCCCCCGCGAACATCACGTGCCCTCCGGCGGGGGCGGACGAATCGGGCCTTCACCTGTGTCGGCCCGGCCGGACCGGCCGCCCGGAAACGGTCACGATGACGCCGATGCGGCACTACGGTGGACGCCGTGGAGACGCCGTCGCCGCACGTCGAGGTCGACGCCCGCCCGGCCGGCCCGGCCGATCTGCGCCGGCTGGCGCTGACCAACGACGGGCATGTCACGACCATGCAGGTCCGGGCCGGCCGGGTCCGCGGGCTCGAGCTGCACCTGCGCCGTCTGGACCAGGCGAACCAGGAGCTCTACGGAACCGGCCTGGACCCGGACCTGCTGCGCGACCGGATCCGACACGCCCTCGCCACGGCACCGACGCCGACGCCGGCAACACCGGCGACCGCCGCGGCTGCGACCGCGACCGCGACCGCGACGCAGGGTCCGGAGCGCCGCGGTGACGCGACCGTACGGGTGGTGGTCTTTCCGGGCGCGAACGGGGCGGTCCATGTCCTGGTCTCCGTCGGCGCACCGGCGGAGCCGGCCGTCACCCCGCTGCGGCTGAGCTCGCTGTGCTCCCCGCGGCCGTTCCCGCATCTCAAGCATGTCGGGACCTTCGGGCAGCTGCACAGCGCCCGGCTCGCCCGCCGCCGCGGGTTCGACGACGCGCTGCTCGTCACCGCGGACGGGCTGGTGTGCGAGACCACCGTCGCCAACATCGGCTTCCTGACGACCGGCGACGGGACCGGGGACGCGGCTGGCGGGACCGTTGCCGGGCCGGCCACGGTGATCTGGCCGCAGGCCCCGATGCTGACCGGCGTCACGATGACGCTGCTCGACAAGCGGCTGCCGGGCTCCCGGCGGGAACCGGTGCCGCTGGCGGGCCTCGGCCGGTTCCAGGCCGCCTTCGTGGTGAACGGGCGCGGCCTCGCGCCGGTGGGGCGGATCGACACGACGACGTTCCCGGCCGCGCCGGCGGCCGTCGCCGCCCTGGCCCAGGTGTACGCCGCGGTGCCCTGGGACGACATCTGACCGACGCCGGAGCCGGACCCGACCGGGACCTGCTCGGGTGGGTGGATCGCCGGCCGCCGGCCGCGGCCGGCGATGATGGGGCCATGGCGGGCGAGACGATCTCTGCGGACAATGTCGGCTGGCTCGACGTGACCGGCGGCATCAGCGGGGACATGCTCCTCGGCGCCTGCGTGGACGCCGGGGCACCCCTGGACGTCCTGCGCGCCGCCGTGGCCGCGCTCGGCCTGGCCGACGACGTGGAGCTGGCGGCGCGGACCGTCACCCGCCGCGGGCTGCGGGCGACCCAGGTGCTGGTGCGCTGCGCGCCGAACCAGCCGGCCCGGGGGCTACGCGACATTCTGGGGCTGCTGGAGTCGTCCACGCTCGCCCCGGTGGTTCGCGGGCGTGCCGCGGACGTGTTCCGCACCCTGGGTGCCGCCGAGGCGGCGGTGCACGGCCGCCCGATCGAGCAGGTCCACTTCCACGAGGTCGGTGCGCTCGACAGCATCGCCGACGTCGTCTGCGCCATCGTCGGGCTGCACGCGCTGGGCGTCGGGCGGCTGGTGTGCAGCCCGATCTCGCTGGGAGGCGGGCGGGTCCATGCCGCGCACGGGGCGATCCCGCTGCCGGGGCCGGCTGTGCTGGAGCTGCTGCGGGCGAGCGGGGCGCCCGCGGCGGGCGGCCCGGTCGACGTGGAGCTCGCGACACCGACCGGCGTCGCGCTCGCCGTCACCCTCGCGGAGAGCTTCGGCGCCATGCCACTGATGCGCACGACCGCGGTCGGGCTCGGCGCGGGCGGGCGGGACCTCACCGAGCACCCGAACGTGACCCGTCTCGTCGTCGGTCAGGAGAACCTGGCCGGCGCGGCGGTGGCACACGGTGCCCGGCACGGCGAGAACGTCGTGCTGGAGGCGAACGTCGACGATCTGGATCCACGGCTGTGGCCGTCGACTCTGGCGGCGCTGCTCGCGGGTGGCGCGCTCGACGCCTGGCTCACGCCGATCCTGATGAAGAAGGGCCGGCCGGCGCACACCGTCTGCGCGCTGTGCGCCCCCGCCGACACCGACCGTGTGCGCGACGTGCTGTTCCGCCACACGTCATCGATCGGGGTCCGTGAGTACGTCGTCACGAAGACGGCGCTGGCCCGCCGGGAGCTGCGGGTGCCCGTCGCCGGTGGGCAGGTCCGGGTGAAGGTCGCCTCGTCGCGCGGCGAGGTCGTCAACGCCTCCGTCGAGCATGAGGACGTGCTCGCGGTCGCCGCCGCCCGGGGGCTGGCGCCGAAGATCGTGCTGGAGCTGGCGCGGGCCGCGGCGGCGGAGCACCTGGGCACACCGGCGGCCCCGGGCACACCGGCAGCGCGGCCGGACCAGCCTGAGCACACCTGAGGCCGCGCGCGCCGGAGGCGGGCTGGGCGCAGCCTGAGCCGTCAGAGGTGTGACATGCCCTCGAACGGACTCGCGATGCGTTTCTGGCTTGACCCGAAATCCACCAGGACGGCATGGGGGCCCTCGACCCGGGTGACCCGGCCAAGCCCGAAGGCGTCGTGGACGACCCGGTCGCCCTCGGCGAACTCGGGGGTAGGCACGATGACGGGCGCCTTGAAGGGGCTGGTCGGCAGGTGACGTCTGGGAACCGATGACTGGCTCATCGCCGTCAGTATGCAACGTGGTGGCTCCGGGCCCACGCAGGGGGCCCACCGTGGCGCCTGCGGCCGCGACGGTGCCGACTCGTCCGGTGGCTGCGCGCCGACCGCGCACCGGCCCGGTAATCGGGCGAAAACGCCAGCTCGGAGTTACGCAAACCGTCAACAACGCTGCGAGAAGCTCGCTATCTTCTCGTGAAAGATAGCTGTCTCACTGAGCGAGAACGCGCCTACCGGCGCCGCTACGGCGGGCCGGCCGACGCCTGAACGTCGACCGACGGCTGCGGGAACTCGACCAGATGGCAGCGCGCCGGTCCGGGCGCCCGCCAGCGCCAGCTCGGACGCAGGCGCACGCCCGGACCCGCGGGCTGCCGCGACACCGACGAGGGGACGACTCATGGCTCGGCGAGCACGATTACTGACCACCGCCATCGCCTGTTGCGCGGCACTCACCCTGGGTGCCGCCTGTGGCGGTGGCGACGACACAGGCGCGGGTCCGACGGCAGGCGGTCCCACCGGTGCGCCGGTGCAGGGCGGCACGGCGCAGGTCCTGCAGATCCGGGAGCCGAGCTCGATGGACCCGGTGACCATGACGAACGCCTGGCAGATCAGCGGGTTCGTCGGCAACGCCCTGTACGGCACCCTGATGGTCAACGACGAGAAGACCGACGAGCTCAGCTACACGATGGCCGAGTCGTTCGACACGACCGACAAGGGTGCCACGTTCACCCTGAAGCTGCGGCCCGGCCTGCTCTTCTCCGACGGCACCCCGCTCGACGCCGAGGCCGTCAAGGTCAACTGGGATCGCCACCGCGACCCGGCCAACGCCTCGCCGTACCTGTCCGAGGCCTCCCTGGTCGCCGCCACCGAGGTCGTGGACGCCACCACCCTCACGGTGAGGATGAAGGCGCCGACGCCGAGCTTCCCGCGGGCGATGCTCACGACGTCCATGAACTGGATCGCCTCGCCGGCGGCGCTGGCGAAGGGCAGGGAATCCTTCGACAGGAACCCCGTCGGGGCCGGTCCGTACACGCTGAGGAGCTGGACCCGCCAGGACCGCATCGAGCTCACCCGCAACACCCGCTACCACGACGCACCGCGGCCCTACCTCGACACCATCACCGTCCGCACCTCGAACGACGCGAGCCAGCGCTACAACACCCTCGTCAGCGGCGGGGCCGACGTGGTCATCGAGACGAACGCGGACAGCCTCGACAAGGCCGCCGACGCGGGCTACACCACCGATGTCACCCCGCTCAACGGCGGGCTGTTCCTGGCGATGAACATGCGCCGGGCGCCGTTCGACGACCTGCGCGCCCGGCAGGCGATCGCCGCCGCGATCGACATGGAAACCCTCAACCTCGCCGTCTACAACGGCGCCGGGAAGACCGTCGACACCCTCTTCTCCGACTCCTCCCCCCTCTACGTCGACGAGCCGTTGCGCAGGACGGACAAGGCGACCGCGCAGCGGCTGTTCGACGAGCTGGCCGCCGAGGGCAGGCCGGTTGAGTTCACCTTCACCGCCTACACCACGTCCGAGATGAAGGACACCGCGGAGAACATCCAGGCGCAGCTCAGCGCCTACAAGAACGTCAAGGTCGACATCCGCGTGGTCGACTTCCCGGAGGCCACCAAGATGGGCATGGCCGGCGACTTCGACATGCTCGTGTGGTCCTCGAGCTTCGTCGACCCGGACCCGCGGGTGTGGACCGCGTTCCGCAGCGACTCCCGCGGCAACTTCCCCGGCGTCGACGACCCGCAGCTCGACGAGGCGCTCGCGACCGGCCGCACCGCCACCGACACGGCCACCCGCAAGGCCGCCTACGAGACGTTCCAGCAGCGGCTGACCGCGCTCGTGCCGGGTGTGTTCACCGTCCGCGCGAACCCGGGCCTGATGGCGGCCAAGGACGTCGGCGGCGTCACCCAGTACGGACTCGGCTCGCTGCTGCCCGACCAGCTGTGGATCAGGAAGTAACCGAGGTAGCCGCCCCACCCGACCACGCCACGGCCGGTGGGACGCGCACGCGTCCCACCGCGCCGGGTCCGGTCACCGCTTCCAGTCGGACGTGACGGGCACGGCGTCGTCGCACACCCGGGCGGCGCCGCGGCCGGCCGCACCCATCCGCAGCAGGAACTCCTCGACCAGGTCGAGCAGCTCGCGGGCCAGCTCCGGGGTGAGATCCGGGGAGAGCACCGCCGGCAGCGGGGTGCCCGCCACACCGGCGAACCCACGGTTGTTCACCCGCAGCATCGACGAGAAGATCGGGATCCCCAGCCCCTCGGCCCGCTCGATGTGCGGGCGCAGGAAGCTCGTCGGTGAGCCCCGGTAGTACTGCACCATCGTCAGGACGACGCCCAGCAGCCGCGGCTCGAGCGGCTTCACCGCCTGGTGGATGCCGGACTGCAGCTCCGCGACCCGGTTGTACTCCCAGACGAAGCGCCCCAGCCGCGCCATCAGGTGCTCGACGCCCACCGTCGACTGGTTGTCCGGCCGTGACGGGATGAGCAGGTAGTCGCAGGCGGCCACCGCGGCCCGGGTGATGACCCCGAAATGCGACGGGCAGTCGATGAGGACGAGGTCGTAGTCCGTCGGGGAAAGCGCGGCGAGCCCTGCCGCGAGCTGCTGGTACACCTCGAAGTAGTAGCGGGTGGACCGGTGCGCCTGCGCCCCGCCGAGATGGCCGACGAGCGCCATCTCGATGTCGCCGAGCGCGAGATGGGAGGCGAGCAGGTCCAGGGTGCCCCCGCCCTCGGCCACCACCGCCTGGGCGACGGGGGGGCTCGTGACGTACCCGGCCAGCGGTGGCGGCGGTGTGCCCGGCCGCCAGGACTCGAACCAGGCCTTCACCGTCCTGCGCTGGTCGGCGAGATCCCGGCGCCACTGGTCGGCGCCGTAGAAGTTGAAGGTCAGGTTCGTCTGCGGGTCCAGGTCGACGAGCAGGACGCGCCGGCCGAGGCGCGCTATGGCCGCTCCGAGGTTCGCGGTCAACGTGGTCTTGCCGACACCGCCCTTGTAGCTGGCGATCGTCACGACCTTCACGGCATCCTCGCTCCCCGGTCGCGCGCCGGCCTCGCGGAGGACGGGCACCCTACGCCCTCCGGACATCCCGTGCACCCTTATGCCCCGTAGACAAGAAGACTACGGCCGAATCAGGATTCATCCCGTATTTGGGCACTGGACGCTCTTCGCGTCGCGCGCCACTCCCCCCGCCGCACCCTCGCAACACCGCCGCAACAACCCCGGGCGGCCGCGGCTGGCACCAGAGTGTGGAGCGAACGGACCCGGATTTCGCAAAATCCACACTTCATGCCATGGTTTGCCGCAAGTTGTTCCCGGCACGGACGATCCAGACCGCCGGGACTGGGCCCGGAGACTGGGTGAGCGGTGTGGTGGACGAACAGGCGACGACGGGACCTCCGCGGGCGGGCGCGCGGTCCGAACGGGCGATCCGGATCACGACGGTCATCGCGGTGGCCACGGTCGCCACGGTCGCGGCCTTCGTCTCGTACCGGCACATGCGCGGTGTCGCCCTGCAGTACGGCGAGGACCCCATGACGGCGACCGTCCTGCCGTTCAGCGTGGACGGCCTGATCGTGGCGGCGTCCATGGCCATGCTCGGTGACCGGCGCGCGGGGCGGCGCCGGTCCTGGCTGTCGGGAGGCCTGCTGGCCGCCGGAGCCTGTGCCTCCCTGGCCGCGAACGTGCTGCACGCGGACCCCACCATCAGCGCCCGCGTCATCGCCGGCTGGCCGCCGCTGGCTTTGCTCGGCTCGTACGAGCTGCTCATGCGCCAGATCCATCCCGACCGGCGGCTCGCGACCCCGCCTGCCCAGACACCGGCGGACCCGACAGCGACGCCCGCCCTCTCCGCGGCACCAGCCGAGGCCACGGGCCCGCAACCCGCGCAACCGCCGACACCGGGACCGGCGCCGGCGTCGCCACCGACGCCGGCTCCGGGGGCGACGCCGGCCTCGCCACCGGCGACCGCGACAGCAGACGCCGGGACGTCGAACTCGTCCGCCAGCCCGGACGGTCCGGACAGCCCGGCGGCGGGCGGCCAGCCCACCGCGGCCGGCCTGTCCCCCGGCCCCGGCCAGCTCAGGTCCGCGGCGGCCGCCGTACGCCAGCCAGCACCCGGCAGGCTCGGCACCCGGACCGGACCAGCGCCACTGACCGGCCTCGACGCGACGGACCCGTCGGTGAAGCGCGCGGCGATCATCCGTGCCCTCGACGAGTCCGGCGGTTCGGCCACGGCCGCCGTGGCCCTGCTCGCGCGGTGGGGCGTCACCGTCAGCAAGAGCTGGGTCTACCAGGTCCGCAAGGAGACCCGCTACGCCGGCCTGGCCACCGGCCCGCTGCCCGTCGCCGTCCCCACGCCCCGCGCCGCGGACCCGGGCACCAGCACCGGTGCCAATGCCGGTGCCGGATCGTCAGGACGGCGCCGCGGCATGGCCACCCCCGGCCCCTCCCTGACGCTACCGATCCGCTGACAGCACAGCTCACCCGACACCGCGTCCGGGGAGGGCACCGCGTCAGGCGAAGCAGTAGGAGTCGGACGAGGCGTCGCCGGCCTCCAGCCGGATCTGGTGCACGCGTCGGCCGCGGAAGTCGGCGCCGTGGGGGAAGAAGCGGACGTCCGGGCTGATCCCGCCCGCGTCCACGTCCGCATCAAGGCGCGCCATCCACGCGCCGACGCCGTCCGGGTAGAACTGGTCGTCCCACGCCGAGTACAGCGAGTTCGTCAGGTAGACCCGACGTCCGTCCCGGCTGATCTCGACCATCTGCGGCCCGCCTGCGAGCGGCTCGTCCGGGGCGGCCGGATGAGGGGTGCGGCGCGTGATCCCACCGAGGCGCACCGACCCGACCTCCCGCGGTGAGAACGGGTCCCGGACGTCGAACTGCTTGAGCTCTCCGGTCCCCCAGCAGGACACGTAGAGCCATCGATCGTCGACGGACAGGTCGATGTCGGTCACCAGGGCGGGGACCGCGCCGAACGGACGAATGACCGGTGGCAGATCAGCCGGGTCCGCGGGTTCGGGCGGAATCGTGATGACCTTCCGCGCGGCCCATCCGTCACCGTCGCGGTACCACAGCCACACGGACGCGGAAAGATCCGTGACGTTGGTGACGACGCCGGCGAAGCCGTGGGAGGCGCGCGGATCGTGGGCCGGGCGCACCTCCAGCACCATCTGGTTGTCGTGCCCCAGATCGACGGTCTGCAGGTGCTTACCGCTGCCGAGGTCCCAGAAGTGCAGAGCGTGGCCGTACTTCCGGCCGAGCAGGAGCTCGGCGTTGACCCCGTCCTCGATCATTGACGGCGTGCCCCACTCGGAGGTGACCGCCACTCCCTGCGCGAGATGCCACCACAGGTCGTACGCCAGGTACTGCGGGCCGCGGTCCTGCTCCCAGGGGCCGACCACCTCGAACGTGTCATGGTCGAGCAGCGCCACCCCGCCGGGCCCGTCGGCGCCGTCCGCCCCGCCCAGCGCCGACACGTACAGACCATGCGGCCCGCAGTGGACGGTGTGCGGCCGGGAGTAGCCGGCCCTGGCGGCGAGTTCGGCCGCCTCGATCGTGTGCACCAGGCGCGGGCTGGATGGATCCGGCCGGGTGTCCAGTATGTGGATCCGGGAGGACCGCAGCCCCGGGACGACGAGATAACGTCGCTCGAGGCCGCCGGTATGGCCGTGGTTGCCGGTATGGCCGTGGTTGTCGGTATGGCCGTGGTTGTCATGGCAGAGCGCGCTGCTGCACGCGTTCCAGCCGAAGTGGTGCAACTCGTCGCGGAGCCCCGGCAGGTCCGTCCAACCGACGATCTGGCCACAGGACGACGAGGTGGAGTCAACGTCGACCACGGTCATTGCATCCGATATGGCTCCTTTCGGATCGAATGCTGCGACATAGGCCAGATGTTCCGGCGGGGCCGCCACGGCATCGCCCGGCGAGCGGTAGAAGGTCGGATCCGGGTTGCTCACAGCCACTCCTCGGTCAGGACAACGGGGCGGTCCAGCTCGTCAGGTCGTTCGATCACGTCCGTCCGCGGTTCGAGATCGGCCCATCCAGCTACCTCCTTGCCCCGTCTGAAACACCGAAACCGGTGACTGGACCTGATGTCCCCGGCACCGGCACGCTTTGCGGCCATCCGGTCGTGGCGCGAGTCTGGAGAGGTGAGTGACGCAGACCGGTGCTTACCGGTGAGCACCGGTGAGCACGAGGGGAGGGACGCGCCATGTCGGCACAGGTGCTTACGCTGGAAGGCGAGCGGCAGACGCTTTCGGACGAGACAGTCGAGGAGATCCGCGCGATCTTCCGCGGGGAGGTCCTGACCGCGGACGACGCCGGATACGACGACGTGCGGGTCATCCAGAACGCCATGCTCGACCGCAGACCAGGCCTGATCATCCGGTGCACCGGGGCCGCTGACGTCGTCGACGCCGTCCGTCTCGCCGCAACGCGAAACCTGCTCGTCGCCGTCCGCGGCGGCGGCCACAGCATCGCCGGTACCTCCACGGCCGACGACAGCCTGATGATCGACCTGTCGGCGATGCGGGGTGTCTGGGTCGACCCGCAGCAGCGGCGGGTGCGGGTGGCTGGTGGTGCCACCTGGGGCGATGTCGACCGTGAGACGCAGCTGCACAGGCTCGCGGTACCCGGTGGGGTCGTGTCGACCACGGGTGTGGCGGGCCTGACGCTCGGGGGCGGAATCGGCTGGTTGCACCGCAGGTACGGGCTGGCCTGCGATGCGCTGCGTGCGGCCGAGGTCGTGACGGCCAGCGGCGACGTCGTGCGGTGCAGCGCCTCCGAGCACGAGGACCTGTTCTGGGCGCTGCGCGGCGGGGGCGGCAACTTCGGCGTGGTGGTGTCCTTCGAGTTCGAGGCCTATCCGCTCGGCCCGGTCGTCTGGAACGGCATGGTCGCCTACCCGATCGAAGATGCCGCCGAGATGCTCCCCCGCTGGCGGGACTGGACGTCCACCGTCCCCGACGAGGTCACCAGCCGTGCCATGCTGTGGTCACTGCCGGCGGTGCCTGCGCTTCCGCCCGCCGTACACAACCGCGACGTGTTCATCGTGGCCGCCGTGTACGCGGGCGATCCGGACGAGGGCCAGCGGGCGTGTCGGGCGCTCGCCGAGTTCGGCTCGCCGCTCGCCGACATGAGCCAGGCCCTGCCCTACCGGGCAGCGCAGTCCTCCCTCGACGCCTTCTTCCCGAAGGGCGGGTTGCAGAGCTACTGGAAGTCCGTCTACCTGGACCGCCTCGACGAGGACGCGACCGCGTTCGTGGCCCGCGTCGGCCAGAACCGTCCGCATCCGATGACCATGGTCCACGCGCCTCTCCTGGGAGGCGCCATGGCGCGGGTCGGGCCGACGGAAACCGCGTTCGGCGACCGCAGCGCCCGGTACATGCTGAGCCTCGACGGAAACTGGCTGGACCCGGCCGACGACGGCGCGAACATCCGTTGGGTGCGCGACGCCTACGACGATGCCGTCAGGCTTCGGGCCGCGTCGGGCACCTACCTCAACTTCGGCGGTGACGCCGACCTCGACGACGCCGCCCGGGCACGGGCCTGGGGAAGCAACGTCGAGCGACTTCGACAGGTCAAGCGCCGTTACGACCCGGAGAACCGCTTCCGGCTCAACCCCAACATCCCCCCTGCCGAGAACTGAGGCGACACCTTGCGTTCCCGTTCCCAGCCCGTCGGCCGGGCGGCGGGCCCGGGAGCCGCGTCCTCCCTTCCACTGAGCGTGCGTGGCGCGCTGGACGATGATGTACCCCGGATCCGCATCGCACCCTGATCCGGGGCTGCGGCGCTTCAGTTGATCCCGTCGAGTTCCTCGATCGGCCGCCGTGCAGGAGACGGGACTGCCCGATCGGCTGGCCGTGCCCACGGACGCCGATCCCGCGCTCCCACCGGTTGAGGATGCGGGCCCCAGGTGTTACTCGCGCGTGAATCGGAAAACTCGCTTATCCGGTAGAGATTGACGGAATAGAGTTCCGTCCCTAGTGTTTCACCTGTACCAGGTGCCGGTGCCTGGCAGGCACTTTGACCCGCTCATCGTCTTCAGGTGGGCGACTGGGCAGGGATCCGGAAATTGTGCGTCGGTCATGCGTCGGCAGGCGGCAAAGGGAGAGGCACGGTGGATACCCAACGAGCTGTCGACGTCGCGTCCCCGCCCCTTCTGGTGACGCGCCGGCACATCGATCAAGGCCGTGTCAGCAGCGCCCTCTGTCCCTGGTGACCAGATGTCCCTCACGGTCAGCCGTGAAGACTCCCGGCGGCCGGGGAGCTGACTTCAAGCGACTTTGACCTGTCGGCCCGCCGCCCTGGCGGCCGGTCCTCCGGTCTTCCGCCGGCGAGCCTTTCCCATGGTGACACCGTGTTTTCTTTCGCGGTGCCCACGTGCGTGCCGTAAAGCACATCTCAGCGGATAGCGCGCGCTTACCCCGGCCGCACCCCGGCTCGGGCCGTTTCCCATCCATGGACGCTTTGGGTGAGTGCAGACCGTGAGTGAAGGAGCGGACGCGTCGTCGGCTCGCCCTGCTGGCGTGCCCTCTGAAGCTGTCGACCGAAAGGCTCTCCATGTCGGACGTCCCGCTTTCCGTGCTTGATCTCGTTCCTGTCAGCGCCGGAGCGACGCATGCGGCGGCGTTGCGCAACGCGGTGGACCTGGCCCGTCAGACCGAGGCTTTCGGTTATCAGCGTTACTGGTTCGCCGAGCATCACCTCGCCGGCGGCGTGATCGGTTCGTCGACCGCGGTCGCGATCGCCTTGGTGGGCGGCGCGACAACAACACGGGTGCCGGGGTGGTCCCCTTTCCCCCGCCGGAGGAGGCCCTCGCGCGGATCTGGACCGACGAGGAGCGGGCGCTGGTCGCCGACCGGGTGAGCACCCAGCTGGTCGGCTCGCCGCGGACGGTGGCTGACCGCCTGGAGCAGCTGCGGGACGCGACCGGCGCGGACGAACTCGCCATCACGACGATCACCCACCAGCACGCGGACCGGGTGCGGTCCTACCAGCTGCTCGCCGAGGAATGGCACCACCGCTGATCAGCACGTGACAGCACAGGCACGTGACGGGACGAAGACGAACAGGAGAGGGCCTCGATGGTGGATTCGGCGCGGACGCCGTTGCGTCTCGCGGTGGCGCTGGACGGCGCTGGATGGCATCCGGCGGCGTGGCGCGAGCCGGACGCGCGGCCAGCGGAGCTGTTCACGGCGGGCTACTGGCTGGACCAGGTCGTCGAGGCCGAGCGCGGCCTGCTGGACTTCGTGACGATCGAGGACTCCCTCGGGCTGCAGTCGTCCGACTTCGGCGGGCCGGACGGGCGGACCGACCAGGTACGCGGGCGGCTGGACGCGGTGCTGATCGCGTCGCGGGTGGCTCCGCTCACGAGCCGCATCGGGCTGGTGCCGACGGCGACCGTCACCCACACCGAGCCGTTCCACATCTCCAAGGCGATCGCGACCCTCGACTTCACCAGCGGTGGCCGGGCCGGGTGGCGGGCGCAGACATCCCGGCCGGCGGAGAACACGCACTTCGGCCGGCGGCCGGCCCTCGCCTTCGGCGTCGCCGACCTCGACCGGCCCGAGGTTCTGGCGGCGATCACCGAGGGGTTCGACGAGGCGGCCGACTTCGTCGAGGTCGTGCGCCGGCTGTGGGACAGCTGGGAGGACGACGCCGAGATCCGCGACGTCGCCACCGGCAGGTTCATCGACCGGGAGAAGCTGCATCACATCGATTTCGAGGGCCGCTGGTTCTCGGTGCGCGGGCCGTCGATCGTGCCGCGGCCGCCGCAGGGCCAGCCGGTGGTGTCGGTGCTCGCGCACGGGACCATCCCGTACCGGCTCGGAGCGCGTGGCGCCGACGTCATCTACGTGACCCCGCGAACCGCGGATGGGGCCGCGGCGATCGTCGCCGAGGTCCGCGCCGAGCAGGAAGCGGCCGGCAGGGCGGCAGAAACCGTGCACATCTTCGGCGATCTGGTGGTGTTCCTCGACGAGACCGCCGCGGCGGCGACCGCCCGCAGGCAGCGCCTGGACGCGGCCGCCGGGGAGGAGTACGGCAGCGACGCGCTGGTCTTCACCGGTACGTCCGCCGATCTCGCGGATCTGCTGGAGGACTGGCAGCGTGCCGGCCTTTCCGGCTACCGGCTGCGGCCCGGCACCGTCCCGCACGACCTCGAGGCCATCACCCGCGCCCTGGTCCCCGAGCTCCAGCGCCGCGGCCTGTTCCGCACCGCCTACGAGGCGGGCACCCTGCGCGGGCTGCTCGGCCTTGCCCGGCCCGCCGACCGCTACGCGGCAGCCCACTGACCACGCGACTCGAGGTATCAGCATGAGCAACGCGCGTAAGCAGATCATCCTTGGCGCCTACGTCGGAGGCGTCAACCATCACACCGTGTGGTCGGATCCGGCGGCCGGCAGCCAGATCGACTTCTCCACCTTCCGCCATGTGGCGCGGACGGCGGAGCGGGGAAAGTTCGACTTCTTCTTCCTGGCCGAAGGCCTCATCCTGCGCGAGCGGCTGGGAAGGATCTTCGACCAGGACATCATCGGCCGGCCGGACACGCTGCCGGTACTCGCCGCACTGGCAGCGGTCACCGAGCATCTGGGCCTGGTCGGCACCCTCAACGCGACCTTCAACGAGCCCTACGAGCTGGCCCGGCAGATCGCGTCCCTGGACCATCTCTCCGGAGGCCGCGCCGGCTGGAACGTCGTCACCTCCTTCGACGCCTTCACCGGCCAGAACTTCCGGCGCGGCGGCTTCCTGCACCGCGACGACCGGTACGTCCGGGCCGAGGAGTTCGTCGCCGTCACCCGCCGGCTGTGGGACACCTGGGCGCCCGACGCCGTGCTCGCCGATGCCGAGCACGGCCAGTTCGTGCGCACGGGCGACGTGGGTGCGTTCCGCTTCCAGGGCCGGCAGTTCGACCTCTCGGGCCGCTTCAACGTGCCGCGCAGCCCCCAGGGCCGGCCGGTGGTTCTCCAGGCCGGAGTGTCCCCTCAGGGCCGGGACTTCGCCGCGAGCACCGCCGACGCCATCTTCTCGCCCTACCACCATCTGGCCGAGGCGCAGGAGTTCTACCGCGACATCCAGGCCCGGGTGGCCCGCGCCGGCCGCCCGGAGGGCTCGGTGCGGATCCTGCCCAGCGGTTCGTTCGTCCTCGGCGACACCGAGGCCGACGCCGTCGAGAAGGCGCGGGAGATCGCCCGTACCCAGATCACCGGCCGAACGGCGCAGATCCTGTTCGAAGCCGTCTGGAACCGCGACCTGTCCGGCTACGACCCGGACGGCCCGTTGCCGGACGTCGATCCCGACCCGGACGGCCCGCTGGTCATCCAGGGCCGGGCCCGGCTGCACCAGGACCCGTTCGCGACGGTCCGGGAATGGCGGGAGCTCGCCGAGGCGAAGAAGCTGTCCCTGCGCGAGCTCGCCATCCACCTCTTCAGCCGGGTCGAGTTCGTCGGCACCCCGACCCGGGTCGCCGACCAGCTGGACGGGTTCGTGCAGAACGGCGGGTCCGACGGCTTCATCGTCGGCTCCCACCTGACCCCGACCGGCCTGGACGAGTTCGTCGACAGGGTCGTCCCGCTGCTGCAGGAGCGCGGCTCGCTGCGCGCCGACTACTCCGGCACGACCCTGCGCGACAACCTCGGCATCCCCTTGCCGGAGCCTGCCAAGGTCCCGGTTGCCACCGCGTAGCCCGCTCGGCGCCGAGGCGGGGACGCCGTGACGGCCCCGCCAGTCGTGCTTCGAGGACCTCGTGTCCACCTGTCCCGCCCTCCTGGCGGCGCTCCAGGACGCGGGCTGGTCCAGGCGTGACCTCGACGCGCTGGCCTGGGGCAACACGGCCCGTGTTCTCGCCGAGGCCGAGGAGGTCGCAGGGCAGCCGCGTTGATCTCCGCGGCCGCCGGGCCGGCACGGGCACCGGCCGGTGAGTCAGGCGCTGCCGAGGCGGCGGTGACTGAGGCGTTCGAGGCTGGTGACGACCGCGTTGGCGAGGACCATGACGAACGTGGTCAGCACCACGGCGGACCACAGCTGGTCGTACTTGTAGGTCGCCGTCGAGCGGAGCATGAGGAAGCCGATGCCGCGGCCGGTCGCCAGCCACTCGGCGACGAGCGCGCCGATCAGTGCCCGCGGTGCCGAGATCCGGGCCGCGCTGAGCAGCGCGGGCACCGATGTCGGCAGCTGGGCCTTCACCAGGATCGCGAACCGGCCACCGCCGGACGCGCGGATCAGGTCCACCATCGGTCTGGGCGTGCCGCGCACCGCGTCGAGCACGGTCACCAGCGTCGGGAAGAACACGATGATGCCGGCGATGACCACGGTGGCGGTCAGGCCGCTGCCGAACATCGTCAGCATCAGCGGCGTGAACACGGTCAGCGGCACCGACTGCAGCAGGATCGTGGCCGGCATCAGCGCCTGGCTCGCGGCCGGCCACAGTGCCAGCAACGTCACCAGCGCCATCGCGATGGCGGTTCCGGCGACGAAGCCGATCGCCGCCTCCTGCAGGGTGGTCCCCAGCGCGCTGAACAGCTCGGAGCGGTGCTCCCCGGCCTTCGGCGCGCTGACCATGTACTCCCAGACGTCCACGGGAGTCTTGGCGACCAGGTCGGAGAGGTCGAAGACGATGATCAGGCCCCACCACAGGCCGACGACGGCGGCGGCGGAGGTGACCGCGGCGCCGGCGGTGCGGGCCCAGCGCAGCGGCGCCGGCCGGTCGGCGTTGCGCCGGCGCGCGTCGGCGTCCGGGTCCAGCGACGGGGTCAGGTCCACCGTCTCGCCCGCCCACGGGGCGACGAGCCGGCCGACCAGACCGGTCAGGACGTAGCCCGCGCCGGCGATCACGGTCGCGACCAGGGCCAGCGCCCAGGTGAGCGCGAGGTCCATCTGCTGCTGGGTGGTGATGATCGCGTTGCCCAGGCCGCGGTCCGCGCCGAGGTACTCACCGAGGATCGCGCCGAGCATGGCCGCCGGTGCCGCGATGCGCAGGCCGGCGAACAGGCTCGGCAGTGACGCGCGCAGCCGTACCCGCAGGGTCTGGGTGACCGGGCGCCCGCCCGCCGCGTGCACCACGTCGAGCGCGGCGCGCGGAGCGGTGCGGACACCGAGCACGCCGGCCAGCAGCGTGTTGAAGAAGACGCTGAGCGCGGCGATCGCGACCGAGGCGCCGTTGCCGGGCAGCAGCGCCTGCAGCACCGGCCCGATCGCCATCGCCGGCAGGCAGTAGACGACGACCGAGATCCGCAGGATGGGCCGTTCGGTGCGGGGCAGGAACGCCCCGAGGAGCACGAGGGCGACCGCGGCCGCGTTGCCCCACACCCAGCCCTTGAAGGCCCCGGACAGGGTCGCGCTCGCGTTCGCGCGGACCATGGACCAGTTGTCGACGAGCGCGGCCACGACGGCCCGCGGGCCGGGCACGTAGGCGGGCTGCCAGGCACCGACCAGCGCCCACAGCGCGCCGACACCGACGAGCGTCAGCGTCGGCGCGAGCAGCCGGGCCCGGACCGTCCGCCCGACGGTCCCGAGCCACTGGGTCGCCGGCGAGCCGCTGCCGGGGCTGCCGCTGCCCGGGCCGCCGGGGCGAGTGGGGCGGCTGGGGCTGGGGCTGGGGCCAGGGCCGCTGGACGCGGCCGCGCTCGCGACGGTCACGAGGCGGGGACCGCCGGCAGCCCGGAGATCAGCTCGGGGGACTCCTGGTAGATCTCGTCGAGCAGCGACAGGTCGAACAGGTCGGCCGCGTCGATCTCGTACCCGGAGGCGGCCAGCGTCCTGATGTTGGTGTCGATCAGCGCGTCGCTGACCGTAAGCAGGCCGGCGGTCCTGGTGCCCGCGGTCAGGATCAGGCCGTTCTGGACGTCCGCGACCTTGGTGACGACGTCCTTGTTGAGGCCGGCGTCCTTGGCGTAGGTCTGCAGGGTCAGGTCGACGCCGCGGCTCGGCGTGGTCGCCTGGGTGCCCCAGCCGGAGATCTCCGCCTTCAGCGCGGCCTTGAGCTCTTCGCGCCGGTCGGAGATGGAGGAGTCCTGCGCGATGTAGACCTGCGCGACGAGCGGGTAGCCGTTGTCGGCCAGCAGCATCGTGGTCACCTGGTGCCCCTTGGCCGCGAGCGTGATCGGCTCGTTGGTGACGTAGGAGAACCAGCCGTCGACCTCGCCGGTGGTCAGCGGCGTCGGGTCGTACTGGACGGGCACGGCCGTGACGTCACCGGCGTCGATGCCGGCCGCCGCCAGGAACGCCTCCCAGACGGTGGTGTTCACGGCCTGCACGCCGATCTTCCTGCCGACCATGTCGGCCGGCCTGCTGATCGGCGCGGAGGTGAGCGAGGTGATCGCGTAGCTGTTCTTCTGGTAGAGCGCACCCACGATCTTGACCTTGGCGCCGTTGTTGAGCCGGGCGGCCGCGACCTGGTCGGGGGTGGAGGCCACACCGAGGAACGCCTTGCCGGTGCCGACGTCGGTCGGTGACGGGGTCGCCGACGGGCCGCCGGGGATCAGCGTGACGTCACCGAAGCCCTGCTTGCCGTACAGGCCATCGCTCACAGCAATATAGGTCCCCGCGAACGCGACGCCCTGGGTGTAGGAGAGCCGGAAGCTGATGTCGCCGTAGTCCGCCGGGCCGGTGGTCGCGGCCGAGTCGGTCGAGGTGGTGGCGGTGTCGGAGTCGTCATCCGAGCAGGCGCTCAGCACGGTGGGAACTGCCAGGCCAAACGCCGCAAGGCCCACCCCACGGCGGAGGAAGGCGCGGCGGTCGGACAGCGTCGACATGGGTTCTCCTGGGAGAGGTGGTGGGGCGTCCGGGATGGGATCGGCGCCGCGGGACGAGCGGGCGTGGTGTCGACGGATCGGCGCGGACGCGTGTCCCGTCGGCCCTGCACCTACCCAGCTCATTGCATGAAGCAATATTAAGGAGGCCTGTTTCCGGATCGGTCCCCGGTCGTTGCCGGCCGGTTTCCGTCTGTGCGGGCCGCCGGCTCAACGGTTGAGCGCGCCCGTTCGCTCACCGAGCGTGGACGTCGCCGTCGTCGGGCGGTGCAGCCGCGGGGCGGCGAACTTCGCGGCCAGGTGCTCGCCGGCGACCACCGGCGGGTACTTCGGCGGGTCGTCGGCGCCGGTACAGGTGGGCAGGCACTCGACCCGGGCGTCGTAGTTGCCGTCGTGGAAGAACGCGATCGAGCGCCGCCGGGCCACCCTGTCGGCCCGCGGCACGGGCAGCACCACCCGGTGCACGGTGGAGGCCCAGTGGTCGTTGGTCCACTGCGCGAGCAGGTCACCGAGGTTGACCAGGAACGCCCCGGGCCTGGGGATGACCGGGTGCCACCCACCGTCCGGGCCGACGATCTCCAGGCCGGGCACCTGGTCGCCGTAGAGCACGGTCAGGATGCCGTAGTCGGTGTGCGCACCCATCCTGGCCGGCTCACCGGCCGCCGCATCCGCATCCGCATCCGCGGGCGCGGGCGCGTCGCCGGCCGTGACGTTCCCGCCGCGCGGGGCGGTGCGGTAGAGCAGTGCGCGCAGGGTGTCGGTGGAGTGGTCGGTGAACGCGTCGAAGTAGTTCTCGGGCAGGCCGAGCGCCACCGCGAAGATCGCGGTGAGCCGCCGGGCCAGCCCGGAGACGGCGGCGAAGTACGCGGTGAGTGCGGGACGCAGGCCCGGCGGGTCGGTGGGCCACAGGTTCACGGCGAACACCCCGTCGCGTTCCCGCTCGTACACGGGGTCACCGGCGGGCCAGCCCTCCGGGCCGATGTTGAACGCCTCGAAGGTGTCCGGCTCGGCGTTCACACCGAGGCTGTAGGCCAGCGACTCGGCCTTCGGCGGGCTGTACCCGCGGTTGGTCATGACATCCGCGGGGACGTAGCGCATCTTGGTCCGAGCTGGCAACGCCCAGAACGCGTCGAGCTCGCGCAGCGCCGCGTCGATCACCGACGGCTCGACCCCGTGGCCGACGATCTCCAGGAACCCCACTCGGCGGCACCCGTCGTCGATCGCGGACGCGATCTCCCGGCGCCGGCGCGGGTCACCGTCGTGCAGCCCGCCGATGTCCACCGCCGGGACCAGCTCCGTCATGGCATTGCTCCCCTCTGGCCAGTGGATGTCACCGCACCAGCGGGAGCGAATATAAGCCATGCCTATAACATTCGTGAGAATTTCTTGTCACGTCGATCAGATCGGGCCGGGTGCACTACCTACCATCGCCTAGCCGGCCACCAGCGCCGGGCAGCGGATCCCGGAGCACCTGGCACGATCGTGATCACGCCCGGGCCGCATCCCCGGCATCCGACCCGGCTCGTCTGGAGGACACCCGCATGGCCGCACGCCCACGTCTCCCGGTGTCGTCCCCGCGCCCCGGCGACAACGCCGCCACCAGCAACGACGCCACCAGCAACGAGGTGCGGCCCGACGACCCCGGCGGCGACACCACCGGCGCCGTCCCCGCCCCGGCGGCCCCGAACACCGCCGTCGCGCCCGCGCCCGTCGCAGCCGCCACGCCGGCGGCCGGCGGGCCACCGCCGGCCATGCGCGCGATCGGCACGGCGATCCGCGCGGCCCGCCGGCGCGCCGGGATGCCGATGACCGTGCTGGCCGAGCGGGCCGGCGTCAGCCAGCCCTACCTGAGCCAGCTGGAGAACGGGCGCAACAACCCGAGCATCCAGACGCTCTACCGGATCGCGAACGCCCTGGAGCTCTCCCCGCAGGACCTGCTCCCCTCGGACGCCGACGAGGTGGTCGTGACCAGGGCGGGAACGGCGGCCGGTACGACGATCGAGGACCGGCCGGACGCGGCTTTCGCGCGGGTGCTGGTCGGCGCGCCCAGCAAGCTCATCCAGGTCCAGGAGGTCACCGTCCGGGCCGGCGGCTTCCTCGGGGACTGGTTCGAGCACGACGGCGAGGAGTTCGTCTACCTGCTCGAAGGTGAGGTCGTCGTCGAGCTCCAGACCGACCGGACCGAGCACCTGCGGCCGGGCGACGCGATCTGGTACGCCGCCACGACCCCGCACCGGTGGCGCTCGGTCGGCGCCGGCGCGGCCCGGATCCTGGTCATGTCCGCCGCCGTCCCGCGCGGCCGCCCGCACTGAGAAATCCGCCCGTTCGTAACGGTCCGGTGAAATCCCGCACCGTTGCTTGCCCTCGGCCCCATCCAGGGCGTGTATTGCACTGAGCAATGGTGCGGAGCAGGCGTCAGCGCCCGGTCGACCCGTCGGCCGGGGGTGGCCAGGCGGAGCAGGAGGCATCAGTGTCCGAGGCAGTGACCGCACCCAGTGCGACCGACGCGGTCGTGGTGCCCGGGTACGTCCCGGTGATCGACTTTTCCGGGGCGACCAGCTCGGACCCGGCACGGCGGGCGGCGGTGGGCGCGGCGCTCGACGAGGCCTGCCGGACGTCCGGCTTCTTCACGGTGGTCGGCCACGGCATCGACCCGACGCTGATGGAGACGGCGATCGACGAGGTCCGCACGTTCTTCGAGCTGCCGATGGCGGCCAAGGAGCGCTACCTGGCGGCCAAGGGCGACCCGACGCTGCGCGGCCTGCGGGTCTGGCACAACCAGGGCGCCGGCTACGACCTGGACACGATCAACCTGGAGGGATTCGTCGAGGACCCCGACTCGCAGGAGTACGCCCGGGCACGGCGCCCCGACATCTGCGAGCTGTTCACGATGAACCGCCTCGGTGAGCCCGGCGTCGCCGAGGGCGCGGGGCTCGGCGAGCACTTCGACGTCTGGTCGAAGCCGAACGTCTGGCCGACGGAGGTCGAGACGATGCGCCCGGCCTGGCTCGCGCTCTACACCGAGCTGGAGCGGTTCGCCCAGACCACGATGCGGATGTTCGCCCTCGGTCTCGGGCTGGCCGAGACGCACTTCGACGGCATCATCGACGAGCACCTGACCAACCTGTGCGCGAACTACTACCCGGCGGTCCACGGCGAGGTCGGCCCGGAGCAGTTCCGCAAGATGCCGCACACCGACTCGGGCACCGTGACCATCCTCTACCAGGACGTCCGCGGCCTGCAGGTGATCGACCGCCGCTGCGGCGAATGGGTGGACGTGCCGTACGTCCCCGGCTCCTACGTGGTGAACATCGGCGACCTGATGGCGCTGTGGACCAATGACCGGTGGGTCTCGACGATGCACCGGGTGCTGGTGCCGCCGCCCGCCGACCGGTCCGTCCCGCGCATCTCGATGCCGTTCTTCCACCAGCCGAACTGGAACGCGCTCATCGAGTGCCTGCCGACCTGCCGGGTGGACGGCGAGGCGCCGAAGCACGCCCCGGTGCTCTCCGGCGAGTACCTCGAGTACAAGGTCATGCCGCTGGCCGCCTGAGCGCCGGGGCCCGGTCGCAGGCGCGACGCCGCGTTGGCGCCCGGCCTGGGGGTGGCCTGGCAACGCACGGCGAGCTTGCCGAACCTGGTGGCCACGCCCCCAGGCCGATCGCCGAGGCGAGCTGGCGGTCTTCCGGCTCTCCTCGAAGAGCCACTGGGACGTCCCGATCCGGGTCGGGCGGGAGACGGTGCACCTGCTGGCGAGCCATCCCACCCCGCCGACGTTCGACGGGCCGGAGGACCGCAACGGACGGCGCAACCACGACGAGATCCGGCTCTGGGCCGACTACATCCGCCCGGGTGCGGGCTCCTACCTCTACGACGACCGGGGCCGTCGCGGTGGGCTGAAGCCGGGAGAGCGCTTCGTCATCGCCGGTGACATGAACGCCGACCCCCTCGACGGGGACAGCGTCGCCTCCGCCGCCGCCCAGCTGCTCGACAGCCGCTGGGTGAACAGCACGGTCGCGCCGACGAGCACTGGCGCCGTCGAGGCCGCGGCCCTGCAGGGCGGTGCCAACACCGCCCACCGCGGGGACCCGGCCCAGGACACCGCCGACTTCGCGGACACCGCGCCGGGCAACCTGCGGGCCGACTACGTCCTGCCGTCGCGGAACCTCGCGGTCACCGGCGCGGGCGTGTTCTGGCCGCCGTCGTCGGACCCGCTGTCCCGGCTGACCGGCGTTTACCCGTTCCCCAGCTCCGACCATCGGCTGGTCTGGCTGGACGTCCGCACTCCCCGCCACTGACGGCGAGGACCCACGGCCCGGCCCGGATCCCGGATCCCGGCTCCGTCCGTCAGCCGGCGGCGGGGCCGGGGTCGGCCCGGGGCGTCTCGGCTCGGCGAAGGCGGATGACGGCGGTGGCGTCGAGGCCGCCGTCGCCGCGCTGCTGGGCTGCCGCGTAGTCGGCCTCGGCCCGGGTGGCGAACGGGAGCGGGATGTCCCGGCGGGCCGCCTCGGCCAGGCAGATGCGCAGGTCCTTGCGCATCCAGTCGACGGCGAAGCCGAAGTCGAACTCGTCGCGGACCATGGTGTGGCCGCGGTTGTTCAGGTACCAGGAGCTGGCCGCGCCGCCGCCGACCGCGGCGAGGACGAGATCGGTGTCGAGGCCGGCCGCCATCGCGAAGTTGAGGGCCTCCGCGGCGCCGGCGATCGCCGAGGCGACCAGGATCTGGTTGACCATCTTCGTCAGCTGGCCGCTGCCGACCGGGCCGATGCGGGTGATGGTGGCCCCGTAGGCGGCGAGCACCGGCCGGACGGTCTCCAGCACCTCCGGGTCGGCGCCGCACATGATGCTCAGCCGGCCGGCCTCGGCGCCCGCCTGCCCGCCGGAGACGGGGGCGTCGACGAAGCCGACGCCGGCCTCCGCGGCCCGGCCCGCGATCTCCACCGCCAGCTCGGCGGAGGTGGTCGAATGATCGACGATGGTCGCGCCGGGGCGCAGCGCCGCCAGTGCCCCGGCCGGTCCGGTGAGCACCTCGCGGACGTCGTCGTCGGCGCCGACACAGACGCAGACGACGTCCGCGCCGGTCGCGGCCTCGGCGGGGGTGGGTGCGGAGCTGCCCGGGTACCGCTCCACCCACCGGCGGGCGGTCGCCTCGGTGCGGTTGTGGACGACGGTGCTGAAACCGGCCCCGGTCAGGTGCCCGGCCATGGGGAAGCCCATGGTGCCCAGGCCGATGAAGGCCACCTTCATGTCCGCGTGCTCCTGTCCGTCCCCGTCACCCATCCGCCCCGCCACCTGTCAGCGTGTGCCCCGATGCCGACCACACCGGCCGCACCGGATGTGTTCACAGTGCGCGCAGCAGGGTCCGCAGGATGTCATCGAGATTCTCGCGCTGCTCGGCGGTCAGCGTGTTCGCCAGCCGGGTGAAGTTCGCGATGTGCTCGGCGAACGCGGCGTCGATGGCGACGCGCCCGCTGTCCGTGAGGCCCACCCGGAAGCTGCGCCGGTCAGCCGGGTCCAGCCGGCGTTCCACCAGGCCGGCGGTTTCCAGGCGGTCGAGGCGGCTGGTGATGCCGGCCCGCGACATCATCAGCTGCTCGGAGAGCTGGGAGGGGATCAGCACGCACGGCGGACCGGACGCCCGCAACGCACCCAGCACCTCGAAGTCACCGAGCGTGAGACCGTGCTCCTCGAGCGGGCGGTTCATGGCCGTCGCCAGGGCGCCGACGAAGACCTTCATGCGCGCGAAGAGCCCCATCGCGCTCAGATCCAGGTCCGGACGCTCGCGCTGCCACTGCTCGACGAAGTCGTCGACCTTGTCGGGCGTCGGCCCACCAGCGCATACGTCCGCCGGCTCCCCAGGGCATATGTCCCACCCACCGTCCACGACACGAGTGTATTTGATCACCGCCGGCCCGCCTAGAAATTAGTTTGGTCCGGTACTATTCGGTGACGTACTGTTCGGCTGCCAAGCATCCCGGCCGCCTCGGTGGCCACTCCGACAGATCACCCCCAGACATCAGGAGAGATCTTCGTGACCGCATCCACCGACGTCGCCGGCGGCGGCTCCTCGACCGCCGCGGTCGGGTCACCAGAGCCGGGGGCGCACCTCGACCCCCGCCGCTGGGTCGCGCTCAGCGTGATCGCCGTCGCCCAGCTGATGGTCGTGCTGGACGCCTCGATCGTGACCATCGCGCTCCCGCACGCGCAGGCCGACCTGGGAATCTCCACCGCCGACCGGCAGTGGGTCATGACCGCCTACACGCTGGCCTTCGGCGGCCTGCTGCTGCTCGGCGGCCGGATCGCCGACTTCCTCGGCCGCAAGCGGATCTTCATCTGGGGCCTGATCGGGTTCGCCGGCGCCTCGGCGCTCGGTGGCGCGGCCCCGAACGCCGAGCTGCTGTTCGCGGCGCGGGCCCTGCAGGGAGCCTGCGCCGCACTGCTGGCGCCGGCGGCGCTGTCACTCATCACGGTGACCTTCACCGAGGGCAAGGAGCGCGCCCGCGCGTTCGGTGTCTACGGCGCGATCTCCGGCGGCGGTGCCGCGATCGGCCTCATCGTCGGCGGGCTGCTGACCGAGTACACGTCGTGGCGGTGGTGCCTGCTGGTCAACGTCCCGATCGCGCTGGCCGCCGCGGCCGCCGCGCTCCCCATCGTGCGGGAGAGCAAGGCCGAGGGCACGCCCAGCTACGACATCCCGGGCACGGTGACGGTGACCGGCGGTCTGCTCGCCCTGGTCTACGGCTTCACCGTCGCCGCCGACGACGGTTGGGGATCGGGCAAGACGATCGGCCTGCTCGTCGGCGCGTTCGTGCTGATCGCCGCGTTCGTCGTGATCGAGGCCCGGACGGCCAACCCGCTGCTGCCGCTGCGGGTGCCGCTGGAGCGCAACCGCGGCGGGTCCTTCCTCGCCTCGATGCTGATCGGTGGCGGGCTGTTCGCGATGTTCCTGTTCCTCACCTTCTACTTCCAGCAGACACTGGGCTACAGCGCACTGCGCAGCGGCTTTGCCTTCCTGCCCTTCAGCGCCGGCATCATCTTCTCCGCCGGGATCGCCAGCCAGCTCCTGCCCCGGACGGGCCCCAAGATCCTGATGGTCCTCGGCAGCGCGCTCGCCGTCGGCGGCCTGGTGCTGCTGACCCAGATCGGCGTCGACACCGGCTACGCCAGCCACGTTCTCCCGGCCGAGCTCCTGATCAGCTTCGGGATGGGCCTCGCCTTCGTGCCGATGTCGAGCGTGTCGCTGCTCGGTGTCGCCGAGCATGACGCCGGTGTGGCCAGCGCGCTGGTGAACACCACCCAGCAGGTCGGCGGGTCCCTCGGTGTCGCGCTGCTGAACACCGTCTACGCGACGGCGGTGACCGACTACCTCACCGGTCACGGCACCGGGCCGGCCGCGCAGGCGCAGGCGGCGGTCGAGGGCTACACCACCTCGTTCGTCTGGAGCGCGGTGATGATCGGGCTCGCCCTGGTCACCGTCCTCTTCCTCGTCCGGGCCGGCCGGGACGACATCCCGCAGGGCGAGGGGGTCCCGATTCACGCCGGCTGACCGGCAGCCGGACGGCACTGCGCGGCCCCGGGCCGGGCGACCTGCAGGTCGCCCGGCCCGGGGCCGCGACCGTACGCGCCGCGGACCGTGCCTTCAGGACCTGTAACACTCAGTACCTGTAACGACGAGGGTTGCTCGTGCCGCAGACCAGGCACACCAGCCAGTCCCGGCGCCAGCCGTCGTTGTCGTCCGACGGTGCGCTGACGACGTTGGCCTCCTCCTCGCCACAGAAGAAGCAGGTTCCCTCCTCGCCCGCGAGACGTCGCATCGCCGTCAGGGCTCCGCCCGCCCGGCGCTGGTAACCGACCCAGTCACAGTGTCGGCACTCCCACCACCGTTCGGGCCTCGGTCGCGGCGCGAAGCCGCCCCAGTTGCCGCGCCGGTGAACAACCTCCAGCCAGGTCAGCGTCCGTGAGCACCGCGGGCACCCCGGACCGCTTCCCTCACCCGGCTTCCCGTTCGCCCCGGAATCCGGTTCATCGCCACCGCCCATAACGCATGAGACTGCCACCGGCGAGCCCGCCGGTGGGCCGGTCGTGCCCAGCTAGGCCGGTGCCGGCCCGGTGCGGGTGGCCGTGGCGAGGGGGACGACGATCTGGTCGACCACCGCGGCGACGAACTCGTCCGGCACCATCGGCTCACGGACCAGCGAGTACTGCACCAGCATCGCCGGGCCACTGGCCGCCACCATTTCACTCGCCGCCGCCGGCGGCACCTCGCCGCGCTCGGCCGCCTGGCGCAGCACCGTCAGGATGAGCCCGATGCACGGCTCGACCACGTGATCGATGATCGACTGGCGGATCAGCGGACGGTCGCAGCCGGCCTCGGCGGAGACGAGCTGGAACGCCGTGCCGCGGGTGGAGAGGAACGCCATCTGCACGCAGCGCAGCAGCGCGAGGATGTCGGTGCGCAGGTCGCCGGTGAGCGGCACGTCCGCCGGTGCGGGCAGCGTGTGCCTCAGCGCCTCGCCGACCAGGGCCTCCTTGGAATCCCACCGGCGGTACAGCACCGCCTTCGAGGTGTGGGCGGCGGCGGCGACCCGGTCCATCGTGAGGTTCGCGTAGCCGGTGGTGCGCAGCTGGTCGAAGACCGCGTCGTAGATCGCCCGGCGCAGCGCGTCACCGTGCCGGCGGCGGGTCACAGCGTCATTTCCGCCCGAGCGGGTGCTCGCGCGGGCCTGGGCGGCTGCGTCGGGCGGGATCACCATGATCTTCCGCCTCCGTCCGCGGGCCGCAGTCGGGCCGTGACCACGAGCGTACCGGCGCGGGCAGCTGGCGCCCGGCGCGTCCGCCGGTTACGGCTCGCCATCGGTGCCTCACCGGCTACCTGCGCGCTCGACAGTGCGACGGAAGGCGACCGGGCCGCCGCCACGCGATCCTCACCGAGCACGCCCGGTCGGAGTGCCCGACACACACGGTGTGACCTTCGGTAGCCGGTCCGGCGCTAGCATCGTTTAGGGTACGAAAAAGTTCCTTAGCCCGGCCGGGAGGCCCCCATGTCCTCGTCGCCCCTGGGCGCGACCGCCACCGAGCCGCCGCCCCACGAGGCCAGGCGGGCCCGCGTCGCGCTACTCACGATCGTGTCCTGCCAGCTCATGCTGGTTCTCGACATCACGATCGTGAACGTGGCGCTCCCCCACATACAGCAGACCCTGTACTTCTCCACCACCAACCTGGCCTGGGTGATCAACGCCTACACCCTCGCCTACGGCGGCCTGCTGCTGCTGGGCGGGCGCACCGGTGACATTCTCGGCCGGCGCAACACCCTCGTCGGCGGGATCGTCCTGTTCACCGTCGCCTCGCTGCTCGGCGGCCTGTCCACCGAGCCGTGGATGCTCGTCGCCGCGCGGGTCGGGCAGGGTGTCGGCGCGGCCTGCGCGTCGCCGAACGCGCTGGCCCTCATCGCGGCGAACTTCCCCGAGGGGCCCGCCAGGACGAAAGCGATGGGCGCGTGGGCGGCGGTCTCCGGCGTCGGCGGCTCGATCGGCCTGATCGTCGGCGGCATGCTCACCACCTGGCTGTCCTGGCGGTGGGTGATGTTCATCAACGTCCCGTTCGGCGCCGCCATCGTGCTGCTGGCGCCGCGGGTGCTGCGGACGCCGCCGCGCCAGCAGGGCCGCTTCGACGCCGCCGGTGCGCTGGCGTCGGTCATCGGCCTCGCGTCGCTGGTCTACGGCTTCCTGCGGGCGTCCTCGGACGGCTGGAGCGACAGCCAGGCCCAAGTGGCGTTCGGGCTGGCCGTGGTGGCACTGGCCGCGTTCGGCGTCATCGAGTCGCGGGCGGCGCAGCCCGTCGTCCCGCGGCAGCTGGTCACCGAGCCGCACCGGGTTCGGAGCTATCTGCTCATGCTGCTGTTGACGGGCAGCATGCTGAGCATGTTCTTCTTCGGGACGCAGGTCCTCCAGGAGATCCTCCGATTCAGCGCCCTGCGGGCCGGGCTCGCGTTCCTCCCACTGTCGCTGGGCATCCTGGTCTCGGCATCGCGGGCATCGAAGCTGCTGCCGAGGTTCGGCCCGAAGCCGCTGATGCTCGTCGGCGCCGCACTCGGCACCGGCGGCATGTCCTGGCTGTCACAGGTCTCGACAGACTCCAGCTATGTTTCGATCATGCTCGGCCCGCTGCTGATGTTCGGCTTCGGGCTCGGACTGCTGTTCGTGCCGTTGAGCGTGAGCCTCGTCGCCGGGGTGCCACCGAAGCTGTCCGGCGCGGCGGCCAGCATGATGGTCACCGTCCAGCAGGTCGGTGGGGCGCTGGGCGTGGCGGTGCTCGTCACGGTGTTCGGGACGGCCAGCCGGCATTCCCGGGCAGACGTGCCCGCGGGATCCTCGACGGCCGACGCGGCCCGCTACGTGCTCGCCCACGGCGTGGCCCGGGCGTTCCTCGTCGGCGCCTTCCTGGTCGCCGCCATCTTCCTGATCGTGCTGGCCACCCGGCCCCTCCGGGTCGGCGACGCGATGCCGCCGGCAGCCGACCTACCCGCCGGCAGAAAGGTTCCCGGGCAGCCGCCCGCCGCGGACGGAACCACGCCTGCGCACCGCGAAGCGGCCGCCCACGACGGCGCCGCGGCGGCCGGCTCCGGGCACCCGGACGACGCCGGCGCCTCGCCGGGTGGTTGAACCAGGCGTCCTCGACGCGGTCACGGGCCGCGTGCGCACCCGCCGGTCAGGCGGCCTCAGTACCGCAGGCGACTGCCACCGGCTCGCGCAACTCCTCACCGGCAAGCCGTAGCCGTACCGGGCCGGGTGCTCGGCGGTGGGAGCATCGTGGTGGCCTAGGAGGTCGGACCACCGGGCACGGCGTCGGCGGCGCGCAGTCCGCGGCTGAGGTCACGGACCTCCTGATTCGCGGCGAGCAGCCCCTCGTGCAGGTGCCGCAGTAGCAGGCGGGTCTCGGCGGGGTCGGCGTCCGGGGCCCGCGACGCGACGCGCGCGAGGTCCGTGAGCCGTCGCTGCATGCCGTCGCCCAGGTCGTGTGCCATACGGCGGCGCTGCGCGGCGCTCGCGCCGGCGACCCGCAGGTGGGCCGCGTGCGTCTCGACCAGCTGCGCCCGCACCGCCACCTGCAGCTGCGCGTTCTCCAGCGCGAGCCGCCCGGCGCGCAACGCGGCGTCGGTGAAGGCACGGTGCTGGCCGAGGGCGGGATCACCGGTCACCACCGCGAGCGGAGCCCCGTCCCGGGTCAGCACCTCCCGGGTCCACCGAGCGCCGGACGCGGGTTCGGGCGCACGGCCGGCCTCGGCAGTGCGGCCGGCGTCGGCCGCACTGCCGGCGTCCACCGGACCGCCGATATCCACCACACCGCCGATGTCCACCGGACCGCCGAGAGCCGCCGGGCGGCCGTCGACGTCGACATAGCACCGCAGGTCGGGCAGCCAGAACCGGAGCTCCACGGTGGGATCGTTCAGCACGGTCCGCAGGGCGTCACGCACGCTGACGATCGTCGCGGGGTCCGCGAGGCGCAGCACCCGGTCGGCGGCGGTGGCCACCCCCAGCGCCCGCCGGGCGGCGGCGATCCCCAGCGCCACCGGGAGCAGGGCGAGGACGACGCTCTGCGCCTCGATGCCGCGCATCACGCCGTCCAGGTCGTCGACGTCGATGGGCGGCGCCACCAGGGCCACGCCGATGCCCGCGACCGCGACCGCACCCAGGACCAGCGACGCCGCGGCCCGCTCCGGGCCCCGCAGCGCGCGCACCCGGCGGACCAGCCCGATCGCGAACCCGCAGGCGAGCAACGGGTTGACGACCTGGTAGACGTCACTGATCGTCTGGAACGTGGGCAGGTCCGCGAACCAGCCGGGCCACCACACATCGGGCCCGTAGCCGTTCCACTCCGGCCGCGACGTCAGCACGCTGACCGCCATCAACGGCCCGAAGGCGAGGCCGGCCAGCGCGACAACCACGCGGTCCGCCAGGCTGGACAGCCGCCCGTGGGGGTAGCCGAGCAGCCCGACGCCGAACAGGACGTAGAAGGAGCAGTTCCCGGCGATCCCCAGCAGCGGCAGGAGCGTGTGGTTCCAGCTCATCGCCCAGGTCGCGACCCAGGCCACGCCGGCGGCGAGCAGCGGGGCACCCGCGCGCCGCGTCGGCGGCGAGGCCATCAGCGCCGTGCCGGCCGTCGCGAGCCCACCGGAGATGAGGACGTTCACCACGGCCAGTGCCGGGGCGCCGTGCAGGTACGGCCAGCCGGCGCCCAGCACCGCCACCCCGACCACACCGCCGATGGCGAACGCCCGCGGCAGCACCCGCCCGGCCCTCACGACGCCACGCCCGTGGGCACGATGACCAGGACGGTGGTCGGGCCACCGGCCGGGCTGGACAGGTGCACCTCACCGCCGGCCGCCGCCACCCGGTCACGCAGGCCGGCCAGCCCGCCGGCCGGATGCTCCACCGCGCCGCCGCACCCGTTGTCACTGACCTCGGCGACCAGCCCGCCCGATCGCTCGGTGAGCCGCACCCGGGCGGCCGTCGCCCGTGCGTGCTTGACCACGTTGGCCAGTGCCTCCGACACCGCGAAGTAGACCGTGCGCTCGGCGACGTCCCCGAAGGGCCCGCCGCGCCCGAGCGCGACGTCGACCTCCACCGGCAGCGCCAGCCTGGCCGCGGCCTGCCGTACCGCCGCCACCAGGCCGGCGGTGCGCAGGGTCTCCGGGTCGAGACCGCGGGCGATGGCGCGGACCTCGTCGTTCGCCGCGAGCAGGCCGGCCCGGATGTCCCCGAACATCGCGGCGGCGGCCGCCGGGTCGTCGGCGGACCACTCGGCGACGCTCACCAGCATCGCCAGCGCGAGCAGCCGCTGCTGCACGCCGTCGTGCAGGTCGCGCGCGATGCGACTGCGTTCGGCGGCCTCCGCCTCCTCGACCCGCCGCCGCGCCGCCCGCGTCTCGACGAGCCGCGCCTGGATGGTCACCTGCAGATGGGCGTTCTGCAGCGAGAGCCGAGCGGTCCGCAGCGCCGCCCCGGTGAACGCGCCGTGCCGACGCAGCACCGGCGACCGGCCCGTGACCAGGGCGAACAGCTCACCCGACGGCGCGATCACGGGCTGGGACCACAGCGCCGGCGCGCCACGGCGCACGGGCACCAGCGCTCCCGCGCCAGGCACGGCGCCCGGACCGGGCACTGCGCCCAGCGCGGGAGCGCCGCTGGCCGGCTGCCCGGCGATGTCGACGAAACGCCGCTCGTCGGCGAGCCAGAAGTACACCTCGACGGTGTCGTCACGCAGGGCGCGGCGCAGGGCGTCACGGACCACGGTCACCGTCGCGGCGCCGCCGCTGGAGCGCAGCATCCGGTCCGCCGCGGTCGCGACCGCCACCGCGCGCCACAGCTCGCAGCTCACCAGCACCAGCGGGAGCACCGCGAGGGCGACGCCCTGCCAGGCGACGCCCTCCGCCACATGACCCGGTTCCCGGTTGTACAGCGTCGGTGACAGGGCGGCCAGGCAGAGCGCGACCACGCCGAGCGTGCCCAGCGCGGGTGCGACGACGGACCGTTCCAGTCCGTAGAGCCTGCTCCACCGGCGCGCGAGCAGCGCCACGAAGGCCATCGCCAGCACCGCATTGATCACCGCGTACAGCCCGGAGACGAACCCGAAGAAGGCCTGGCCGGCCCACAGCGTCGGCCAGGACGCCTGCGCCGAGAAGCCGTTCCACTCCGGCTCGGACACCACCATCGACAACACCACGAGCGGGCCGTAGGCGATGGTGGTGAGAGTGCCGACGACCCGGTCGGCCCGCCCGGTGAGGCAGCCGTCCGGGTAGAGCAGCACACCCCAGGCGAAGGCGACGAAGAACAGCGCGTTGATGAACAGGCCCAGCGCCGGGCGCGGCCCGCTCTCCCGGCACAACAGCCAGGTGAGGGCCCAGCAGACGCCGGAGGCCAGCACGAGAACCCCGGTACGGCGCAGCAGCGGGATGTCGACGAGCAGCACCCCGGAGCTGACGAACGCGCCGGCGACGAAGGCGTTGACGGCCGCGAGCGCGGGCTCGCCGCGCCAGAACGGCCAGCCGGCGGCCAGCGCGAGCACCGCGGTCAGCGCGCCGCAGGCCACCGCGGCGGCCGGAAGCCGGAACCTTGCCCAGGCCCGCGGCCGGGCGCCCATCGCACGGGAGGCCATACGACCGGGTCGCACCGGCGCGGACGCCGTCAACGCGCTGCCTTCTGCCACGGTCCCTTCCACGCCACCACACCGCCGGCCACCACCGGCGAGCCACCGCACCTCCACAGGCGCGGGACGAACGCTCGGTGCCCCGGGTTCGCCGCCACGCGTGACGATCGTCCCACGCAGATGACCGCCGTCCGCCGCGAGACCACATCAGGACATCTACTGACACCGGGATTTCCGGCCCTCCCGGCCGACCTCAGCCGAAAGCACTCGATCTCACTCGATCTCAGCCGGTCGATCCGAGCGCCGTGGCCACGATCCGGCCGACCGCGGCCGACTCCAGCAGGAAACCGTCGTGGCCGAACTCGGACGTGACCATGACCGCCTGTGTGCCGAGGTGCCGGGCGAGCTCGGCCTGCAGCCGCGGCGGGTAGAGGCGGTCGCTGTCGATACCCGCCACGGTCACCGGGACGGTGACGCCGCGCAGCGCCGCGGCGATCCCGCCCCGGCCGCGGCCGACGTCCTGGCTCATCATCGCCAGGGTCAGCGTCACGTAGGTTCCGGCGTCGAAGCGGCGGACCAGCTTGTGCCCGTGGTGCTCGACGTAGCTGGCGGCGGCGTAGCGGCCGTCCGGCTGGACCCGGTGACCGAAGCGGTGCGCGAACTCGGCCTCACTGCGGTAGCTGACCTGGCCCATCTGCCGGGCCAGTGCCAGTCCGGTCCGCGGGCCGAGGCCGGCCGGGAGGTGGTGGTAGTCGCCGCCGTGCCAGTGCGGGTCGGCGCGGATCACCGCCAGCTGGGTGGCGTACAGCGCGATCTGCTCGGCCGTCGCCGCCGCGCCGCAGGAGAGCACGACCGCGTGGGCGACGCGCTCGGGCCGGCCCACCGCCCACTCCAGCGCCCGCATGCCGCCCATCGAGCCGCCGACGACCGCGGCCCAGCGGGTTATCCCGAGCGCGTCCGCCAGCCCCTCCTCGGCGCGGACCTGGTCACCGACCGTGATCTCCGGCCAGCGGCTGCCCCACGGCCGGCCGTCGGGGGCGGCGGACGCCGGCCCGGTCGTGCCCTGGCAGCCGCCCAGCACGTTCGGGCAGACGACGAACCAGCGATCGGTGTCGAGAGCGGCGCCCGGTCCGACCAGCGCTCCCCACCAGCCCGCGGTGGGATGCCCCGGGCCGGCCGGGCCGGCGACATGGCTGTCCCCGGTGAGCGCGTGCAGCACCAGCACGGCGTTCGACCGGTCCGGGGCGAGGCGGCCCCACGTCTCGTAGGCGACGGTCACCTCGGGCAGCACGCCGCCGCGCTCCAGGTCCAGCGGCCGTGCCAGCCGGGCGAACCGGCGGCGTCCCACCGGATCACCGGGCTGCCAGCCGGCGCGAGCCGGGCGGGCGCCGTCCCGGTCCGGGCCCGGGTCCGGACCGGCGTCCGAATCAGCCTGCTCCGGGCGCGCGGCGGCGGATGCGGCCTCGTCGGGACGGGCATGGCCGGGATGGGCATGGTCGGGTCGGGCGTCGAGCGACGGGGGCTGTTGGGGCTGGGCTGTCATCCGGACTTCGCGGCCCGGAAACCGGCGTCGAGATCGGCGAGGATGTCGTCGATGCCCTCGATGCCCACCGACAGCCGGATCAGGTCCGGGGTCACCCCGGTGGCCGCCTGCTCGGCCTCGGTGAGCTGCGAGTGGGTGGTCGTCGCCGGATGGATCACCAGTGAGCGGACGTCGCCGATGTTGGCGAGGTGGCTGAACAGCTCGAGGCCCTCGACGAACTTCCGCCCGGCCTGGGCCCCGCCGACGATCCCGAACGCCAGCACCGCCCCGGCGCCGAGCGGGAGCACCTCGTTCGCCCGCTGATACCACGGCGACGTCGGCAGCTTGGGGTAGGCGACCCAGCTGACCTCGTCACGGTCCTGCAGCCACCGCGCGACCCGCAGCGCGTTGGCGCTGTGCCGGTCCATCCGCAGCGACAGCGTCTCCAGGCCCTGCAGGAACAGGAACGAGTTCAGCGGCGCGACGGCCGGGCCGAGGTCGCGCAGCAGCTGCACCCGGGCCTTGGCGATGTAGCTGCCGTGGCCGAGCGCGTCCCAGTAGACCAGGCCGTGGTAGCTGGGGTCGGGCGTGGTGAAGTTGGCGAAGCGCCCGCTGGCGCCGTAGTCGAACCGGCCGCCGTCGACGATGATCCCGCCGATGGACGTCCCGTGCCCGCCGATGAACTTCGTCGCCGAGTGGACGACGATGTCGGCTCCGTGCTCGAACGGCCGGTACAGGTACGGGGTGGCCAGCGTGTTGTCGACGATCAGCGGCACGCCGACCTCGTGGGCGACCGCGGCGACGCCGGCGGTGTCGAGGACGTCCGAGCGCGGGTTGCCGATCGTCTCGCCGTAGAAGGCCCGGGTCCGCGGTGTGGCGGCGGCCCGCCACTCGTCCAGGTCGTCGGGGTTCGACACGAACGAAACCGAGATCCCGAGCTTGGGCAGTGTGTAGTGGAACAGGTTGTACGTCCCACCGTAGAGGTTCGCGGAGCTGACGATGTGGTCACCGGACTCGGCCAGGTTGAGGACGGCCAGCGTCTCCGCCGCCTGCCCCGACGACGTCGCGAGCGCCCCGACGCCGCCCTCGAGGGCGTTGACGCGCTGCTCGAAAACGTCCTGGGTCGGGTTCATGATGCGGGTGTAGATGTTGCCGGGCTCCCCCAACGCGAACAGGGCGGCGGCATGGTCGGTGTCACGGAAGACGAAGCTCGTCGTCTGGTAGATCGGGACGGCGCGCGCCCCGGTCGTCGGATCGGGCTGCGCGCCCGCGTGGATCTGCTTCGTCTCGAACGACCAGGTCGGCTCGGTCATGGCGAATTCCCCTCCGGCGGTGAGTGGTGCGGGACGATCGGCGTTTCTCGGACGAGGCACCGGACCGGCTCCCGGACCGGGACAGCATCCGGGCCGGGCCGGCGCGGCCGGCGGCGGGCCTGCCGGGTCATCGGACCACCCGCGCTCCCCGCCCCATCCCACGGCCCCGACGGCCCCCGGGAGCACGTCCGTTGGTCCTGGCTGATCGGTCGTTCGCCGCCTGGCCGACGTGACACCGCCCGGCAGACCGCGAGGTGGCCGACCCCGAGAAGGATGCCGCGCACGGACCGGAATCGCTCGGATACACGCCCGGCGTCGCCGCTGGGAGCATCCGGTACCGGGCGGTGACGCGCTGCACCCTGCATACTCCACGTCACCACCTGAGTAAGTTTACTTTATCGATCGGAAATACCTAAAATTGCAGGGAGGCCCACATGCGCCAGGCCCCTGGCCGTCCATCCGGTCCGTCGCCGCGCGAGCTTCCCCTGCTCGACCTGCGCCGCTACACCGCACCCGAGCACCCCGCCGACCGGGCCGGGTTCGTCCTCGCGCTGCGCGCGGCCTGCCGCGTCCCGGGCTTCTTCCAGCTCACCGGCCACGGCGTGCCGACCTCGCTCACCGATCGGGTCCTGGCCGTGAGCCGCGACTTCTTCCGGTTGCCGACCGCCACCAAGCTGCGGATCGAGAACGTTCACTCGCCGCATTTCCGCGGCTACACCCGCCTCGGCCAGGAGATCACCCGGGGCAACCCCGACCTGCGCGAGCAGATCGACATCGGCGACGAGCGCCCGCGCCGGGTGTGCGGCCCCGCCGACCCGCCCTACCTGCGCCTGGACGGCCCCAACCAGTGGCCGGCGCACCCGGCCGAGCTGCGGTCCGTCGTCGAGGAGTACATGGCGGCGCTGGCCGGGGTCGCGCAGGTCCTCGTCCGCGCGCTGGCCGAGTCGCTGGGGCTCGCCCCCGACCACCTGGACGCCACGTTCGCCGACGACCCCCGCTCCCACCTCAAGCTGCTGCGCTACCTGCCCGCACCCGACGGGCCGGCCGCCGAGACCGGCCACGTGGCCGGAGTCGGAGACGGAGACGGAGACGGAGACGGCGAGCGCACCGACCGGCACCGGCGGGACACCGGCGGCGCCCGTTCGCAGGGCGTCGGGGCGCACAAGGACGGTGGCTTCCTGAGCCTCGTCCTGCAGGACGCCGTCCGGCGACAGGACGCGCCCGACGCGCCCGAAACCCCGGTGGATCCGGCGAACGCGGCGGACCGGGCGTGGCTGCCGGGGCTGCAGGTCGCCGACGGCTCGGGCGGGTGGATCGACGCCCCGCCGGTGCGGGGGGCGTTCGTGGTGAACATCGGCGAGATGTTCGAACTTGCCACGCTGCGCTACTATCCGGCAACTGTGCACCGTGTGATGAGCCCACCACAAGGCCACGAACGAGGATCCGTGGCGTTCTTCTTCGGACCGGGCCTGTCCGCCACGATCGAGCCCGTGCCGCTGCCCCCCGCGCTCCTCGCGCAGATCCCCGACGCCGGACCTCCCGACCCGGACAACCCGATCTTCGCCCAGCACGGGGAGAACACGTTGAAGAGCTGGCTGCGCAGCCATCCCGAGGTCGCCCGACGCCACTACGCCGACCTCACGCGACCAGACGGGGCCGCCCGGTGACCGACACCGTCGACCCGGTGACCCAGACGGCGGACCTGCGCGAGCCCGGCACCGGAGTCCGCAGCGCCGCCTGGTCGTTCGAGACCCGCCAGGTTCATGCCGGCACCACCGCGGACCCGACGACCGGCGCCCGCGCGGTGCCGATCTACCAGAGCGCCTCGTTCGTGTTCGCCGACGCCGCCCAGGCCGCCGGCCTGTTCGCGCTCACCGAGACGGGCTTCACCTACACCCGGGTGGTCAACCCGACCCACGACGCACTCGAACAGCGCGTCGCCGACCTGGAGGGCGGCGTCGCGGCACTCGCCACCGCCAGCGGGCAGGCGGCGCAGACCCTCGCCCTGCTCAACGTCGCCTCGGCCGGCGATCACATCGTGTCGTCCGCGTCGCTGTACGGCGGGACGTACGCACTGTTCCGCCACACCCTGGCCGACCTCGGCATCGAGACCACCTTCGTCGACGACCCCGACGACCCCGACGCCTGGCGGGCCGCCATCCGGCCGCGCACCGCCGCGTTCTACGGCGAGACCATCGGCAACCCGCGCGGGAACGTCCTCGACATCGCCGCCGTCGCGGGCGTCGCCCACGACGCCGGGATCCCGCTCGTCGTCGACAACACCCTCGCCTCCCCCTACCTGGCCCGCCCCTTCGAGCACGGCGCGGACATCGTCGTCCACTCGGCGACGAAGTTCATCGGCGGGCACGGGACGTCCATCGGCGGGATCATCGTCGACGGCGGCCGCTTCGACTGGGGCAACGGCCGCTACCCGCGCTTCACCCAGCCCGATCCCGCCTACGACGGGCTGGTGTTCCTCGACGCGTTCCCCGAGACGGCCTACATCCTGCGGGCCCGCGCCCGGCTGCTGCGCGACCTCGGGCCGGCACTGTCGCCGATGAACGCGTTCCTGCTCCTGCAGGGCCTGGAAACCCTGTCGCTACGGATGGAGCGGCACAGCACGAACGCCCTGCGGGTCGCCCAGTGGCTGCGGGACCGCGACGACGTCACCGCGGTCGCCTACCCGGGCCTGCCCGACAGCCCCTGGCGCGCCGCGGCGGACCGCTACCTGCCCCGCGGCACCGGCGCGGTCCTCGCCTTCGAGCTGGCCGACGGGCTGCGCCGCGGCCCGGCCTTCATCGAGGCGCTCACCCTGCACAGCCACCTGGCGAACGTCGGGGACGTCCGCTCGCTGGCCATCCATCCCGCGTCGACCACCCACGCGCAGCTGACACCGCAGCAGCGGAGGGCCAGCGGCGTGTCCGCCGACCAGATCCGCCTCTCCGTGGGCCTCGAAGGCATCGACGACATCCTGGCCGACCTGGACGGCGCCTTCCGCGCGCTCCGCTGACCCTCCTCCCCACAAGTGGCATCAAAGGGGCGCGGAGTCACCAGGCAGTAGGCAGGAGTGAGGATTTCGGTTGCTGCAGCAGCCAATGTCCGCACTTCTTGTTCACAGGCAGCGACAGCAGCGGCGACCCGAACTCTGGATCCTGCTACGGGCGGAAACCCGGGCGAGAACAGCGGGAGCGGCTTCAGAACGTCAGGACCACACCCAGACGTCAGACTGTGCGGATCCACGTTGGATCAGAACGGGGATGGTGGGGACGTCCACAGGGACCGCCCGCTGCCAGGCAGCGAGGACCTCACTCACGTCGATCTCGTCCACCTCGACCTGGGGCACGGTGACGGCCAGACCGGGCAGGCCGACCTCGATCCGCGGCATCACGATGTCGATCGTCGGCACATCCACGTCGACGCGGGGAAGGTCGATGTCGACGAGGTCGCCGATCCCGGATTCGTGGTTGCCGGCCAGGTATCGCGCCGGGCGCCCGGTGGTGGCACCACGGACGTCCGCGACCGGTGCCGCGGGCGCCGCCTGGGCCGGCGGAACCGGCAGCGGGGCCGGCGGTGCAGGCGCCGGGGCCGGTGGCAGGGCAGGAGCGGCGGGAGCCGCGGGTTCCGGCGCCGCGGCGTCGGCGACGCCCCGCCACAGCTCGGCCTGACCGCCGCTGTCGGCGGAGTGCGCCATGCCCAGGACCTCCCCCGGGCTCGGCACCACGCCCATGCTCGCCGCCGCGGCGGCGATCGCCACCACACCGACCGCGGGCACCAGGCGGCGTGCGGTCACCGGATGCCGGCGCCGCCGTGCCGCCGGCCGGTCGGGCACGGGGTCCTCGCCCGCCGGGTCGGCCGACGCGACGGAGCTGCTGCCCACGAGGATGTCCAGGGCGGCCAACGACCTGGCCCGCTGCTGCGCGCTGTCGCCACGCGGACGTCCGCCGGCCCGATGGGCACCCCCCGACCGCCGCCCGGCACCACCCGCACGCCCCGCCACCCGGGTCGCTTCCGCCGCCACGGCCCCCTCAGCCTGTCCGGCCCGTTCGGCCCGTTCGGACTCATCGGCCACGCGGGACGCCTCGGCCAGGCCGGATGTCTCGGCCTCCGGCCCAGCCGGCTGGGCCGGTGCGGGTTCCGGTGCCGGCACGAGGCCCGCGGGGACGTCCCCGGACGCCAGCCAGCTCACCAGATCCGTGGCGGTGGGGCGCAGCTCGGGCCGGGTGCGCAGCGCCGTGGTGACCGCCGGGCGGAGGTCATCCGGAACACCGTCGATGTCGGCGTCGCCGTGCACGGTGCGCAGCACCAGCGTCTGCAGCGGGCCGTCCCCGAACGGCGCGCGGCCGGTGGCGGCGAACGCGACGGTGAGTGCCCAGCCGAAGACGTCGGCCGCCGGGCCCGGCCGGGAGTCCCCCGAGATCAGCTCGGGGGCCATGTAGCCGACGCTGCCCAGCACCACTCCCGACGCCGTCATCGCGCCGGCGAGGCCCACCGCGATCCCGAAGTCGATGACCTTCGGCCCGTCCGCGCCCATGATGACGTTGCTGGGCTTGAGGTCACGGTGCACCACGTCGGCGCCGTGGATGGCGCGCAGCGCCTCGGCGAGGCCCGTCGCCAACGTGCGCAGCGTCTCCGGCCGGGTCGGCCCGTCCGCCGCGACGGCGCCCAGCAGGGTGGGCCCGTGGACGTACTCGGTGGCGATCCACGGCTGGTCACCGTCGGGGCCGGCGTCCAGCAGCCGGGCGACCCGCGGGCTGTCGATCGCCGCGATCGCGGCCGCCTCCCGGGTGAACCGCCGCCGGAACCCCTCGTCCTCCAGGTACTCGTCGCGCAGCACCTTGACGGCACCCTGCCGCCCGCGCCCGTCGACTCCGAGGTAGACGACGCCCATCCCACCGCTGCCGAGGCGGGCCGCCAGCCGGTACGGCCCCATCACGAGCGGGTCGCCCGCCCGCAGCGGCTTCAACGCCACCAGGTCCTCCGATCGTGATCTTCCTGTGCTGCTCCGTCGGAGGGAAACACCGCCACCACCGGATCGTCTCGTCATCGGACAGCTGCGCTGGACGGCACCGGCCTGCGCCGCACGGTGACCGCGGGGCCGAGACCCCCACAGCTAGATACGCCGTCACCACCTGGCTACCCACACACCTGTCGGGACGCCGATACCTGCCGCCGGTGCGGATACTTCAGCCATGGGACAGACCTACGAGCTCCTCGACGACCGGCTACGGGCGTTCATCCAGGCTCAACGGATCTTCTTCGTCGCGTCCGCGCCACTGTCCGCGCAGGGCCGGATCAACCTCTCGCCGAAGGGCCGGGACGGTTCGCTGACGGTGCTCGACGAGCGGACCGTGGCCTACCTGGACTTCGGCGGAAGCCACGCGGAGACCATCGCGCACCTGCGGGAGAACGGCCGGATCACGCTCATGTGGTGTGCCTTCGACGGGCCGCCGAAGATCCTGCGGGTGCACGGGGAGGGGGAGCCGGTGTTCCGTGACGACCCGCGCTGGGGTGAGCTGCTCAGCCGCTTCCCGGCCGAGCAGGCGAACGCGGGCGGGCTGCGCGCGATCATCGTCGTGCGGGCCCGGACCATCAGTGACAGCTGCGGGTACGCCGTCCCGTTCATGGAGTACCAGCAGGAGCGGGACCTGCACACCAGGTACTTCGACCGCAGGACGGAGGAGGAGTTCGCCGCCTACTGCGAACACAGGTCCCACAACGGCACGAGCATCGACGGCCTGCCCGCGCTCCCCCTCCCCCTGCCTCCCCTGCCGCGCTGACCACACCGAACGGCGCCAGACCGCAGCGGACGACATCTGGCGCCACCCGGTACCGCTGGCAAGGCCGAGTCATGCCGGTTCACGCGGTCCACCCGCGGCTGGCCCGCCGCATCGTGGTCATCCCACGTACGGGCCAGGCCGGCCACCCGTTCGGGCCAGCTCAGCTCCAGCCGGGCCACGGCCCCGAGCCGGACCTTGACCTGGAACCGGGGCTGGAACCGGCGCGGTTCGCCGCCGGGCCGGGCACCGGCGGTGGCAGCACCGGCCGCGGTGGCGGCGGCAGCACCGGGCCGGAACCGTAGGCCGACCGGGTGGCGGGCGCGGCGGGCACGCTGCTCGGCCGGTGCAGCAGGCTGCCGGCCTCCCGCTCGGTCAGCCGGCGCAGCAGGCTCCCGCGCCGCAGCTCGATCCGGGGCGCGGGTGGGGTGCGGCCCGGGCGGGTTACCCGGGTGGGCCGGGTAACGTCCGCGTCGGGCTCCGGGGGCACCCAGCCACCGGAGTCGTACGCCGCGGCGCCCCGTTCGTCCACCGCGATCTGGCCGGTCACCCGAACCCAGGCCCCTTCCAGGGTTGCCAGGTCCCCGTGGGTGGCGGTGAGCTCCCGGCTGACGCGATCCCACCCCACCACGTGGAAGCCGCCCGCCGCGGGGACGCCGCCTCGGTGACCGTCGGCGAAGTCGAGGACGGTCACCGCCCCCGTCCGGCGGAACTGGCGCACCCGGGCGACCCGGCCGACGACCATCGCCTCCTGGCCCCGCCGGACCAGCAGGCCGGAACGGTCCAGCGCGGACAGCACGGAGGGCGCCATGACGGGCGCGCGATACAGCGGGCGGGTTCGCAGGTACCGGGCCGCCGAGACGGTGCTGACGACCCCCACGGAACCCACCGGGCCCGCACCGGCCGATCCCGGCAGGCCAGCGGATCCAGCCGGACCGGCGGGCCTCGCCGAACCGGCCGGAGCAGCCGGAGGCGCCGCGGCGGCGTAGCGGACGTGCGCCTGGCCGTCGAGGATCGCGCCGGCGTCGGCGTAGTCCACCAGGCAGGCGTCGCGCAGCCGCCGGGCGGCCGGGCCAACGACCGGCATCCGTTCGAGGCGGGCGAACAGGGCCGACGCACCCGGGTCGGCGAAGTCGGCCGCCGAGAGGATGAGGTTCTCGCCGGTGTTGAACTCACGCCACAGCTGCGGGTCCCGGGCGAGCGCGGCCAGCGACACCACGATCACTTCCTGGGCGAACCGGTCCAGCGTGACGTCGTACTGGTTCGAACGGTCCGGATGCTGGTAGTTGCGGTGGCCGCGCTCGGAGGCACCCAGGGCGCCCAGCGCGGGCAGGTACATCCCGTCGTAGTCGACCAGCCGGATGGACGAGTCCGGCAGCACCAGGATGTTCCCGTGCTGCAGGTCGCCGTGCGCGGCACCGCGCCGGCGCAGCTCGGCGACGGCGGAGTTGAGGCTCACCCGGGCCCGGTCCAGCCGGGCCGGGCGGTCCAGATTCTCCTGGACCCAGTCGTCGAGGCGGACCCCGTCGATCCACTCCATCCGCACGATCGGCCAGGCACGCTCGCCCACCCGGATGCCGGCCGGCAGGTAGTCGACGTCCACCAGGAACGCCAGCGCCGCGGAACGCACGAAGTCGGCGATGCAGGCGTAGCGGAGCTCCAGGTTGTCGCTGTGCCGGTGGAAGCAGCGCACCGCGTACCGGCGCCGGCCGTGGCTGACGTCGAAGGTGAGCGCGAAGCCGCCGGTGGCGACCGCCGGCATGCCCAGCGGGGTGAGCCGCGGCACGCTCTGGCGCAGCTGGTCGTCCAGGAAGGCCAGCCGTGGCACCTGGACGGCCTGTTGGTAGTCGATCAGGGTGGGCAGTTTCATACCGACGCCCGCGCACACCCGTGACCGCCCCCGCGGAGCGGGCACCACCCGAAGGAACTCACGGTCACGTCTGGACCACACAGATCGTCGTGTCGTCGTTGGCGAGACATCCATGGTGGCGGTAGGCCGCGACCATCCGGGCGAACCGGCCGGCGCTGTGCGCGAGCCAGCCCGGCGAGGGCATCCGGCCGCGGTCGGCGTCGGCGCACAGAAGCAGCCGCGCGAGCGCGTCGGTGGCGAGCACGAACACATCCCCGGGCTGGTAGGTGCCGCCCAGCACGGTCGGGGCGGGAACAGCCGCGCCGCGGCTGCCGACGAGCTGCGCGAAGCGGGAGAAGTCCTCGGCGCGCAGCACCGGGCCGGCGGTGCGGGTCCGTCCGCCGCTCAGGTGGAACACACAGGAGTCACCGACGCAGGTCGCCGCCCACCGCAGGCGTTCGACGTCGACGCACAGGCCCAGAAAGGACGCGTCCGCCCCCGACTGCAGCTTCGCCCGCGCGTACCAGGGCAGGCCCGGCCGGCTCACCTGCTCCCACCACCGCTCCCGCAGCCCGGCCAGCACCTCGGGTGCCAGCGGGTCGAGGGACTCGCACACGAACGCGTGCACCAGCAGCCGGCTCCAGACCTCGGGACGCGCCGAGGTCGAGGCACCGTCCGCGATCGCGAACCTCCCCCGTTCGGGGCAGGCCGCGCAGCAGTCCTCGTTCTCGTCGTCGGCACGGCCGAGCTTCGCCACCGTGCGGGACGTCACCGTGAGCCGCGCCGCCCCGGCGGAGCCGGCAGACACCGCTGAGCCGGCAGACACCGATGAGCCAGCGGAACCAGCAGAGCCGGCGCAGACAGCGGGGTCGGCGGCCGCGGAGCCGGCGCGCGCGGCGGAGCCCTCCGGAACGGCCTCAGCCGCGGTGGGGACGGTGACGGACACCGGTGTCATCCGCTGGACCGCGGCCCGACGGTGAGGTCACGCAGGCCCGTCGGCGTCACCGCCCGGGTACCGATGTCGAGGAACTCGATCAGCGCGGTGACGTCGGCATTGTACAGGAAGCCCTTCGACCCGGCGGTCGCGGGATAGCCGAGGCTGTCCGCCGCCGCGACCATCGCGGGCGGCAGGTGGCTGGACATGTCGAACAGCACCTGCGCGAACTCGCCGGGCAGGTCCGCGCGGTCCCGGGGGAAGGTCACGGCCCGGCGCGTGGTCGCGGAAAGGTGCGCGTTGAACAGCAGCGCGTTGCCGTCGGCCGTGCCCGCGGCCCGCACCTGGGCGGCCGCCTCCCGCGGATCACCGTCGGTGCTCTGCCCGTCGGTCACGTTGACCACGATCGGCGGGAAGCTGGCGGTGTGGGTGCGGCACCAGCCGTCGACGACCCAGGCGGCGACCCGCAGCGCCTCGACCATCGGCGTCCACCCGTCCGCCACCGGATCGACCCAGGCCGGTATCGGGGTCTGCACCTCGACCAGGCCGCCCGCGCCGTCAGGCACCTTCCGCAGGACATGGTCGACCCGGTTCGGATTCAGCGCGACCTCGCTGATAGGCAGCAGCGGGCGACTCACGCTCGAACCATACAGGACCGGCGCGACCCCCCGCCCATAGCCCAGAATTCCTACCTCGAAATAGTCGTAGACCCGATCGTCACCCCTACTGCAGAGCAACACCGCGTTACCGAGCAGCCGATTGACGGCGAGCGCGAGCTGGTCAGCCTTGCTCATTGTTCCACCGGCCCAGGTCTCAGCCATCGACGTCGAGTGATCGATGACGAGCAGCAGACATGCCGGCTGCTTGCGATTGATCTCGGCGGAGTACATGCCCTTATCGTTTCACAGCGCGCGAACATTTCGATGCTCCGACCACGCTCGACCTCAGGGCCGGGGTTAGCTGAGGGCACTTTCCGATGAATAATCGCGGGCCGGCGGGCAGGCGTTCACCCGCAGGAGTCACCCGGTGCGGCAGAGGACGACGGGGACAACGGGGCCGACGAAGTGGCCGAAACCGCGGCGGACGGAGAAGCCGGGGCGGCCGCGGTCACGGCCGCGGGACGCAGGATCGTCACCGTGTCCTCGCCGGCGTCCGGGGCGAGCAGTGCGCGCCGCAGGTCCAGCGGGGCCAGGTCCTCGCGGTTCGTCCGACCGCAGCGGGGGCAGGTCGGCTGGCTCAGCGGCAGCAGCACCCCGCAGCCGCCGTCCCCGGCACCGCACCGGCGCCAGTCGGTGCCCACCTCGATGCTCGACCGCCGCTGGGCGAACCGCCCGGCTGACCGGCGCCCCAACACCATGCTCAGCCCCCGTGCCGCCGCGGACCGCCCGTCGTCACGGCCCGCGTCCCGCGGAATGATCTTTCGCATGCGCGTCCTCGCTCCTCGGTCGGGAGACAGCGGTACTCCGCCGCACCACCGCACCGCCGCACCGCCGGGCCGGTGACGTGACAGCTCGGGCATTCGTCAGCCCGGGGACCGCATCAGCCCGGGCGGCCGGGCTGTTCGGGCAGCCCACGGCCCCGGCCGGCAGGGATCCGGCCCGCCGTCGGTGCGCGATGAACCCGGTAACAGCGGAAAGCGACACTACGGATCGGCGGTGATGTCGACAATCCGTCGGTGCCGACCAATGGCCCGAACGTATTAGAGCGCCACCCGCAGCTGTGCCGTCTCCCACCCGGCCGCCCGACGAAAGCCCTGACCGGCCGGGACCGACGGACCACCGGCAAACCCGTTCGGCGTAGCCCGTCAGCGCCATCGCCGTTTTGAGCCGACGCGGGGCTCCGGCAGAATTCGCGAGTGGCTGCCCACCGACGTAAACCGGCGGCGTGGCCGCAGGCCACCCGGAGACGGGATCCAACCTGACCGCTGAAATCCCGGACCGTGTCCCGCCAGAACCTCGGCACGCCGGAACCCACCGCTGGACGTCCGATGCCGGACGGTTCTCCCGGTGGCATCCGGTCACGGGAACAGCGGAACCTCTCGGTTTCCGGCAGGCCCCGGGAGAAACGCGAAGGACCACGAAACAAACCCGGAGCCGAAAGGAACCACAAAGAACCGAAAAGCGCCGGACACCTGAAGGCGTCAGCCCCCTCGGGAGGTCCTGATGGACAACAGCAACCCGCAGCCGCACCCGTCCGGCCCGCCGGCCGAGCAGGTCCGGGCCGCCTGGCGGGCCAGGATCGTCCGCCTGGACCCGGCTGACCAGGTGGACGCCCTGCTGGCGCTGGTCGTCGACCACCTGGTCGCGGTGAGCGGCCGCGAGCCGACCACGGTCGACCGCGGTGCGCCCTGGCGAGCGCTGGGCATCTACCGCGGGGCCGCGGACGCCCTGCGCGAGCGGCTGGCCGCGGCGACCGGCGTGGCGCTGCCGGCGACACTGCTGTTCGAACGGCCGACCCCACGGGCGGTCGCGTCGCATCTGCGCGGCGCGGTCCTCGGCTGGCGCGAGGACGCCGCCCGCGGCCCGTCCTCGCAGACCAACCCGACGGCCGTCCCGGTGACCACCCGGGTGACCGACCGGACGACCGACCAGGCAGACGGCCAGGCGGACAGCCGGGCAGACGGCCGGGCGACCGGCCCGATGGTCCGTTCACCAGGCGGCTCGACAGCCGGGCCGGTGGCGGACCCCGTGGTCGTCGTCGGGACCGGGTGCCGCCTGCCGGGCGCGGACTCCGCGGAGGCGCTGTGGGAGCTGGTCGCCGCCGGTCGGGACGTCACCGGGCCGCTGCCCGCGGATCGCGGCTGGGACCTCGCCCACCTGCACCACCCGGACCCGGACCACCCCGGCACCACGTACACCCGCGGCGGCGGCTTCCTGCCCGGCATCGATCTGTTCGACGCCGCGTTCTTCGGCATCGGCCCGCGGGAGGCCGTCGCGATGGACCCGCAGCAGCGCCTCATGCTGGAGGTGTCCTGGGAGGCCTTCGAGCACGCCGGGATCGACCCGATGTCGCTGCGCGGCAGCCGTACCGGGGTGTTCACCGGGGTGTCCCTGCAGGACTACGGGTCGGCCTGGCACCGGGCACCCGCCGACCTGCAGGGCCATCTGCTGACCGGCAACGCGCTCGGGGTGATCGCCGGGCGGGTCTCCTACACGTTCGGGTTCGAGGGCCCCGCGCTGACCATGGACACCCAGTGCTCCGCCTCCCTGGTGGCCGTCCACCTGGCCGCGGCCTCGCTGCGCAGCGGGGAATGTGATCTCGCTGTCGCGGGCGGGGTCACCCTCATGAGCACGCCGGCGATGCTGGTCGAGTTCAGCCGCAAGCGGGGCCTGGCCCCGGACGGACGGTGCCGGGCGTTCTCCGCCGACGCCGACGGCACCGGCTGGGCCGAGGGCGCCGCCGTGGTCGTCCTGACCCGGCTGTCGCAGGCCCGCGCGCGTCGGCTACCCGTCCTCGCCGTCATCGCCGGCAGCGCCGTGAACTCCGACGGGGCCAGCAACGGGCTGACCGCACCCAACGGCCTGTCCCAGCAGCGCCTCATCGCCCAGGCCCTCGCGGACGCCGGCGTGGCGCCCGGCGACGTCGACGCCATCGAGGCGCACGGCACGGGCACCCCGCTCGGGGACCCCATCGAGGCCCGCGCCCTGCTCGCCGCGTACGGCGGTTCCCGACCGCCCGGACGGCCTCTGTACCTGGGCTCGCTGAAGTCCAACATCGGCCACACCCAGGCCGCCGCCGGCGTCGCCGGCCTCATCAAGCTCGTCGAGGCGATGCGTCACGAGCTGCTGCCGGCGAGCCTGCACATCACCGCCCCCACCCCGCACGTCGACTGGAGCGGCGGCGCCCTCGAGCTGCTGACCGCGCCGGTCGCCTGGCCGGTGGGTGCCCGCCCGCGGCGGGCCGCGGTCTCCGCGTTCGGCATCTCGGGGACGAACGCGCACGTCATCCTCGCCGAGCCCCCCACAGCACCGCGTATCCCGAACCAGAGCACCCCGTCCCAGAACGCCGCGGCCCAGAACACCGCGGCCCAGAACACCCCGACGCAGAGCATCCCCGCCCAGAACACCGGCGGCCGGGACGTCGCGCGCCTCGGCGGCCGGAGCGTGCCGGCACCGGAGGGATCCGTCCCCGCACCGGTGACGGTGGTCGTCTCGGCCCGCGGCGAGACCGCGCTGCGGGCGCACGCGGCACGACTCGCCGAGCACCTGCGCCGGCACCCCGAACTGCGCTGCGACGACGTCGCGCTCACCCTCAACGGCGGCCGCGCGGCCCTGCCCACCCGCGCGGCGGTCGTGCTCGACGGTCCGCCCTCGGCCCGTACCACGGAGCTGGCCGGGGCACTCACCACCCTCGCGGCCGGCGGCACCACGCCGGCGCTGGTCCGGGGCAGCGCCCCGGCCGACCCCACCGGTGGCCGGCCCGCCGTCGCGTTCACCGGGCAGGGCAGCCAGCTGCCCGGGATGGGAGGACGTCTGCACGCCACCTACCCGGTGTTCGCACGCGCCCTCGACACGATCTGCGAGCACTTCGCGCCGCACCTCGACGAGCCACTGCGCGACGTCATGTTCGCCGCGCCGGGCACCCGCCGCGCCGCGCTGCTCGACGAGACGCTGTACACCCAGTGCGCCCTGTTCGCGTACCAGGTCGCGATGTTCCGCCTGCTCGAGACGTTCGGGCTCGTCCCCCGGCTCGTGCTCGGCCACTCCATCGGCGAGCTGACCGCCGCGCACGTCGCCGGCGTCTGGACACTCACCGACGCGACCGCGGTCGTCGCCGCCCGCGGCCGGCTGATGGGCGGCGCCCGCCGCGGCGCGATGGCCGCGGTGAGTGCCGGCGAGGACGAGGTGGGCGCGTCCCTGGCCGGTCTCGACGGCGTCGAGATCGCCGCGGTCAACAGCGCCGCCTCGGTGGTCGTCGCCGGTGACGACGACGCCGTCGCCGCCGTGACCGCGCACTGGGCCGCGCGCGGCCGCCCGACGCGCCGGCTCGCCGTCCGGCACGCCTTCCACTCCGCCCATCTGGACCCGGTTCTGGAACGCTTCGCCGACGTCGTCCGCGGCGTCACCTACCGCGCCCCGACGGTCCCGCTCCTCTCGGCGCTGACCGGACATCGGGCCGGTGATCCGGAGGCGCCCGTCCAGGTCACGGAGCCCGAATACTGGGTGCGCCACCTCCGCGAGCGCGTCCGGTTCCGCGACGCCGTCGCCCGCGCCCGACGGGAGGGCCCCGCGGCCTGGATCGAGATCGGCCCACGGGCCACGCTCGCCCTCCACATCCAGGACACCGTGCTCGACGACACCGTGCTCGACGACGGCAAGCTCGGCGACGGCGTCCCCGCTGGCGGAGTCGCCGGTGACGGCGTGACCGGTGCCGTCGGAGCCGGCGCGGGCTTCGACGGCACCGCCGCCCGCGACGGTGGACGGGGGCCGATGCCGCGGCTGGTCAGTGTCGCGGCGAGTGGGCGGTCCGAGCCGGCCGCGCTGCACCATGCCCTCGCCGAGCTGCACACCCACGGCGTCGCGATCGCCTGGGAGCCTGCCAACCAGCCCGGTCTCCGATCGCAGCCCCAGCTCGGCCTCGATCCGCAGCTCGTCCCCGAGGAGCGGGCCCAGGCGTGGGACGCACGTTCGCCGGGAGCGGCCACCAGGCCGGTACGGCTGCATCTGCCGAGTTATCCGTTCCAGCGCCGGCGGTACTGGATGGAGCCGCCCGTCCCCGCCGCGGCAGCTCCGGCCGGCGCGGCCCCGGACGGCGTCCACGACACGGACGGGTCGGCGCAGACCCCGGGCCCCGCCCGCTACCGCACTGCCTGGCGCGCGCTGCCCGACGCCGCCAACGCCGCGCTCACCGGAGCCGCGGCACTCGCCGACGCGGCGGCGCTCACCGGCACCGGCGGCTCCGGCTCACCGCTGTCAGGCCCCTGGGTCGTGCTGCGGCCCCCCGCCGGCGTCGGCGACGAGGAGGTCTCCCGCATCCGCTGGATCCTGGAACGCCTCGGCGCCACCACCACCGAACTGAAGCTGGAGCACACCGACGCCGACCGCCCGCGGCTGCGCGGCCGTCTCGACGCCTGCCTTGGTGCCCAGCTCGACGCCCTGAGGCCGCCGGAAGCCACGAGTTCGCCGCCAGCACCGGGTTCACCGGCGGGACCGGGTTCACCGGCGGCACCCAGCTCGCCGACGACCGCCGGCGGCCGCGGGGGCGTGCTCGCCCTGCTCCCGATGGACACCACGGCGCATCCCGACCACCCGGCGCTGACCACCGGCTTCGCGCTCACCTGCGCGCTCGCGCAGGCGCACCACGACCTCGGGCTGCGCGCACCGCTGTGGGCCCTGACCCGGGGGGCGGTCACCACCGGCATCGACGACCCCGTCCGAGACCCCGCCGGGGCGCCCCTGTGGGGGTTGGGACGGACCCTGGCGCTCGAACGCCCCGACGTGTGGGGCGGGCTCATCGACCTGCCCTCCGCGCTGGACGACTCCGCGCTCGCCTGGCTCGGCGCCGCGCTGGCCCTGGGCCAGGGTGAGGACCAGTTCGCCGTACGGACGTCCGCGCTGTTCGTGCCCCGTCTCGTCCACGACGCCGTCCCGACGACCACCGCGACCGCTGCCGACACCGCCGGCACCGCCGACACCGCCGGCACCGCGATCACAGGGGGAACGGCGGGTCCGTCCGCCTGGGACCTGCGGGGCGGAACCGTGCTGGTCACCGGAGGGACGGGGGCGCTCGGCGCGCGGATCGCCCGTGATCTCGCCCGCGCCGGAGCCCGGCGACTGGTGCTCGCGAGCCGCCGGGGCCCGGACGCGCCGGGCGCGGCCGCCCTGCGCGCCGAGCTGGCCGGGCACGGAACCGACGTCGTGGTGCGTCGTTGCGACACCGCCGACCACGACCAGCTGGCCACGCTCCTGACCGGCCTCGTCGCCGACCAGGAGGCGCCGCTTCGGGCGGTCGTCCACGCCGCGGGCGTCTTCGGGCCCACCGCGGCGCTGCACGAGCTCGATCTCGACCAGATCGCGGGCGTCCTCGCGCCGAAGGTCACCGCCGCCGAGCTGACGCACCGGATCGCCGGCGACGTCCCTCTCCTGCTGCTGTCCTCGATCGCGGCGACGTGGGGCAGCTCCGGGCAGAGCGCCTACAGCGCGGCGAACGCCTATCTCGACGCGCTGGCCGCGTTCCGAGTGGCCGCCGGCCTGCCCACCGCCTGCGTCGCCTACGGCCCGTGGGCCGGGTCGGGCATGGCCGCCGAGCCGTCCCGACAGGCGTACCTGCAGCGTCGCGGTCTGCGTCCGCTGCCCGCCGACGACGCGGTCGCCGCGCTGGTGGGCCAGACAACGGACCCGACCGGAGGCGTTGTCACGTTCGCCGACGTCGACTGGGAGCTGTTTCTGCCGGTCTTCACCGCCGCGCGGCCGTCCCGGCTGTTCGACGAGATCACCGCGAGCACAGGTCCCTCCCGGCCCGGCACCGCCCAGCCCGGCGCCGCCGGACCCGCTACCGCCGCCGGCTCGACGGCCACCGCGGGCGGGGCGCCGGGGCAGGCCCTGCAGGCCTGGCCGACCCGGCAGGGCGGAGCGGCCGGAGGCACCGCACGGGCGGCGGATCACCCCGCCCCGGCCCGGCCCACCTCCGTCAGCCTCGGCGCGCTGCCGGCCGCGCAGCGCCGGCGCGTCCTGCACGACCTCGTCCGGGCCGCGGTGGCCGAGATTCTCGGGCATGCCGACCCGGCGGACGTGGACACCGCGCGACGCTTCCTGGAGATCGGCTTCGACTCCGTCGCCTCCGTGCGGCTGGGCCGCCGACTCGCCGAGCTGACCGGCCTTCGGCTGAGTACGACCGTCGTCTTCGAACACCCCACCGTCGCCGATCTGGCGGCCCACCTCGCGGCACTGCTCGCCGCCCGGGCTGCCAGCACGGACCCGCCCACGAACGGAGGCACTGCCGGCGACCCGGATCGCGCGGCGGGCATCGGCCCGGGGCCGGAAACGGGCCGCAGGCCTGGACCGGAAAGCGGGTGGGGCGCGCCGGGCGACCGCGGCGGCATCACCACCGCGGCCGGCTCCGCGCCCGGAGGTGTGCGGGAGCTCTACCGCCAGGCGTGTGCCGACGGCAAGTTCGCGGCGGGCATCGGTGTGCTGCGTGCCGCCGCGCGGCTGCGACCCACCTTCACCAGCCCGGACGCACTCCCCCACCGGCCATCCCCGGTCACGCTCGCCTCCGGTCCGGCCGGCCCCGCGCTGGTCTGCCTCCCGTCGATGGTGGCCCCGTCAGGACCACACACCTTCGCCCGCCTCGCCCTGCACCTGCACGGCCGACGGGACGTCCATGCCCTCGCCCACCCCGGTTTCGGTGACGGCGAGCTGCTGCCGGCGACCGCCGAGCTCGTCGTCGACCTGCACGCCGACACGATGGCCCGGCATTTCGCGGATGCCCCGGTCGCGCTCGCCGGCTATTCGTCCGGTGGATGGCTCGCCCACGCGGTCGCGGCCCGGCTGGAGGCACGGGGGATGGCGCTGGCGGCCGTCGTCCTGCTCGACACCTGGCTGCCCGGCGACGCCATCCCCGACGCGGACGTCGCTGAGGAACTGCGCGGCATCGCCGTCAACGATCAGGCGTTCGCGCTCATGACCGAGGCGCAGGTGACCGCGCAGGGCGCCTACCTGGACCTGTTCGAGGGCTGGCGACCGACCCCGGTGCGCACGCCGATCGTCCTGGTCCGCGCCACCGAGGGCCTCCCCCGCCGCAACGCGGCGCCGACCACACCCACACCGCCCGGCGCCGCCCCCGCTGGAACCGAACCAAGGCCGGCGCCGCCGGGTGCGGTGTCGCCGGGTGCGGTGTCGGCGGCCGGAGCCGACGCCTGGGATCTCGACTTCGACCTCGTGCACGCCGCGGGCAGCCACCAGTCGATGCTCAACGAGCACGCCAGATCCACCGCCGACACCGTCCACGCCTGGCTGGACCTCCTCGGCGGATCTCCCGTGGCCGCGGCCGCACGCCCCGGATCCGTCCCGGTCGCTCACTCCCCGTAACACACCGAACCGGCGAGCTGTCTGCTGTCCTCCTGTCAAGGGCGGCACCACGAGAAGGGCCCGGAAGCCACCCCGAGGAATTATCCCGGCGGGTGTTCCGGGCCCATCTCATGTCCCACGAAAGACATCCGACACATGCACTCCCACCCGCTTTTCTCCGGCATGGTGTTCCTTGTCAACAAGGTATTCACGCAGTTCGCGTGACAGCTGCGCGAACCTCATGGAGGTCGGAGATGGGCAGCATTCGGCAGGGTTGGGGCGGGCGCCGACCCGTGCTCGGCGCAATCGCCGCGTCAGCGTTGGCAGCTGTGCTCACGGGATGCCAGGAAGGCTCCCTCACGCTCAGCACGCCGACGACGTCTCCGACCGCGGGCCCCGCGACGAAGCCTGCCCCGGCCGGACCGGAAACCCCGTCAACGCAGGTCACCGCCACACCGACGAGCCAGCTGAGCGCGGCGGACTACGTGCTCGCAGCGGGCCCGGAAACCGCGGGCTTCGAGAGCTCGGGTGGCGCGGACGATCCGGACAGCGACGGCGACAGCGCGATAGAAACCACTGTCGCCACCTGCGCCGGTTTCCCGGAATATGACCCGCCGGAACCGTCGGACGAGACCACGGGGGATCTGTTCACCAGCACCGAGGAATCAGATTTCCAGGCGGTCAGCCGCGCGAAGATCCTGCCCGCGAGCCAGATCCGCCAGAACGCCGAAATTGTCACCAGCCCCCTGTTCGGTGACTGCTACCGCGCGGCGCTGGAAGAGCAGTTCACCGGCCCGGACGCGAACGGATACACCTACGAGCTCGTCGCGGTCGAGACCCCGCCCCCGCCGCCCGGGGCCACCGCGCTCATCCGGACCTCACTGGGTGTCACGGACCAGTACGGCACCTACGGCTACGTCCGCGACACGCTCTACTTCTACGTCGGCGAGGTGGCCGTCCAGCTCGAGGTCATCAACGTCCAGAACGTGCCGCCGCCGGACATCGAGCAGGGCTTCGTCGACCAGATCGCCGACAGGCTGACCAACCAGTGAGACGTCCCCGTCGCCGGCCCGGACTCCCGGCAGCCCTGGCCGCGCGCCGTTACGCGCGGCACAGGCGGTGACACCGCGCAGAATCCTCTCCCGAGGACACCCGGAATGCCGATCCGGCAGATAGCCGGGTTTCGGGGCCTCGTCGCCCGCTTCCGGGGTCACGATGGGCATGGTCTGGGCGCAAGGGGGCGGATTCAGGCTGCGGATGCCCGACACTGGTGCTGGAGGACGCGATGCCCTACCGGTTCGATTCCGAGCGCGCGGCGCTGGTCGAGATCACGCCGTTCGCCGTCCTCGACGACATCACCGCGAGTCGAGCCCGGGCCATGGAGCTGATCCTCTCCGCGACCCGCGAGATCGACCTGACCGGCGTGAACATCACCGACACGAGCGTTCCCGGCCCGCCGGACGCACCGGACGTGGCGGTGCGCATCTACACACCGCTGATCGGCACCCGGCCGACCCCGGCGGTCCTGCATCTTCGTGGCGGCGGATTCGTCGCGGGTGCGCTGGGCACGGACCACCGGGCCAACATCGAGCTGAGCCGGGCGCTCGGCGCCGTCGTGGTCTCGGTCGACTACCGCCTCGCCCCCGAGAACCCGTACCCGGCCGCGATCGAGGACTGTTACGCGGCCCTGCTGTGGACCGTCGACCGCGCCGAACGCCTCGGTGTCGATCCCAGGCGGATCGCCGTGCACGGGGTGAACTCCGGCGCCGGCCTGGCCGCGGCGCTGACGCTGCTCACCCGGGACCGCAACGGCCCGGCCCTGTGCTTCCAGTGCCTCTGCCGGCCCGAGCTGGACGACCGACGTGCCGGCGCCGCACCGGCCCCCGTCGATGTCACAGGCCAGGCCCCGAGTGCCCGTTGGGACGCCTATCTGGGTGCGGACCTCGCCGGGACCGCCGACGTGCCGGCCTACGCGGCTCCAGCCCGGGCCACCGACCTGCGGGGGCTGCCCCCGGCCTACGTGTCCGTCCTGGAGGGGGATCGGCGCCGGGACGACGGCGTCGCCTACGCCGCGGCGCTCCGCGCGGCCGGGGTGCCCGTCCGCCTGCGCCACCATCCGGCCGCCGCCACCACGACCTCAGGCCCGGCCTCGATGCCGACCTCGGCCACCGCCACGGCGGCCACGGCGGCCACGGCCGGAGGCTCTCTCGCGGCGGCTGCCGGACGTTGCACCTCCGGCCAGGCTGCTCGGCGCCGGCACCGGGGATCGGTCCCGGTTCACAGCGCCACCGTCAACACCGGCACCACCGGCACCACCCACGGCACCCCGAGGGCGGGCCGGGAGCGCGACGACAAGATCACCGCGCTGCGCGCGGCCTTCGGTATGCGGTTCTAGCGTTCCGCCCGCGTCCCTGCCCGCCCACTCCGGTATCCGAAGAGGCGAAGGGCGATCAGACGAGAATTCTGGTCGCCGCGGAGCCGGGTGGCGACGGCTGAGGTCGCCGCTGATGGGCGACCACGGACTGCCAGGCCGATGTCGGTGGCCCAGGCCCGCCGCTTCTCAGGCTTTCGCCAATGGGGCTGCATCGGCCCCCGGGTTTGGTGGGAGGGGTGTCCGGGGCCCCGCGGGGCGGGTGAGAGACGCAACACCCACCGAGGCGTACGACACCGTCGCCCTCGTCCACCTCACCGGCTGCCAGAAGCAGTGACCAACAGAAACGGCCGGCGACGAAGACCCACTGGGGCGCTGCACCAGTTCACGAGCTGGTTCTCGGGGAGCTCGTGGTCAACCACGGCTCACAGTCGCGGCGCGGCCGCGGCGGCACCGATTCCGCCACGACCGCGCCGTCAGGACTCCGTCAATGCGGCCGCACCACCGCGGCCGCATCACCGCGGCCGAGACCGAGACGGCCGGCTGCCGCTGCGAAGCCGAGGGTCCAGGTCCGAGTCCGTTTACTGCTCCAGCTGCCACTGCCGAGGCGCTTACCGCGGCGACTTCGCCGGGGTGCCCCAGTCCTGACGGGCGTAGAGGGCCTGGATGTCCTGCCGCAGGCCCGGCGAGGTGTCCGCCGACTCGAGGATCTCCTCGAACTGGTGACGGACGCGGCGAACGGCACGCCGGGCGGCGAGCTTCCGGTACAGGCCGGAGTGGTCGGAGAAGAAGAGGTTCATGGCTGCCTCCTTGCGACTTGTCCAGCGGCGGCGCCATTTCCACCGCCATATCCATAATGACTCACAATCCCGAAAGAATCCTGATCGCGAACGTGACGTCCGACGCACTCACGGGGGTCGACCGAGGTCCGGTGTTAGCCACGTCTATGTCGTGGGCCACATTGCGCAAAAATGAGTCCCGGACGCGACAGGAATGCGTGACGACGATCACCTGCCGACTATTTCCGTGACCGGCGTCACGGTCGGCGGAAACCTCGTCCGCGTGAACCGTGGACGGCCACCGCGGTTAGTGCAGGCGCGGCTGGGCCGAGCGACCCATCTGACCGGGCGCCTTTTCGCCGGCGGCAAACGCACCAGGAGCCCACACCGTGATCGGGGCCACACGGTTCCGCCGCCACCGCACCGGGGAGCACATCGCGCGACCGCCGACGCGGATCCCCACCAGTCGCCACTGGTCACAGCACGACAGAGCCATCCAGGGCCCGGCAGGCCGCCCGCGCGCCCGACGGTGACGGCGGATCCACCCCGTTCGCCCCAGTCGCCCCACAGATCCGTGACGCACGGGAGTGCCATCCTTCCTGTCCGGCTGGGAACTTAGGCCGGTCAAGAACCGTTCGTGGTAGGCACATACAATTCAGGCTACTGATCGCGTCGGGACCGCCCGGGCCTGCGGGCTGGCGACGTCATCGATTCTGGGGAGGCCTCACATCGACCGCGACGAACTCGTCGATCTCACCCGACGGGCGCTGAAGACAGCAATCGACAAAACCACCGACATGACACCTGAAGAAGGTGGCGTGGCCGCCCAGGCATATACCTGCTCGGAGCAGTTCGAAAAAGAACGCGAGCTCGTCCGGCGGTCACCGCAGCTTGTCGGCTACAGTTCCGAGCTGCCCGCGGCCGGCAGTTACTGCACAAAGACGGTGATGGACGTCCCGGTGCTGCTGACCCGCGGCACGGACGGCGCGATTCGCGCCTTCGAGAACATCTGCCTGCATCGTCAGGCCCCGCTCGCCACCGGCTGTGGCACGGCCGAACGTTTCGTCTGCCCCTGGCACGCCTGGACGTATGACGCCCACGGCGCGTTCGTCGGCGGTCCGGGGCGGGAGGGCTTCCCGGCCACGCTCGGCGGAAAGGCCCAGCTCACCGAGCTGCCCGCGACCGAGCACTCCGGCTTCCTGTGGGTCGGGCTGGATCCCCAGGCCGGCCCGCTGGACATCGACGCGCATCTGGGCCCGCTGGGCCCGGAACTCGCCTCCTGGGGAATCGGGAACTGGGCACCGGTCGGCGAAAAGGTTCTCGACGCTCCGGTCAACTGGAAACTGGCGCTCGACACCTTCGCCGAGAGCTACCATTTCGCCACGGTGCATCGGGACACCTTCGCCCAGATCACGAAGAGCAACTGCGCCCTGTTCGATTCCTTCGGTCGCCACCACCGGCTGATCTTCCCGATGAGGCACATCACCGACCTGGCGAACCAGCCGGAGCAGGAGTGGGTGCCGTTGAACAACCTCGTGTTGATCTATGCCCTGTTCCCCAACATCGTTCTGTCGGTCACCGTCGCCAACGGGGAGATCTTCCGGGTGTATCCGGGGGAGCGCCCGGGTCATTCGGTGACCGTCCACCAGAACGCGTCGTCGATGGACGTGAGCGAGCCGGGAATGGCCGAGGCCGCCCGGAGCATCTTCGAGTACGCCCACGATGTCGTACGCGACGAGGACTACGCACTGGCCGCCCGGGTGCAGGCGAACCTGGCCGCCGGGGCGCGGGCGAACCTGGTGTTCGGCCGTAACGAGCCCGGGCTGCACCACCGCCACGACGTCCTCGCGGACGCCCTCGCCGGCGCCCGCTGAACGGCGGTTGCTCAACCACCGGCTCGTGGTGCCCCCGCGGCAGCGGAACGGGCCCTCAACCGGTGGTTGAGGGCCCGTTCCGGGCAGTACGCGGATCCGGCCGGTCCAGCCGATCCAGGCGGTGTTGCTCGGCTGCCGGCTGTCAGGCCAGGGTGGCGACGGCCTCGTTGAAGGTCGCCGACGGACGCATCACCGTCGCGGCCTTCGCCGGGTCGGGCTGGTAGTAGCCGCCGATGTCCGCGGGCGAGCCCTGCACGGCGAGCAACTCGTCCACGATCGCCTTCTCCTGCGTCGAGAGCGTCTCGGCGAGGCCGCTGAACGCCTGCGCGAGCTCCGCGTCGGCGCTCTGGCCAGCCAGCTCCTGAGCCCAGTAGAGGGCCAGGTAGAAGTGGCTGCCGCGGTTGTCGATACCGCCGACGCGGCGGGTCGGCGACTTGTCCTCGTTGAGGAAGGTCGCGGTGGCGCGGTCGAGGGTGTCGGCGAGCACCTGGGCGCGGGCGTTGCCGGTGGACTGGGCGAGCTGCTCGAAGCTCACCGCCAGGGCGAGGAACTCACCGAGGCTGTCCCAGCGCAGGTAGTTCTCCTTGACCAGCTGCTGGACGTGCTTGGGTGCCGAGCCACCGGCACCGGTCTCGAACAGGCCGCCACCGTTCATCAGCGGCACGACCGAGAGCATCTTGGCGCTGGTGCCGAGCTCCAGGATCGGGAACAGGTCGGTGAGGTAGTCACGCAGCACGTTGCCGGTGACCGAGATGGTGTTCTCACCGCGGCGGATGCGCTCCAGCGAGAAGGTGATCGCGTCGACCGGCGCCTTGATCTCGATGGTCAGGCCGTCGGTGTCGTGCTCGGTCAGGTAGGTCCGCACCTTCGCGATGAGCTGGGCGTCGTGCGCGCGGGTCTCGTCGAGCCAGAACACCGCCGGGTCGCCGGTGGCGCGGGCGCGGCTGACGGCGAGCTTCACCCAGTCGCGGATCGGGGCGTCCTTGGTCTGGCAGGCGCGGAAGATGTCGCCGGCGCTCACCGTCTGCTCCAGCACGACGGTGCCACTGGTGTCGACCAGGCGCACGGTGCCGGTGGTCTGGATCTCGAAGGTCTTGTCGTGGCTGCCGTACTCCTCGGCCTTCTGGGCCATCAGGCCGACGTTGGGCACCGAGCCCATCGTCGCCGGGTCGTAGGCGCCGTGCGCGCGGCAGTCGTCGAGAACCGCCTGGTAGATGCCCGCGTAGCTGCTGTCGGGCAGGACGGCGAGGGTGTCGGCCTCGGCGCCGTCCGGGCCCCACATGTGGCCGGAGGTCCGGATCATCGCCGGCATCGACGCGTCGACGATGACGTCGCTGGGGACGTGCAGGTTCGTGATGCCGCGGTCGGAGTCGACCATGGCCAGCGCCGGGCCGCTCGCCAGCTCCGCCTCGAAGGAAGCCTTGATCTCCGCGCCCTCCGGCAGCGCCTCCAGGCCCTTGAAGATGCCACCGAGACCGTCGTTCGGGGTGAGGCCGGCAGCGGCGAGCACGGCGCCGTGGCGGGCGAACGTCTCGGGGAAGAAGGCCCGTACCACGTGGCCGAAGATGACCGGGTCGGAGACCTTCATCATCGTGGCCTTCAGGTGCACGGAGAACAGCACGCCCTCGGCCTTGGCCCGGGCCACCTGCGCGGTGAGGAACTCACGCAGCGCGCCGATGCGCATCACGGAGGCGTCGACGACCTCGCCGGCCAGCACGGGTACCGACTCGCGCAGGACCGTGGTGGTGCCGTCGTCGCCGACCAGCTCGATGCGCAGCGCGCCGTCCGCCGCGATCACCGCGGCCTTCTCGGTGCTGCGGAAGTCGTCGGCGCCCATGGTGGCGACGTTCGTCTTCGAGTCCGCGCTCCAGGCGCCCATGCGGTGCGGGTGGGTCTGCGCATAGCCCTTGACCGAGGCGGGGGCACGCCGGTCGGAGTTGCCCTCGCGCAGCACCGGGTTGACCGCGCTGCCCTTGATCTTGTCGTACCGGGCGCGGACCTCGCGCTCCTCGTCGGTCTTCGGGTCGTCGGGGTAGTCCGGCAGCGCGTACCCCTGCTGCTGCAGCTCGACGACCGCGGCCTTCAGCTGCGGGATGGACGCCGAGATGTTGGGCAGCTTGATGATGTTCGCCTCGGGCGTCTTTGCCAGCTCACCGAGCTCGGCGAGCGCGTCATCGATGCGCTGGGACGGTTCGAGGTGCTCCGGGAAGCTGGCGATGATCCGCCCGGCCAGGGATATGTCACGACTCACGACCTCGACCCCGGCCGTCGACGCGTACGCCTGCACCACCGGCAGGAACGAGTACGTCGCCAGGGCCGGCGCCTCGTCGGTCAGCGTATAGATGATCACCGAATCAGTCACCGAAACTCCGCTTCGCGTCTACTACTGCGTGTCGTATCAAGGTATGCCCTGCCCGTCCCGCACCCACCGGCCAGACGTGGGCGCGTGTGGTACAGCTCGCGCCGCTCGTCGCGGCCGTCGCACGACCGCACCCGGCCCGCCCGGTCTCCGACCTGGCACACGAAGAGCCAGAATAGTTAGGCGAGCTTAAGATTTTTACCGTGATGTCGCCTTGTACGCATCTTCTACGGCCGTCGGCGGCATGGCTCAGACAGGTGCGATGGCTCCGACCAGTCCGGTGACTCAGAGACCAGCCTGGTGACGACCAGTCTGGTGACGACCAGCCTGATGACTCAGACCAGTCCGGCGACGAGGTCGTCCGGGGCTCCGAACCGGTGCGCGGTCACGCTGATCGACTGCTCCCGCAGGAACGGCAGCAGTTCCAGCCGGCCTGACTCCGTCACCGGACCCGCGTGCACGACGATCCCGGGCCGACCCCGGGTCACGTCCGCCAGCGCGCGAGCTGCCCGCGCCAGCGCGTCGGCGTCCCGGCCGGTCACCCGGACGCGCAGCTCGCGCCCCCTGGCCGCGGCCCGTGCGACCTCGGCCAGCCATTCGCCCTCGGCCGCGAGCCGCCAGGGAACGCCCAGTTCGCGCAGCGCCGACCCCAGGCCCGCGGGCGGCTCCACCGCGGCGGTGACCCGGATCGCCGAGCCGGCCAGCAGGCCCGCCGCCACCACCCGCACCAGGGCGACGAACCCCTCGTCCACGAGCCGGATCTCGACCGGCACGGGTCGATACCGCAGCACGTTGCGCTCGGCGACGAGCCCACCCACCTCACGCGCGACGCCGTACTCCTGCGCCCAGGCCGCGGCGTCGCTGCGCAGCGCTCGCTCGAGGCCGACGATCTCCTCCGCGGCCTCCCCGGCCAGGGGAGCCCGCCGGACTGCGGCCAGCAGCTGACCGGCGACCGGAGCCAGCGTAGCCGGAGCCGGAGCCGTGGGCGTCGCGGCGGCGGCGGTACTCGGCGTGCTCGCCCAGGTCCCGAGGGCCAGCAGGTAGGACGGACCTCCGGCCTTGGTACCGGGCCCGACCGCCGAGCGTTTCCACCCCCCGAAGGGCTGACGCCCGACGATGGCACCCGTGATGCCCCGGTTGACGTAGAGGTTGCCGGCCTCGACGTGCCGCAGCCAGTACTCGATCTCCGCCCGGTCACGCGAGTGCAGCCCCGCGGTCAGCCCGAAGTCGACGCCGTTCTGGAGCTCGACGGCCGTCCCGAGATCAGGCGCGGCCATGATCCCCAGCACCGGGCCGAAGTACTCGGTGCGGTGGAACTCCGAGCCCCGGGCCACGCCGGTGCGCACCCCCGGCGACCAGAGCCGGCCCTCGCCGTCGAGCCGGCGTGGCTCCACGATCCACCGCTCGCCGGGCCCGAGCGTCGTCAGCGCCCGCAGCAGCTTCCCCGCGGCCGGCTCGACGAGTGGCCCCATCTGGGACGTCGGGACGTGGGCCGGCCCCACGGCCAGTGAGCGCACCGCGTCCACCAGCTGGTCGTGCAGCCGGCGTGACCGGGCGGCCGAGCCGACGAGGACGAGGAGGGACGCGGCGGAGCACTTCTGGCCGGCGTGGCCGAAGGCGGACGCGACGACGTCGCGCACGGCCAGGTCGACATCCGCGCTCGGCGTCACCACGATCGCGTTCTTGCCGCTGGTCTCGGCGAGCAACGGCAGATCATGCCGCCAGGAGCGGAACAGCCGCGCGGTCTCGAACGCCCCGGTCAGCAGCACCCGCTCGACCCGCGGGTCGCTCACCAGCGCCCGCCCCAGCTCCCCTTCGTCCACGTACACCAGCTGGAGGACGTCGCGGGGCACACCGGCGTCCCACAGCGCCTGGGTCAGCACCGCACCGCACCGGCGGGTCTGGCCGGCCGGCTTCAGCACCACCGGCGAGCCGGCGGCGAGCGCCGCGAGCGTGGAGCCGGCGGGGATCGCGACCGGGAAGTTCCACGGTGGTGTCACCACGGCGAGGCGGGCGGGGGTGAACACCGCCCCGTCGACGTGATCGAGTTCCACCGCCCGGTCGGCGTAGTAACGGGCGAAGTCCGCCGCCTCGGAGACCTCCGGATCGGCCTGGTCGAAGGTCTTGCCGGCCTCGGCGACCATGACCTCGATCAGCTCGGCGCGACGGCTTTCCAGCTGTTCGGCGGCGCGCCGCAGCACCTTCGCGCGGCCGGCGCCGCCGAGCGCGGCCCAGCCGGGACCGGCCGCCACCGCGCCGGCGAGGACGTCGTCGAGCTCGGCGGATGTCCGCACCGCGGCCCGCTCGACCAGATCCGCGCCGAGGGCGGACGTCCCGGCCCGTGCCAGGATGCGCCGCGCCCACGCCCGGTTCGCCGCCAACGACGGATCGGTGTCCGGCGCGTTGCGGAAGCCGACCCCGGCGTCGACCTCGGTCTCGGTCTCGGTCTCGGTCTCGGTCTCGGTCTCGGTCTCGGCCTCGGCCTCGGTCTCGGTCTCAACGTCAGCGTCAGCGTCGATGTCGACCTCAGGTGCCGACACGGACCGCAGCTGCCGGTTCTGGGTGCGGTGGGCAGCCGGCGGGACCGCCGCCTCCGCCTCCAGCCGGGCCACCGACGCCCGGAACCGCCGCTCCTCCCGCGCGAACAGCAGGCCGCCACCGCCACCGCTGCCGCCACCGCTGGCGCTGTCACCGGCCAGGTCGAACATCGCCGACAGGAAGTTCTCCTGACTGGCACCCTCCTCCAGCCGCCGGACCAGGTAGGCGATGGCGACGTCGAACTCCGCGGGCCGCACGGCCGGGGTGTAGAGGAGCAGGCCGCCCACCTCGCGGGCCACCACCCGGGCCTGCGCCTGCGCCATTCCCCGCAGCATCTCGAACCGCAGACCGCCCCGGACCCCGCGGCGCCCGGCGAGCACCCAGGCGAAGGCGAGATCGAACAGGTTGTGCCCGGCGACCCCGATGCGGACCGCGTCGACACGCTCCGGCCGCAGCGCGTGGTTCAGCAGCCGCTTGTAGTTGGCGTCGGTCTCCTCCTTGGAGCCGTACGGCGCCGCCGGCCAGCCGCGCAGCGATGCCTCGACGTGTTCCATCGGCAGGTTCGCGCCCTTCACGATCCGCACCGTGATCGGGGCACCTCCGGCCGACACCCGCCTGGTGCTCCACTCCCCCAGCCGGACCAGCGCTCCCAGCGCGTCGGGCAGGTATGCCTGCAGGACGATCCCGGCCTCCAGGCGGCGCAGGTCCGGCCGGTCGAGCAGCGTGGTGAAGACCGAGATCGTCAGATCCAGATCCCGGTACTCCTCCATGTCCAGGTTGACGAACGTGGCCGGGCGGGTCGCCGCCGCCCGCGTGTACAGCGGGTGAAGCGCGTCCACCACCTGGTCCACCGTCTCCTCGAACGCCCAGGGCGCATGCGGTGCGGTGCCCGCCGACACCTTGATCGACACATGGTCGACGTCCGGCCGCTCGACAAGGGCCATCGTGCCCGCCAGCCGCCGCGCCGCCTCCCGCTCGCCGAGGACCGCCTCACCCAGCAGGTTCAGGTTCAGCCGCACACCCGGCTCACACGCCGCCGAGATCGCTGGCCCCAGCCGCCGCTCGGTCGCGTCGACGACCAGATGCCCCACCATGCCCCGCAGCGCCCGGCGCGCCACCGGGATCACCAGCCCCGGCGCCACCGGCCCCGCCACCCCGCCGGCCCGGACCGCGGCCCGCAGATACCAGGGCAGGAACCCGGGCGCGGACGGCGCGAGCCGGGCCAGGTTCCGAGCCGCGACCCGGCTGTCCTCGGGCCGGATCACCCCGTCGACGAACCCCACCGTGAACGCCAGGCCCCCCGGCTCCCGCAGCACTCCCGCCAGCCGCGCGGCGGCGGCGTCCACCGGTTCGTCCGCCGCCTCGGCGGCCCAGCGGCGGACGAGCGCCACCGCCTCGTCGGCCACCGCGGACAGCTCGGACACGGTGGTGCTGTGAGCCGCGGTCATCGGCACTCCCAGGTTCTCGTCGCCGGCGCCGGTCGCCGGCGCCATGAGCCCTACCCGGCAGGAACCCTTCCAGTGTCATGGGCCTGCCCCCGCCCAGCGACTCACGCCGCGCGCCACGTCCACCCCGGTGCCCGCACCTGCCGACCTTCAAGATCAAAAAGGTGAGCCGGGGGCGTCAACAGCGTTGACTATCTACGTCACCCACCACACGGTTGCATAGAGTGGCGGGAGTGTGATCGGAGGAGCTGGGCGGAAGGGGCGGCCGGTGCGGCGTTTCAACACGGCCGGTCCGTGCCGTCCTGATCTTCACTACATGGTGCCGGCGCTGTCGCGGCTGCCCGAGGCGTCCAGGCTGGTCGCGCAAGACGCCTACTTCGTCGTGCACGCCCCACCGCAGACGGGGAAGACGACGGCCCTGCGCGCGTTGGCCACCGAGCTGACCGCGTCCGGGCAGTACACCGCGCTGCATTTCTCCGGCGAGGTCGGAGAGGCAGCGGGCGACGACTACCGGGCTGCCGATCGGAGTGTTCTGCAGGAGATCCGCGACCGGGCCGAGGTGGCGCTGCCCGAGGAGCTTCGTCCGCCGGCGTGGCCGGAGCCGGCTGCGGAGAACGCGCTCCGGCGGGCCCTGTCCGCGTGGGCGCGGGCGTCCCCGCGCCCCCTCGTGCTGTTCTTCGACGAGATCGACGCGCTGCGTGGACCGAGCCTGATCAGTGTTCTGCGACAGCTGCGGGCCGGATTCGGCGACCGTCCGGAGGTGTTCCCAGCGTCGGTCGTCCTGTGCGGCCTGCGCGACGTCCGCGACTACCGGGTCGCTTCGGGCGGCGGCCCGGATCGGCTCGGGTCGGCGAGCCCGTTCAACGTGAAGGTGAAGTCGCTGCGGCTCGGCGACTTCACGGCGGACGAGGTCGACGACCTCTACCAGCAGCACACGGACGAGACCGGGCAGGCCTTCACCGAGGACGCTCTCGCGCGGGCGTTCGAGCTGACTGGCGGCCAGCCGTGGCTCGTCAACGCGCTCGCCCGCGAGATCGTCGAGGAGATCGCCGTTCCCCCCATCGAGACGATCGCCCTGGATCATGTGGAGCAGGCGAAGGAACGACTCGTCCTGGCCCGGGCCACCCACCTGGACTCCCTCGCCGCCACCCTCGCCCAGCCACGCGTCCGACGGGTGCTGGAACCAGTGCTCGCCGGCACCGTGGTCAACCTCGACGCCTACGACGACGACCTCTCCTACGTCCGCGATCTGGGCCTCATCGCCCCCACCAACCCGGTCCGGATCGCCAACCCGATCTACCAGGAGGTCATCGCCCGGGTCCTGACCGACGGCGTCGAGGCGGTCGTCCTCGCCGACCCCCGCGCCTTCGTCCTGCCCGACGGACGGTTCGACCTGGCGACGATGCTCGACGAGTTCGCCCGGTTCTGGGTCGAGAACGGGGAGATCCTCGCCTCCGGTCGCCGCTATCCCGAAGCAGCCTGCCAGCTGGTACTCATGGGCTTCCTGCAGCGGGTCGTCAATGGCGGCGGCTATGTCGAACGCGAGTACGGCATCGGCCGTGGCCGTATCGACCTGCTCATCCGCTGGGCCCACACCGCGGCCGACGGCCGGCGGGAGGTGCAACGGGAGGCCTTGGAGCTCAAGGTCCGCCGGGAACGGGAGACCGATCCACTCCCCCGGGGCCTGCTCCAACTCGACGGCTACCTGGAACGGCTCGGCCTCGACCGCGGCACACTCGTCATCTTCGACACCCGCCCCGACGCCGCGCCCATCGCCGAGCGCACGGCCATCACCACCGTCACCAGCCCCGCCGGCCGCCCCGTCACCCTGCTGCGCGCCTGACCGATCCCCGCGCGACGCGAGCGCTGCGTGACGCGAGCGCCGACAGGCCAGCAGGGCCGAGACAGGCGACCGTCAGGCCGGCATGCCGACGGTGCGCCTGATAAGGATGTCGAAGGCCCGGTTCGGCAGAATTCTGCTGAGCAGGATGAGCGGTCGGGCCCCGAAGCCGACGACATACCGGGTGCGGGGGCTTCGGGCGGTGGCGGCCTTGGTCACGGCGTCGGCGATGACGGCGGGCGGTGAGGTTCTCCGCGCGTCGGGCCGCGAGCTCCGTTCCAGCGATGCGGCGACGGCGGCGGCCTGCTCCGCGTAGGGTCCGTCCGCGGAGGTGGCGCGGAGCCTGTCGGCGGCGATGGCGCCCCACTCGGTGCGGATCAGGCCGGGCTCGATGAGAACGACATCGATGCCGAACCGCTTCAGTTCCAGGCGCATCGTGTCGCTGAGGCCTTCGACGGCGTACTTGCTGGCGTGGTACCAGGCCCCCAGGGGAGTGGCGAACCGCCCACCCATCGAGCTGATGTTGATGATGGTGCCGCCGCCCTGGGCGCGCATGGCCGGCAGCACCATCCGGGTGAGGTGTGCGAGCCCGAAGAGGTTGACGTCGAACTGGGCACGGGCCTCGGAGATCGGGACGTCCTCGACCGCGCCGTACGAGCCGTAACCGGCGTTGTTGACGAGGACGTCGATGCGGCCCTCGGCCGCGAGGATCTCGGTGACGGCATTCTTGGCGGAGGCCTCGTCGGTGACGTCGAGGGCGATGGTGTGTACGCCCGTGGCGGCGAGCTCCGCCATCCGGTCGACGCGCCGAGCGGCGCCGTACACGACGAAGCCGGCCTGGTGGAGGCGGCGGGCGGTGTGTTCACCGATACCCGAGGAGGCGCCGGTGACCAGGGCGACCTTGCGAGCCATAACAGTTCCTTTCGAGGAGAACGCAGCGGACACCCCTGTCGCCCCTGTCGCCGCGCGGTCATTCCCGCGCGGCGAGCCAGGCTCTGCGGGCCCGGCCGGCACCGTCAGGTTCGGGGATGCCGACATCGACCACTGGACGTCCACCGAGCGGCTGGTCGAGGTACACGACGGTGCTCCACCGGCGGCTGGCGGCCTGGCGGCACATCGCGCGCAGGCGGCGCCCGTCCGGCAGGGTCCGCACCGGCCCCGTGCCGAAGGACGTCGGCCCGTCCGGGCCGAAGGCGAGCCAGGCCCGGACGGTGACCCGTTCCGGGGTCTGCTCGACGTCGAAACCGGCCAGCATCTCGTCCCGGTAGCCGCTGCCCGTGCACCACAGTTCGCGGCCGTCGGCGGTGACCGAACAGGCCCCCACCGCGCTCTGCCATCGGTGCCGCGCCTCGATCACCGGCCCCTCCGCCCGCCAGCGGTGGTATGCCCGCACGGCCTCCGGCAGCCAGCCCGGGGTCGCCGCCGGTGCGTCCAGGACACCGGCCGGCGTGGGCCGCGCACCGGGCCGCGGATGGCGTGCACGAACGTGAATCAGCTGGCCTGCGTGAAACGACGCTGCGACGGTGTCGGACGCTGCCAGCAGGAGGCGCCCGACGGCAGCGCCGTCGTAGGGGCGGTCGGGATGGATCGGCCAGGCCCACCAGGTGCTCGCCGTCATGCTGTCATCGGCGACGTACCCGACGGGCCGGATGCCACCAGCGGGGCCGGAGGCGGAATCGTCCGTCATGGCCTGCCGAAGTCCGTCCCCCTGCGGCACCAACCACCAGGTCACATAGGTGACGTCCGGCTGGACGCGTACCTCGAGCCGCCGACCGCCGATTCCGGCCTCACGTTTTCCAGCCCCGCCGCGGCCGGCACCTCCTGCCCGGTGGCCTCGGTCTCCGTCGCGCGCGCGAGTCGCGTCCATGTCATCCGCCATGCCGCCGCCTTTCGGATACTGCTGCGCAGAGACCCTTCCGGTTCATCCCGATGATGCACCGGACTGGATGCCGGCCATTGCAAGGACCTTTTTCACCGTCGCCGGACCCACCGTGGTTCGGGCATCAACCGGGCCCGGTCTGGAGGCCAGCTCTCGTGATCGCCACCGGGTGACGCCCGCGACCCCCTGAAGACGGCCCGGTCATGGGCACAGCGGCACTTTCCCGGACTGTCCAGAGCGGGCGGGGAAGGTCAGGAAGTAGCCGTCGCGCCGGCCCGGACCGGAGACGAATCTGCCCCTGGCGTCGGACCAAGAGGTGACGATCATCACCAAGATCGTCCGCAGCGGCCCCGAACCTCGGAAACTTGTCGGACGTGCGCCCGGCCACCAGACCCAGCGGCATCCGGATACCACGCCGCCAGGCTGCCCTCGCTGTACATGACGATCTACCCGGCCGCGGGGCCGGCCATATCTCGCCGTTCGGGTGGGCAACGCGTCCGGTCTCGGGTGAACGTGCTATCACGCGGCATCACGCAGGGGCAGGACCGGACTCAGTCTGGCTCGGGAATTCCCAGGTCATATCGAATTCTGGTTGCGAGCAGCGACAAGGTGCGTTGATGCCGGTCGAGCCACTCGCCGAAGGTTCCGCTTCCGGGTCTGCCGTTGACTGCCGCTGATTGCCGCCGGACCAGCGCACCGTCGTCCATGTCGAGAAAACGGCGCGATGTCTCACGGCCGATCACCTCGAAGACCGCATACCTCAGGCCGAGTAGGCGCAAAAAGTGCTCGTCCAACTGCCAGGCCAGGCCGGCGTTGCGAGCGATGACCCACTTTTCTACAGTACCGAAGGACAGTTCGAAGGCGCTGGGCGGATCCATGCCCCTGTCGTAGGCCATGAGACCGCCGTACAGAGACCGGCGCGGCTGGCCCGGCGCGGCGGCGACGCATCGCAGCATCGGCATGAAGTCGTTGATGCGCCCCGGCCACCCAAACGCCACCGTCGCCGGAAAGTCACAGGGATTGTAGACACGCGCGATCAGATTGGTGCGCGGGCTGCGATCCGCCAACTCCTGGCACCACGCCGCAACGATCGGAGCCCATGTCGGGTTTGCCGAGAGGGCGAAGTCGATGCGTTCGAGACAGCGCGTCCATCGCGCGGCGTGATCCGCGCACGCCACACCGGTGAACTTGACGTCAGAAAGCCCTCCCGCCGTGGATTCGAGAACGAGATCTTCCTTCGGGAAGAGTAGTTCGTCCTCGTATACACCGGCACGGCGTGGGGCTCCGACCGACCAGTCGGGATCACTGACGAGCTGCGACAGAGCGTGGGGGTGGCCGCTTTCCAGAACGAATGGAACCGGGGAGGAGCACAGCCGCACCAGCGCCTCGTACTCGATCTCGTAGCCCGGCGGGGCATCCGAGGCGCCAACCACAGCCTCGTCGTACGGGAACTCACCATCGAAGATCCCTCCGCCGCCCACTACCCGGTTCGTCCGACCCGTCAGAACCGAATTCATGCGGCCCAGAACGAGGTATATTCCATTGTCGTAGACGGGGTGAGCGACGTCGAATCCGACGAAACTGTGGGCGCCGAACACCCGAAGGTTCTCGACCATCCACCGCCAGACAGCATCGAGGTCACCGGTTCTGGATTGAACGAGAAGTTGCACCGGCGTCAGACTACGCACGGTCGTTTCCGACAACGGCTTAATTTGCTCGACAGCGACTGGCGTCACACCGTCACCCTCCAGCACGAGGCGGTATCCTCGAAGGTCCGCATCCCATTCACGAGCCGCCTGGCTGAAGGCCAGATGGAGTTCGTGCCACTCGACCGCCACCACAACCACACGCAGGTCGGCATCACCCAGCCCCCTCTCCCGCCGGAAGAGTTCCACGTATTTATGCAGCTCGTGCAGGGCAGTTCGCGCCGCAGAGTCGGTGCGCTTCAGTTCGATGATCACATAACAGCCGGTAGAGTCCCTCGCGAGAATATCTATACGGCCACCCGCCCCGACCCCGCTCTGGATCCGATACTCGGTTGCCAGGCATCTCAGGCCTTTCTCGACAAGATCGAGGCGGAGCGCCAGGGCGTCCCTTATCGCATCCTCGTGTGGCCTGCTCACGCCAGCTCCACTCATCACTCCTCAAGGCGACGGTCAGCCGACAGCGCAGGTCAGGGTTACCCGGACCTCTATACGGGGCACCTACAGATTCACCGTGTTCCCGGTCGCCGCCGCCGCCGTCTGACCTTCTCGGTTCCGGAAGCATACGGATATGGTGCTCGACAGCCTCGTCTGGGCATACCGAAGGCCGCAGTCCCCGCACCGGGTCGACCGACCGTTGTCCTGGTCGCCGGAAGATGTTCTGCATGCAGCATTCCCAGTCCATCAGGATGGGGGGAGGCATGCCGGGCAGGCCGCTCCGACCCGGCGGCCTGGGATACCCCGGCCGGCGGGGTAAGCGCGATTCCGCAGTGGCACGCCCCCCGGCCCGCTCAGATGTCGGTGGATGGCAGAGTCCGGACGACTCGACCGCATCACCGATCTGGCCGACCGGTATCGCCACCAGCATCAGTAGCACGCCGATGCGGACCGTCCTCCGGGCTCGACGATGCCGCTTTCGCAACGCCCGAGCGGTCCGCGTGACAGTGCGGCCGGCGGCTCAGGTCGAGGCCTGGAGTGACTCTGTGAGCGCCGTGAGGTCTCGGATGAGCTTCTGGGCGGTGTCGATGTCGATGCCGTAGCGCTGGAAGAGGCGCAGCGGAACCTCCGCCGCCCGCGCCCGCAGCTCCCGCCCGGGCCCGGTCAGGGCGATGAGGACGCGGCGCTCGTCCGCCCGGTCGCGGCTGCGGGTGGCCAGGCCGAGGTCCTCGAGGCGTTTGAGCAGCGGGGTGAGAGTGCCGCTGTCGAGGTGCAGCCGGGCGCCGATGTCACCGACCGCGAGCGGCTCGGACGCCTCCCACAGCACGAGCATGGTCAGGTACTGCGGGTAGGTGAGGCCGAGCTCGGCCAGCTCCGGCCCGTAGGCGCGGGTCGTGGCCCGGCTCGCGGCGTACAGCGCGAAGCAGAGCTGGTTGCCCAGCTCCAGCTGGGGTACGCGGTCCGCCACACGATCGACAGTAGCAGACACCTCTTGCGTCATTAGATTGTGCGCAATACTGTTGGCCACAATCTAACCGGGAGGAGCCGAAAGATCATGGATGCTCTCTACACGGCGATCGCAACCGCCTCCGGGGACGGCCGCAACGGCCACACCGAGAGCGAGGACGGCCTGCTCAACGTCGACGTCCGGATCCCCAAGGAGATGGGCGGCCCCGGCGGCGCCACCAATCCCGAGCAGCTGTTCGCCGCCGGCTACGCCGCCTGCTTCCACTCCGCGCTCAAGCTCGTCGGCCAGTCCGCTTCCGCCGACCTGGAGGGGTCGCAGGTCTCCGCCAGCGTGTCCCTCGGAACCCTGCCCACCGGCGGGTTCGGTCTCGCGGTCGAGCTCGACGTCCACATCCCCAATCTCGACCGCGCGACGGCCGAGACGCTCGTCCAGCAGGCGCATGGAGTCTGCCCGTACTCGAACGCCATCAGCGGCAACGTGGAGGTCGACCTCAATGTCGTCTGAGGAAGCGGCCGGTTCCGCCGGCGGAACCGGCCGGGCGCGGGTCGAGCGGGCCCTGCTGGCCGATCTGCTCACCGAGGTCGGGCCGGAGCGGCCGACGCTGTGCACCGGCTGGACGACCCACGACCTCGTCGCCCACCTCGTGACCCGCGAGCGCGTCCCCCGCGCCGGGCCTGGCCTGGTGATCCCCGCCCTGCACGGCGTCACCGAGCGTGCCGAGCGCTCGACGGGGCAGGCGCACAGCTTCGCGGAGCTGGTGGGACTGTTCCGAAGCGGGCCCGCGCGGTGGAACCCGTCCCGGCTGCGCCGCTTCGACGACGCGACCAATGTCAACGAGTTCTACGTCCACTACGCCGATGTGGACCGCGCCGTCCCGGGCTTCACCCCGCGGGCGCTCGACCCCGTGTCGCGGGAGCGCGTCTGGTCGGCGCTGCGGCTGCTCGGGCGCACCGGGTACCGCGGCACCAGCGCGGAGGTGATCGCCGAGCGCACCGACACCGGCGCCCGGCGGGTCCTGCGCCGCGGCACCCCGACAGTGATCATCTCCGGGGTGCCGGAGGAAATTCTGCTGCACGCGTTCGGGCGGCGCTCGGCTGCCCAGGTGGAGATCCAGGGCGATCCCGAGGCCGTCGCCTCCCTGTAACGGGGAACCGGCCGGCGCGCCGCAGCCATCCCGCGGGATCCGCACAGCGCACCACACCGGGCCGGTACGCCGCCGGTGGGTTGCCCTCAGCCGGGCTGCCCACCGGCCGTGACCGGATCTGACGAGACAGTAGCCGCCGTGGGTTTCCGGACCGAGGCGATGCCCGCGGAACCGCGAACGGCAGGCTCACTGCGCGCCGCGGAGAACATTGATCCCGCGGAATCGAAGCGAAATTCTCGCATGCGCGATCTCACTCCGAAAAACTTTCTTGCAGCCAATTGGCCGGGAACAGTTCGGAGTTCTCTGGTCACGACCGGTATTGGCGCGGCCGAATGCGCAGGCAGACACCCTCGAGTGCGCCACTAAACACCGACAGCCGGCACGCCGGGTCAAGTCACATCTCCGGCATCTACTTGCCATCCAGCGGCGCCTGGGTATTCTGAGCCGGTCAGTGCGCGGCGAAGAGCCTTCCGGCCCCTCACCGCACCAAGATCACATCCGCATGATGACTTCGACGGCACGGGATTCGACGGCACCTGAATCCCGTGCGGCCGGCATCTCGCACTCCGTCAGGAAGAGGAGCGATGCGCGTCTTTGCTGCACCCGCAGGCACACGCGGACATCTGTCGTGGTTCAGGCCGGCAGTACCGACCCAGGCGGAGCCGCACCCCCGGTGAGCCGGATCACCAGAAAGGTTCCCGGCCGGAGCCGGCCATCGCTTACCTGTTGATCGGCACCACCACGAGAAGCAACAGGAAAGCCCCGGCAAGAAGAGAAGCCGCCAGGAAGAAACCGGCCGGTAGCCGCCCACCGAACGGTAGCCGTACCGCGTCATCACGACCGCGGAGCCCTTCGAGGACCTGCATCGCCGGCCTGGGCCCTGCCACGGACGGGGCCTGACCACCCTCGCCACCTTGGCCCGGGCCGTTCGGTGGCGATTCGCCGCCTGAACACGCCGTCACCCGCACCGCTTCGACCATTTCGCTTCCCCCCGACAGGCATGTGCCCATGCAGCCAGGCATTTCTTCAGCCCGACGCATCTTGATTCTGCACCGTGAAACCCCCACAGTGCAAGAAGAATTACTCAACGTAACAACCCTTTGGGGTGAGGGTTTTTCTGACAAGCAAGATTCAGGTGCGCGAACAGCCCTGATGCACTTCAGGCCGCCCAGGCTCAACCATTCGACGCCTACACACGGTGGGCGCCACGAGAATCCGCCGCAGGATCTCGCCCAGATACGTGCCCACCAGGCGCTCTCGCCGAAGATGGCGGTGGCGGTGGCGGTGGCGCCCCTGAACGAAGGCGTGAGGCACCCCCGGTGAGCACCAACCGTCAGCGTCCGTCCGTGGGCTGGCCTCCGCGACGCAGCGGCCTTCCTGTTCACCGTCGGCGGCGGCGTCAGCTCGCTCGCCGGCCTGACGGCGGGAACCGCACAGATCGTGCTGCGCGCAATTACAGCGCTCTTGACACTATATCTCGTCTACACCTTCTCGAACTACTACCGGATTTCCCGGGTGAAAGATTCGACGTCCACGGAGGACGTTATCTGCGATATCGAGGACGTGGTCACCCGCCAGGCCGCGCCCCACGACGAGGTCGTCCACGTCAGGATCACGATCGGGCGGACCAAGGACGACGACCGGGTGGAGGAGGAGGTTCATGTCACGCCGAACTCGCAGGTTGTGAACCGGCTGATCAGGCCGATCATGCCGTACCACTGGCGCCGGCCCGACCGCCTGCGTGACATCGAGTTCGACTGCTCGGTGGACGAGAGCGACGACGGGCAGGTGCTCGTACGGGCCCGGCCGATGCTCCACCAGGAGTACCTGCAGATCTGGCTCATCTTCACCCCGACCCTGACCAAACCCACGGTCTGGCGTTTCTGGTACCGGCCGCGCGGTCTCTGGAACGAACTACGCGAGAAGGACCGCGACCGCCTTGTCTGGAACGACATCATGCCGTCCAACGGCAGATCGCCGCTGACCGACTTCACGATCACGTTCGTCTTCGCCGACCCGGGCTTCAAGCCAGGTGTCACCGAACGCAACGGATACGGGACCGTCAAAGGCCCCGACCGCTCAGAAACCGGCGAGTGGGTCGTGGAGTGGCGAGACCCCAGCCCACAGGGCCGTCGCTACGAGTGGACGATCACCCGCAGGGCCCTCTGAATGGCGGCCGGTGGGGCGGTGGCCGTCAGGGCTCGCCTCGCACATCGAGCCAGAGTTCCGTTCGCCGTGAGCCGCCTGCCGGCGGAAGCGGCGGCCAGGGCTCGGCGTACGGGGCGAGCCCTGGCGGTCACCGACTACGGACGCGGAGGAAACATGTCTGCTTGTGACGGGAATCCGGCCCGCGGAGGCGAGGGAGGTACGTGAGCTGAACCCTCGGCAGCGCCCGGGGCTGGTCACCTCGAAACAGCGGAGGCGGCCAGCCCTTCGGCGCGCGACCGTACGGCTGGCGGTCTGGTCGGCCTTGAAGATCCACCACGAACCGGGGATCTGAAACAGGCGGTGCGCACCCCTGCGGGCCAGGCCGCCCGCGACGCGTGGGGCGGTTCAGCGGAACCGCCCCACGCTCCCAGGTCGCGGGGGGCGCGGATCCTGGCGGATCTCGCTGCGGCCGGCCGCCGGTCAGACGGAGATCAGGTCGACGGTGAGTTCGGTGCCGGTGGCAGCGCGCACGTCGTCGACTGTCACGCCGGGAGCGGTCTCCCGGAGCACGAGACCGCCGCCGACCACGACGTCGATGACGGCCAGGTCGGTGATGATCTGGTGCGCGCAGGCACGGCCGGTCAGCGGCAGGGTGCACTCGTCGACGATCTTGTGGCTGCCGTCGCGGGCGACGTGCTCCATCATGACGATCACGTGCCGGGCGCCGTGCACGAGGTCCATCGCGCCGCCCATGCCCTTGACCATCTTGCCGGGGATCATCCAGTTCGCCAGGTCTCCGGCGCGGGAGACCTGCATCGCCCCGAGGACGGCGACGTCGACGTGACCGCCGCGGATCATCCCGAACGATGTGGCCGAGTCGAAGAAGGACGCGCCGGGCAGTACGGTGACCGTCTCCTTGCCGGCGTTGATCAGATCCGGGTCGACGGCGCTCTCCACCGGGTAGGGGCCGACGCCGAGGATTCCGTTCTCGCTGTGCAGCACCACGGTCACGCCGGCGGGCAGATAGTTCGGAACCAGGGTCGGCAGGCCGATGCCCAGGTTCACGTACTGCCCGCTTTCCAGCTCCCTGGCGACGCGGGCCGCGAGCTCGGTACGAGTCAGGGCCATGTCAGCTCACCGTCCGCTTCTCGATCCGCTTCTGGGTGTCGGGCACGTGCACGACACGCTGCACGAAGATGCCCGGGGTGTGCACCTGGGCGGGGTCGAGCTCGCCGGGCTCCACCAGTTCCTCGACCTCGGCGATGGTCACCCGGCCGGCGGTCGCGCACAGCGGGTTGAAGTTCGCGGCGCTGGCCCGGTAGACGAGGTTGCCGTGCCGGTCGCCCTTCCAGGCGTGGACGAACGCGAAGTCGCAGACGATCCCGCGCTCGAGCACGTAGCTCCTGCCGTCGAACTCGCGGGTCTCCTTGGGCGGCGAGGCGACCGCGACACCACCGGAGCCGTCGTAGAGCCAGGGCAGACCGCCGTCCGCGACCTGGGTGCCGACGCCGGCCGGGGTGTAGAAGGCGGGGATCCCCGCACCGCCGGCCCGGAGCCTCTCGGCGAGCGTGCCCTGCGGGACGAGCTCGACCTCGAGCTCACCGGCGAGGAACTGGCGCTCGAACTCCTTGTTCTCCCCCACGTACGAGCCGGTGGTGCGACGGATCCGGCCCGCCCGCAGCAGCAGGCCGAGGCCCCAGTCGTCCACGCCGCAGTTGTTGCTCACCGTCTCAAGGTCCTTGGGGCCCGCGTCAAGAAGCGCGCGGATGAGGCCGCTCGGGATGCCGCAGAGCCCGAACCCGCCCACGGCCAGCGACGCCCCGTCAGGGACGTCCGCCACGGCGAGCGCCGCGCTCGGAACCACCTTGTCCAACCTGTCCACCCCTCACTCGCGCATCGGTGCCGGTTCTCATCCGTCCACTGCAAGCAGGCAACAACAGTCGCTGGGCGCCGCCGGATCTCCGCGCCGCCGCTCGGCGACCTCACGGGCCCTCGTGCCGGACAGGACACGACGCCCGGGGAGCGGCTGGTGGCGAACAGTGCTCCGGGGGATGCGGCACGCATGCCACCTTTCAGGCGACGGCTTACGTTAGCAGAGACTCACATCCGTGTTGGTGAACCTCACCCGAACAGGTTCCGCCCCTAGGGAGCCGCCCAGCACGCCCCCGCCACCCGGCGGCACGAGCCGGCGGCACAGCGGCGCGGCGCCCGTCGCCGCGCCCGCCACGACTGCCGTAACCCCCGGCGGCGCGTGCCGGCACCTTCCGTCATCGCGGCAATTAGTGCGGCGACCGCCCACGGATCAACGAACTCTGCGCTGGACTGCGTCCGGGGCACGACGGTACGTTAAGCAGCGATCCACCGGCGCGCGACCGCGCAATTCCTGCCGCGAACCGTCCGCGGCGAACCCGCCCGAGGCGACCTGGAGGCATCCGACCGATGCTGTCGACGGCGAGGTCAGCGCCGAAGGTCACCCGGATCGTCACCGACGGATTCTCACCGGGCCGCCAGACCACCGAGCCCGGATTAGTGTCCACGCGCGTCGGCGGCGAAACGGAACGCCTGCGCGGGATTTCATGGTCGGCGCGAACACCGTAGGCGGCCCACCACCCTGACCTGCGTTCGGGGAGGCGGCGGTGGCCCAACAGCTGGTAGCAGCCCCGCGAGGGCAGCGTGATCCGCCGAGTCCGCCTCGGCGCCCTGCCTGCCAGGCCTCCTTTTCCCGCCTTTCAACTCCTTTCAGTTCCCTTCAACTCCACGGCGGATGGTATCCGCCCCGACCGCGAGAGGGTGACCGGATGCGACGCACGGTCTACGGCCCCGAACACGACGCTTTCCGGGCCGCAGTCAGGTCCTTTTTCGAAAAGGAGATCGGGGCCCATTACAACGAATGGGAGGAGGCCGGCCTTCCACCACGCGACTTCTACAACAAGGCCGGCGACCTCGGAATTCTGGGGCTTTGCATTCCGGAGGAGTACGGCGGCGGCGGCGCCGATTTCCTGTTCAACGCCGTCGTCACCGAGGAGGCCGCCCGGGCCGGCTATGCGCTGGGCCCGCTGCGCATCCACGCCGACATCTCCGTGCCGTATTTCGTCGACCACGGCAACGCCGAGCAGAAGCAGCGCTGGCTGCCGGGACTGGCGAGCGGTGAACTGGTCGCGGCGCTGGCGCTGACGGAGCCGGGCGCGGGGTCGGATCTCGCCGGTATGTCCACCTCCGCGCGCCGCGACGGCGACCACTACGTGGTGAACGGGTCCAAGACGTTCATCACCGGTGGCCTGAACGCCGATCTGTTCCTCACCGCGGTGAAGACGGACCCGACGCAGCGCCACGCCGGCCTGTCGCTGCTGGTCATCCCCGGCGACCTTCCGGGAGTCAGCCGCGGGGCGCCGCTGCACAAGATCGGGCTGCACATCCAGGAAGCGGTGGAGATCTTCTTCGACGACGTGCGGGTGCCGGCGGAGAACCTGCTCGGCGAGGAGGGCCAGGGGTTCACCTACCTGACCTCGCACCTCGTCCAGGAGCGGCTCTCGATCGCGATCAACGCCCAGGGCGCGGCGGCGTCGATCGTCGAGCAGACCGTCGAGTACGTCAACGGCCGCAAGCTGTTCGGCAAGACCCTCAACACCTTCCAGAACACCAAGTTCGTGCTCGCCGGCGCCGCGACGGAGGTCGACGCGGGGCAGGCGCTGCTGGACCAGGTCCTGCTCGCTCATGTGGCCGGCGAGGCGACGCCGGCGGACGCGGCGAAGGTCAAGCTCTACTGCACGGAGATGCAGGGCCGCGTGATCGACGCCTGCCTGCAGTTGTTCGGCGGCTACGGCTACATCAACGAGTACCCGGTGGCGCGGGCGTGGGCCGATGCGCGCGTCGGTCGGATCTACGGCGGTTCCAGCGAGGTGATGAAGACGATCATCGCGAAGTCGCTCGGGCTGTGACGTCTCCTGATCCGACCGCGACGCTCCCGGAGGTGACCTGACGTGCCCGTTCGCCATGATCACTGGATCGACGGCAAGGCGGTGGTGCCGGCCGGCGGGGGCTACCTGCCCACGCTGGAGCCGGCGACCCGCGAGCCCGGCGACGAGATCGCCGCGGGTTCCGGCGCGGACGTCGAGCATGCCGTCACGGCGGCAGCGGCGGCGCAGCCGGACTGGGCGCGGCGCTCCGGAGCGGACCGGGGCGAGATCCTGCTGCGTGTCGCCGACGCCATGGACGCGCACGCGCCCGAGCTGACGGAGCTGGAGGGGGCCGCCACCGGCAAGGTTCCGCGCCAGCTCAAGACCGAGATCGAGATGTCGGCCGCCTATTTCCGGTACTACGCGGGGGTGTTGCGGGCCCACCACGGCCGCGTGATCGACCAGGGCGGCGCGAGCCACACCTACACCCGGCTCGAACCGTACGGAATCATCGCGGTGATCACCCCGTGGAACCTGCCGTTGAACCAGGCCTGCCGGGCGCTGGCCCCGGCGCTGGCGGCGGGCAACGCCGTGGTCGCCAAGCCCTCGGAGCTGACCTCGGCCTCCACGGTGTGCCTGGCCAGGCTCGCCAGCGAGGCCGGTCTGCCGGACGGGGTGCTGAACGTGGTGACGGGGACGGGTCCGGAGGTCGGCACGCCGCTGGCGACGGATCCGCGGGTCGGGCGGATCACTTTCACCGGATCGGTGCCCACCGGCCGGTACCTGGCACGGATTGCCGCCGACCGGCTGGTTCCGGTGACCCTTGAGCTCGGCGGCAAGTCCCCGCTGCTGGTGTTCGCCGACGCCGATCTGGAGCGGGCCGCCGCCGCGGCGGTCGCGTCGGCGGCGACCAACGCGGGGCAGGTCTGTTCCGCGACCACCCGCCTGCTCGTCGAGGCGTCCGTGCACGACGCGTTCGTGGAGCGGGTGGTCGCCGGCGTGGAGCGCCTCATCCCGGGCGTCGACTTCGGCCCGATCATCACCGAGGCGCAGTACACGAAGGTCCTGGACTTCTTCGCGGCGACGAGGGCGTCCGGGCTGGAGCCGGTGACCGGCGGCGGGCCGTACCTGGACGGACCGGGAGCCCGGGGCTTCTACCTGCGTCCCACGGTCTACGCCGGGGTGACGCCGGACCTGCCGGTCGCCCGGGAGGAGATCTTCGGCCCGGTGCTGGTCACGATGCCGTTCGACGACGAGAGCGAGGCGCTCACGCTGGCGAACGACTCCGAGTACGGCCTGGTCGGCAGTGTGTGGAGCGGCGACGTCGCGCGCGGGCTGCGTCTCGCCGAGCGCATCGACGCCGGGCAGGTCGCGGTGAACGGCGGGCCGATGACGATCGAGACACCGTTCGGGGGCTACAAGGCCAGCGGGTACGGGCGGGAGAAGGGGCTGGAGGCCCTGGCCGAGTACGCCCGGGTGAAGACCGTCAGCCTGTCCCTCTACTGAGGGCACCTGTCTACTGAGGGCACCTGTTGAGAGCACGTCCTGATAGCACCACCGGCACCAGGGAAGGATCTGAATCGACCATGGAACGCAGCGAGCAGCTTCGTGCCGCCTACGCCATGCGCCGGGCCATGCTGGGCGACGCCTACGTGGACAGCGCCACCGGTGACACCGATGAGATCAGCCAGCAGTTCCAGGACCACATCACCGCGCAGGCCTGGGGGGTGTGGACCCGGGAGGGGGTGTTGTCCACCCGGGACCGCAGCCTGCTGGTGATGGCGATGACCGCGGCGCTGGGCCGGATGGAGGAGTTCCGCCTGCACGCGAGCTCGTCGAGCCGCACCGGCGTGAGCGACGCGGAGATCGACGAACTGCTGTTCCAGGTCGCGGCCTACTGCGGCGCGCCGGCGGCGATCTCGGCCCGCCGCGCGGTCAGGGCCCTGCGGGCAGAACGCGCCGGGCAGTGACCGGGCCGAGCGTCGGGTTCGTCGGGCTCGGGAACATGGGCGGCGCGCTCGCCGCGAACGTGGCGGCGACCGGTGTCGACCTGGTGGTGCACGACGCCGCCGGTCCGGCGCGCGCACCGCAGGGCACCACCTTCGTCGAGGACGTCGCCTCCGTGGCCCGGGCCGCCGAGGTCGTCGTGCTGAGCCTGCCCGACGGCACCGTCTCCGAGAAGGTCACCGCCCAGCTCGCCGACGCCACCGACCGGCGGGTCACGCTGGTCATCGACACGTCGACGATCGGGGTGAGCGCCGCCGGGCGCATCACCGATCTGCTCGCCGCCCGCGGCATCGGCCATGTCGACGCGCCGGTGTCCGGCGGTGTTGCCGGTGCCCGGGCGCGGACGCTGACGGTGATGTACGCCGGCACGGACGAGGCGTGCGCCCGGGCGGAACCGGTCCTGGCCGCGCTCACCGACCGCCGGCGCCGGGTGGGCGAGCGCCCCGGGCTCGCCCAGGCCCTCAAACTGGCGAACAACTTCCTCGCCGCGGTGGCGCTCGCCGCCACCAGCGAGGCGGTGGCGTTCGGGACGGCCGCCGGCCTGGATATGGCCACGATGCTGGACGTGCTCAATTCCGCGAGCGGGCAGAACAACGCGACCGCGGAGAAGTTCCCGCGTCAGGTCCTGACCGGGAACTACGCCGCCGGATTCACGAACTCGCTGATGGCGAAGGACCTGCGCCTGTATCTCGGCGAGGTGCGCGAGCTGGACGGGCCGCTGTCGATGGGCACGGTCACGTCATCGTTGTGGGAGGCATTCGCCGACGCGGAGCCGGGTGTCGACTTCACCCGTATCTATCCGTACGTCCGGGGCGACTGAGCCACCACTGAAAGAGGTTGTTCCGGGGCCGTCCGAGAAAGCAGGTCGGGCCGCCCCGGCAGCCTCGCCGGGCGCGGAGTCCACTGCGCGGTACACGGGCCGAGCCCGATATGGCATCCTCCTCTCCACAAGAGGGAGGATTCTTCTCGACTGGAGAGAACTTCCGGCCGACCGGGGCCGGGGCGCAGCCGCGGGCCGGCGTCCGCCTGGGAGCCAGGACCCACCAGCGGTGACACCGCGCGACCGCCAAACTCCAAGTAGTGAGACACCGCGCCACCACGGGGCTTGACGTTGACTCTGACACCCCTCACGTGGAAACCTAATTATCGACCGCGAGAACGGAGTTCTCACCGAGACGAGGGGAGGCCGGACGACGATGGGTGTGTCGTTCTGCTCAGCTTCGTCGTCGGCTGACCCGTGGACCACGTCGACGGCCGCCAGGAGACGGGATCCGTCCTGCGCCAACGGGGCCGCTCACCTGCTCGCCACGGCCCGCAGCACTGTCGGCATAGAGCTCGAACACGAGAGGTAGACCTGTGCCCCACTACAAGAAGCCCGACGCGGGCAGCTGGACCCAGCACTATCCCGAGCTCGGCACCGCGCCCGTCGACTACACCGACTCGATCGACCCCGCGTACTACGAGAAGGAGCGCGAGGCGGTCTTCAAGCGCAGCTGGCTGCACGTCGGCCGGGTCGAGCGCCTCCCCCGCACCGGCAGCTACTTCACCAAGGAGCTGCCCGTCCTGAACACGTCGCTGATCATCGTCAACAGCGGCGACGGCAAGATCCGCGCGTTCCACAACGTGTGCCGCCACCGCGGCAACAAGCTGGTCTGGAACGACTTCCCGGGCGAGGAGACCGAGGGCAGCTGCCGGCAGTTCATCTGCAAGTACCACGCCTGGCGCTACGACCTCACCGGCAAGCTCACCTTCGTCCAGCAGGAGGGTGAGTTCTTCGACCTCGACAAGGCCGACTACGGCCTCAAGGAGGTCCCCTGCGACGTGTGGGAGGGGTTCATCTTCATCAACCTCAACCCGCAGCAGACGCTCGCCGAGTACCTCGGCGACTTCGCCAGGGGCCTGGAGGGCTACCCGTTCGGCGAGATGACCGAGGTCTACTCGTACAAGGCCGAGATCGGCGCCAACTGGAAGCTGTTCATCGACGCCTTCGCCGAGTTCTACCACGCGCCGATCCTGCACCAGAAGCAGGCGGTCAAGGCCGAGGCCGAGAAGCTCATCGGCTTCGGCTTCGAGGCGCTGCACTACGAGCTCAAGAGCCCGCACTCGATGGTCTCCTCGTGGGGCGGCATGTCCCCGCCCAAGGACCTGAACATGGTCAAGCCGATCGAGCGGGTGCTGCGCAGCGGCCTGTTCGGCCCGTGGGACCGCCCCGCCATCGACGGGCTCGACCCGCTGCCGGCCGCCCTCAACCCGGCCGGGCACCGCGCCTGGGGCCAGGACTCGTTCGAGTTCTTCCCCAACATGACGCTGCTGATCTGGGCGCCGGGCTGGTACCTGACCTACCTGTACTGGCCGACCGCGGTCGACAAGCACATCTTCGAGGCGAACCTCTACTTCGTCCCGCCGAAGAACGCCCGGGAGCGCCTCGCGCAGGAGCTGGCCGCGGTGACCTTCAAGGAGTACGCGCTCCAGGACGCCAACACCCTCGAGGCCACGCAGACCATGCTGGCCACCCGTACCGTCAGCGAGTTCCCGCTGTGCGACCAGGAGATTCTCCTCCGGGCCCTGCACAAGGAAGTCGGCGACCGCGTGAAGGAGTACAGCGATGCCTCTGCCGTCTGAGTTCTCGGCCCTGGAGCCGTACCTGGCGTGGGATCTGGCGACCGAGCCGGAGCGCTACGCCAAGCGGCTCGCCTCCACGATGGACGAGATGCAGGAGTTCTACGACGCGGCCTTCCCGCTTCTCGAGGACGCGATCACCTTCTGCGACAAGTTCCCCCTCGACGACCTGTCCGAGGAGGCCCGCACCGTCATGCACCTGATGCAGTCCCTGGTCATGGTGTCGTTCCCGGTCGAGGTGTGGAAGCAGCCGCGGGTGCCCGACAGCGGTGCCGCCTACCTGGATGTGATCGTCGAACCCGTCGTCTGACGGGAACGACGTTCGCGGGTGCTGCTCCACGGGTACCCGGGACCAGGCACCGGGTCTGTCGACCCCCCGGCGAGGTCGACAGACCCGGTATCCATGGAACGTGTGCGATAGAACATATGCGGTAGAACGCGTGCGGTAGAACGCGATGTTCGCGATGAAGGGTGGCAAGGGCTTTGTCCACTGACGATGTCGTCGAGATCCAGCAGCTGCTCGCCAAGTACGCGGTGACCATCACCAAGGGCGACATCGACGGGCTGCTTTCGGTCTTCACCCCGGACGGCACCTACAGCGCCTTCGGTGACGTTTTCACCCTCGACCTGTTTCCCAAGATGGTCGCGGCCGCGCCCAAGGGGCTGTTCCTGACCGGGACCGTGCTGGTCGACCTCGACGGTGACACCGGTACCGGCACCCAGCCGCTCTGCTTCATCGAACACTCCAAGCACGACATGCGGATCGGCTACTACTCGGACACCTACCAGCGCACGGCGGACGGCTGGCGCCTGCGCACCCGGAAGATGACCTTCATCCGCCGCAGCGGTGACCACGACTCGGGACGTCCGCACGCGTACGAGCCGACCCCGTGACCAGCCCCGTGACCAAGCCCGCGACGATCGAGGAGTTCCGGGCGGCCGTCCGGGAGTGGTTCACGCACAACGACCTCTCCGCCGGCCCCGACCACTCCCTCGACGGTCAGGTCGCGCAGCTGGCCCGGGTGCGTCGCGCCCTGTACGACGCCGGCTGGATGCGATACGGCTGGCCGGCCGAGGTGGGGGGCCTGGGCGGGCCCGCGGCGCTGCGCGCGGTGCTCGGTGAGGAGGTCGCCAGCCGCGACCTGGCGGAGCCGGGGATCTACTCGATGATCGAGGTCCTCGCCCCCACCATGATCTCCTACGCGCCGCCGGCGCTGGCCGCCGAGATGGTGCCGCTGCTGCTGTCCGGCGCCGAGCAGTGGTGCCAGGGCTTCTCCGAGCCCGGATCGGGCAGTGACCTGGCCTCGCTGTCGACCCGCGCCGAGCCCCGCGGCGACGACTGGGTGGTCAACGGGCAGAAGGTGTGGACGAGCCTGGCGCAGTACTCCCAGCGCTGCGTGCTGCTCACCCGCACCGCGCCGGGCCACGGCGGGATCACCGCGTTCTTCGTCGACATGGACACGCCGGGGATCACGGTCCGTCCGCTGCGCACCATGCACGGCATCGACGAGTTCGCCGAGGTGTTCTTCGACGACGTCGTCGTACCGGGCGATCGGATGCTCGGCCGGCCCGGTGACGGCTGGCAGCTCGCGATGGACCTGCTCCCCCACGAGCGGTCCACCTGCTTCTGGCATCGGGTCGCGTTCCTCTACGAGCGGCTGGAGCGGCTCATCGGCGAGACCGTGACCACGACGGCGGCCGCGGCCTCAGGCGCGGCCGGGGCTGGGGCCGGGGCCGACGACGCTGATCTGGGCGCGGCGTACCTGGCGTTGCACACGATCAGGTGCCGTTCCCACGCGACCCAGCGCCGCCTCGCCGACGGCGCCCGCCTGGGCCCGGAGACATCCATCGACAAGGTGCTGCTCGCCACCGCCGAACAGCGCCTGTTCGACACCGCACGCGACCTGCTTCCCGGCGCCGTCGAGCTCACCGACCCCCGGTGGCGCTCCGAGTACCTCTACTCCCGTGCCGCGACCATCTACGGCGGCACCGCCGAGATCCAGCGGAACATCATCGCGCGCCGGCTGCTCGACCTCGGCAAGGAGTAAAGGGGTAACCGTGGACGCCGCCGAACACGACCTGGTCGTCGAGACCTTCCGCAAGGCCATGACCGGCAGCAGTGGGGCCGCCCTGGATGCCGCTCTGGACGAACTCGGCTGGGCCGACCTGCTCACCGAGGAGCCGGACACCGCCATCCCGGTGGTGTTCGCCCTGCTGGGCGAGACCGGCAGCCACGCCTCCGTCCTCAACGACGTCGTGGCCCAGGCCGGCGGTGAGCCGCTCGGGACCACCGTGACGCTGCCGTTCACCGGTGGCCGCTGGGTCCGCTGGGAACGCGCCGACGCCCCCGCGGCGCAGCCGTCCTCCGAAGGCGCCGGCGATCTCCTCGACCCGACGCTGCCGCTGCGTCTGGCTGCGCCCGGCGACCCGGGGCTCCCCCTCGCCGCGGCCCATCGTGCGCTGGGCTGGTGGCTGCTGGGCACCGGCCGGACGATGCTCGCCCTCGCCCGTGAGCACGCGTTGGCCCGCGCCCAGTTCGGTCGGCCCATCGCGTCGTTCCAGGCGGTCCGCCACCGGCTCGCCGAGACCCTCGTCGCGCTCGAAGGCGCCGAGGCCACCCTGAACGCCGCCACCGCGTCGCCGGAGCCGTTCACCTGCCTGCTCGCCAAGGCCGCGGCCGGCCGGGCCGCCCTGGACGCCGCCCGCAACTGCCAGCAGGTCCTGGCCGGCATCGGCTTCACCGCCGAGCACGACTTCCACCATCACCTGCGGCGCGCGCTCACCCTCGACGGGCTGCTCGGCAGTGCGCGCGACCTCACCCGCCAGGCCGGCGCGCACCTCCGCGAGCAGGGCCAGGCCCCGCGCCTGATCAACCTCTGACAGCGCGCTGACGGCACCGCCTGACAGCGCTGACGGCACCGCCGGCGGTGATGCGCCGACGGTGCCGCGGACGCGGGTCAGCCGCTGGTGCCGTCCTCGCAGAGACGTTCGCGGGCCACGTCGAACGCGGTGCCGGCGGGGTTGACCTTCACGAAGGCGTAGCAGCCGAGCGGGTTCTGCGCGTTGGTGCCCAGGTTGATCGGTGCGAGCAGGCCGTCGGCGTCGTAGCTGCGCTGCTGGCGCAGGCCGGTCATGAACGTGTTCCGGGTCGGGCAGTCACCGGCCACCTCAAGACCGCGCAGGAACATGTCGGCCCACAGGTAGCCGTACATGGCGAACTCCTGCTGGGGCTGCGTGGTCTCGGGCGAGTACTTGATCATGGCGGCGACGTAACGATCGAGGTCGGCGCCACCGGCCTCGAAGGGCCGGAAGTACACGGGAATGGAGACCCCGGCCAGCCCGCGCCCCAGCGACGACAGGGTGGAACGGGCGTAGCCGCTGAGCGAGACGCTCGCGGCGAGGTTGAGGTTCGCCTGGCGGGCGGCGCCGATCACGGCGGCCATGTCCTCGGCGGAGGTGAAGCCCAGCAGGGAGTCGGCGCCGGCCGCGGCCAGCTGTTGGGCGGCCCGCAGCGGGCTCGTGCTGGCGCTGGCGAAGGACACGACGTCCGTGCTGTCGAGGCCGATCTGGCGGAACGCGTCCCGGTAGAGGTTGGTGGTCGACAGGACGGAGTCCTGCGAGCCGGTGACCAGGATGCCGACCTTCTTGCCACCCGCGGCCTGGATGTAGCGGCCCACGGTCAGGGGGGAGGTCTGGTAGGCGTAGGCGAAGAGGTTCTGGTAGCGGGCCCAGCTTTCCACCGCGAGCCCGACGACGGGAACGCCCTGCTTCTCCGTCTCGTCCAGCGAACCGCCGAGCGCGATGCTGACGGACAGGATGCCGAACACGGAGTCTCCGGCCACGAGGTCCCGGACGACCTGGGCGTTGTCGCTCTGGGAGGCCTTGTCGTCCTCCCAGTCGTAGACGACCTTGCGCCCGTGCACGCCGCCCTCGGCGTTGGCGAGGCCGAGACGGGCGTCCACGCCGGCGCGTGCGGAGGAGAACGCGAGGGAGCCGGTGCCGGAGTCGGAGACCACGAGGCCGAGCCGGACCTGGTCGGCCGTGACGCCGGGGCTGTCACAGGCGGCGGCGGTGGCCTCCGGCGACCCCGACTGCGCGGCACAGCCCGACACGCCCGCGAGCAGAACCGCCACCGCCGCGCATAACAGGCACCGTAAACCACCCGTGCGCATCTTTCCCCCAGGCTGGACGAGCGAGAGGGGGCGCCCAGCGATGCCAAAAAGCACGGCTCCGACACTCCCCACATACGCGGATCTTCATACCCACATGACGGAGCATGATGTTAGCCACATTATGGGGCAGTCGCACAAGGTGGTTTCTATTAAGTCGACCGCATTCCTGACCGCACACCCGTCCGTATACGATCTTCCGAACTCGGCGGTCCCTGCCGAAGTCTCCCGCAGAAGTCCGCCGTGTGGAAGTCCCCCGGCGCGGTCGTCCCGAGCGCCCGCCGGGCCCGGCGTCAGACCACTCGGTCCTGGCGCAGCGCGGTGATCTCCTCCGGGGCGTACCCGAGCTCGGCCAGGACGGAGTCGGTGTGCGCGCCGAGCGCGGGCACGGCGCCCATCGGCGGGGCCCACTCGGCCGCGATCGGGGGCGGCAGCAGCGCGCGGGTGGGGCCGGTGGGGGTGTCGATCTCGCGCCAGCGGTCCCGCGCGGCCAGGTGCGGGTGGTCGAGGACGTCCTGCACCCCGTTGAGCCGGGCGTTGCCGAGCTCCGCGTCGTCCAGGATCTGCTGCGCGCGGTCCAGGGTGACGCCCTTCGCCCAGGCCGCGATCACCTCGTCCAGCTGGGCCCGCTCCCGGACCCGGTCGGCGTTGCCGGCGAAGGCCGGGTCGTCGGCCAGGTCGGGGCGGTCGAGGACCTGGCGGGCCAGCCGCTGCCACTCACGGTCGTTCGTGGTTCCCAGCACGACGGTCTGACCGTCCGCCGTCAGGTAGGCGCCGTACGGCGCGACAGCCGGCGAGCCGACCCCGGCCGGCTCCTGCTCCACGCCGCTCCCCTGGGTGTAGTTGAGCGGGTACCCCATCCACTCGGCGACGACGTCGAACAGGCTGATCGCGATCGCGGAGCCGCGCCCGGTCGCCGCCCGGGCGTGCAGGGCCGCCAGCACGGAGCTCAACGCGTACATGCCGGTCGCGAGGTCGACCAGCGGGATGCCCGCCTTGGCCGGCCGGCCCGGCTCACCGGTCACCGCGCAGGAGCCGCCCTCGGACTGGACCAGCAGGTCGTAGGCCCGCTTGTGGGACAGCGGGCCGCCCTCGCCGTAGCCGGAGATGTCGACCGCGATCAGCCGCGGGTGGCGGGCGCACGCCTGCTCGGCGGCGACGCCCCGGCGGCTCGCCGCACCCGGGCCGAGGTTCTGGATGAGGATGTCGGCGCGGCTCAGCAGCCGTTCCAGCACCTCGGCTCCGCGTGGGTCCGTCCAGTTGAGGCTCACCGACTCCTTGCCCCGGTTGCACCACACGAAGTGCGCCGCCATGCCGTTCAGCGCGTCGTCGTAGTGGCGCGCGAAGTCGCCGCCGCGCGGGTTCTCGACCTTCACCACCCGCGCGCCCATGTCGGCCAGGTGCCGGGTCGCGATCGGGGCCGCGACGGCCTGCTCCAGTCCGACGACGACGAGCCCTTCGAGGGGGCGCCGGCCGCCCGCCGCGGGCCCGGGCAGCTCCCGCTCGTCCGTTGCGGTCATGGCGCCTCCTCCAACTCGGCCGACGCCGTCGGATGACGCGTCGCACTGGTGCGGTGCGGGATGGAGCAGGACAGGCGGGATCGAGCCGGACGGACCGGGCAGGATCCAGGCCCGGGCAGGACCCTAGTTCGCCTGCTTGATCGCGGACTTCATCTGGTCAAGGTTGACCAGGACCGGCCAGCCGCTGACGCTCAGCGCGTTGCCGTGCCCGGTCTGGTGGATGTCGAACACGGACTGGATCGCCGCGTAGAAGCCCTGCACGTCGAGGGTCTGGTTGACCGCCCGCTTGGCCTGGCGCAGCCCGAAGCTCGGCATCGTGGCGATGTGCGCGGCGAGCGCCCGGGTCTGCGCGTCGAGCTCCTCGCGGGGCACCACCTTGTTCACCATGCCGATCTGCTCCGCCTCGGTGGCGGTGACCGCGCGCCCGGTGAACAGGATCTCCTTGGCCTTGCGGGGCCCCAGCTCCCAGGTGTGCCCGTGGTACTCGACGCCGCCGATGCCCATGGCCACCACGGGGTCCGAGAACAGCGCGTCCTCGGCGGCCACGATGAGGTCACAGGGCCAGGCCAGCAGCAGGCCGCCGGCGATGCACCGGCCCTGCACCGCGGCGATCGACGGCTTCGGGACGTTGCGCCACCGCAGCGAGAACTCCAGGTACCGCCGCGCCTCCACCTGGTAGATCCACTCCAGGGTGATCTTGTCCGGGCCGGGTGAGCTGGACTTCAGGTCGTGCCCCGCGGAGAAGTGCCTGCCTTCCCCGCGCAGCACGATCACCGCGACGTCGTTGTCCGACGCGGCCTTCGTCCAGGCCGCGTCGAGCTCCTCCAGGAGCTCCATGTTCTGTGCGTTCGCGACATCGGGCCGGTTGAGGCTAATCGTCGCGATCCGGTCGGCGACTTCGTAGTTGATGTACACACCAGGCTCCTCAGTTCCGGGGCAGCCCGAGCACGCAGTTCAGGCAGCGCTCGAACCATCAAGACGACTTCGAGGTTCAGGTGAGCGTACGACCCGCCCGAACCCGGATGTACCAGGTACGGCCAGCCTCGGCCGCCCCCGTCATCCGCTCCGTCACCCACTCCGACGCCCGCTGGACCGCCTCGGATCTCCCAACATCCCAGAGTCGGGTCGCAGGTTCCACCCAACGCCGGCCCGCCGGTAGCCAGCCCGGCCGTCCCGGTGCGAGAATAACATTCTCGACATCCGAAACCAGCATCTCCCACCTCTGTGGTGCGGCTACCAGCCGCGGTTGGCCGAATGTTGTAGCGCCAGTGCAGTACGTTCTGATACATGGCCCAGAAGACGGAGCTGCCCGTGAGCACGACGAAGGAAGAGCCTGCCTGGAAGCAGCGTGCCGTCGAACGCTCGACCCGGGCCGCCAAGATCCGGGCCGAGCAGCGGGTGGTCCAGTTCCTGGACGCCGCCCAGGCGATCATCGCCGAGAAGGGCTCCCTCGACCTCACCGTCCAGGAGGTCGTCGACCGGTCCCGCCAGTCGCTGCGCAGCTTCTACCAGCACTTCAGCGGCAAGCACGAACTGCTGCTCGCCCTGTTCGAGAACGCGCTGAGCGAGTCGGCCGAGGAGATCCGCGCCGCCACCGAGACCGAGCCCGACCCCGTCGGCCAGCTGCAGATCGCCGTCCGGCTGCTGTTCGAGCAGAGCCACACCGACCAGGCCCGGCAGCGCCGGCCGCTGTTCACGGACTTCGCCCCCCAGCTGCTGGTGTCGCATCCGGCCGAGGTCCGGGTGGCGCACGCGCCGCTGCTCACCCTCATCACCGAGATGATGACCCGGGCGGCGGAAGCCGGTCAGCTGCGTACCGGCCTACGGCCCCGCCGGGCGGCCGCGATGGTGATGCAGACCGCCATGTTCCTCTCCCAGTCCAACGGCGTCGCCGCGAGTGAGAACGCTCATCCCATCACCGTCGACGAGGCCTGGGAGTTCTGCTTCTCCGGCTTCGCCGGGCCGGGCGCGGTGACGGGCTCGGCTACGAGCCAGGCCTGAGCACACCCGCAGCGCGCGCGTCCTCGGTGCGCGCGTCCTCGGTGCGCGCGTCCTCGGTGCCGCCCAGCAGCAGCTCGGCGGCGGTGTAGGGGTCGCGCCGGCCCTGCGCGACGTCGGCGGCCAGGGCCGCCAGGTCGGGATGCTCACGCAGGCGGCTCTGCGCCAGGGACAGGATCTGGGCGTGCGCCCGGGCCGTCCGGCGGGCCACCGTGTCCGCCCGGTGGTGGGCGTCGATCGCGTCGAGGAGGGCGGGCAGCCCCTCCCCCCGCGAGGCGACCAGCGTCAGCACCGGCACATCCGTCTCCTGGCGCAGCTCGCGCACGGTCTGCTCGGCACCGTCGCGGTCCGCCTTGTTGACCACGAGCAGGTCGGCGACCTCCAGCAGGCCGGCCTTGGCGGCCTGGACGGCGTCCCCCGCGCCCGGTGTCAGCACGACGAGGGTCGGGTCCGCGACCGCGGCGATCTCGATCTCGGACTGGCCCACGCCCACGGTCTCCAGCAGCACCAGGTCATAGCCGAGCGCGGCGAGCACCCGGACCGCCGCCGGCACGGCCGCGGACAGCCCGCCCAGGTGGCCCCGGGCCGCCAGCGAACGGATCAGCACCCCCGGGTCGGTCGTGTGCGCCGCCATCCGGATGCGGTCGCCCAGCAGCGCGCCGCCGCTGTACGGCGAGGACGGGTCGACCGCGAGCACCGCCACCCGCAGCCCGCGTTCCCGGTAGGCGCCGACCAGCGCGCCGATGGTGGTCGACTTGCCGGCGCCGGGCGGACCGGTCACTCCCAGCACCCGGATCGGGGCCGGTTCGAGCACCGCCAGCAGCTCGCCGCGGCCGGCGCCCTCGGCCATGCTGAGCAACCGCCCGACAGCGCGCAGTGAACCAGCGCGCGCGGCGGCGACATTCTCCAGAATGTTCATCGGGGACCGCCGGGGGATCCATCGGCCCGCCGCCTGGCACACGTGCCGTGGCCGGCTGTTCCGGCACCCCGGGTCTGATCGCCAACCCGCGTGAACCGGGGTCGGCAGCCAGCGGAAGACGCGATATTTCTGATCGGGATCGCATTCATGAGAATGTTAGTCTTCCAGAGCGAGAGCTTGACTAGCAAGAGAGGGAAAGCTTAATGGAGATCAGCGGAAACTCCGCGCTCGTCGTCGGTGGGACCGGCGGCCTGGGCGAGGCCACCGTCCGCCGCCTGCACGCCGCGGGCGCGAAGGTCGTGGTGGCCGACGTCGCGGACGAGAAGGGCAAGGCCCTCGAGTCCGAGCTGGGCATTCGCTACGTCCGCACCGACGCCACCTCGGAGGAGGACATCCTCGCCGCGATCGCCGAGGCCAAGGCGCTCGGCCCGCTGCGGATCTCGGTCGACACCCACGGCGGCCCGGCCGCCGGTGGGCGCCTCGTCGGCAAGGACGGCACGCCGCACGCCCTGGACGCCTTCACCACGACCATCACGTACTACCTCACCTCGGTGTTCAACGTGACCCGGCTGGTGGCCGCGGCCATCGCACAGGAGGAGCCGCTGGAAGGCGGCGCCCGGGGCGCCATCGTCAACACCGCCTCGATCGCCGGCTTCGAGGGCCAGATCGGCCAGATCGCGTACGCCGCCGCCAAGGGCGGCGTCATCTCCATGACGCTGGTCGCCGCGCGTGACCTGTCGCCGCTGGGCATCCGGGTGAACGCGATCGCGCCGGGCACAATCAACACCCCGGCCTACGGCAAGGCCGCCGACAAGCTGGAGGCCTACTGGGGCCCGCAGGTCCCGTTCCCGAAGCGGATGGGCCAGTCGGTCGAGTACGGCTCGCTCGCCGAGCAGCTCATCACCAACGACTACCTCAACGGCGAGGTCATCCGCCTCGACGGCGCGCTGCGCTTCCCGCCCAAGTAGCAGGCACCCGGCCGAGGCCGGTCATCCCACCCGGCGGTCGCCGCCGCATCGGGATGACCGGCCTCGCCGGTTCCACGCAGGTCCCGGCCCGGGCCAGGCCAGGCCAGGCCGGGACTCGCCCGGCCCGGGCTCAGACCTCGAGGCCGATGATCCGTCCCGCGATGATGTTCTTCTGGATCTGCGACGTGCCGCCCATGACGCTCTGCGCGCGGCTGTACAGATAGGTGCTCAGCAGCTCGGGGTCACGGGTGCCGCCCGAGGCGAGGCAGGCGTGCCCGACCGACTGCTCGACCCAGGTCATCAGCAGCTTGTCCAGGGATCCGTCCGGACCGTGGCTGACCTCGTCGAGCTGCTCGGACAGCCGCCGGCGCACGTGCAGCCGGAGCATCTCGGTCTGCACCGCGGCCCAGCGCAGCTCGTCCGACGGCGGCCCGTCGAGGGTCGCCGCCAGGTTGCGGACGGTCTTGCCGTACCGCGCGGTGAAGCCGAGCGTCGAGGGCTCCCGCTCGTGCCCGACGACGGTCATCGCCAGCTTCCAGCCCTCGCCGGGCGCGCCGACCATCTGGTCGACCGGCACCGTCGCCCCGTCGAACAGGACCTGGCCGAACTCCTTGGTCACCCCGTTCATCATCGGCAGCGGGCGCTGCTCGATGCCGGGCTGGTGCATCGACACGATGAACCCGGAGATGCCCTTGTGCCGCGGCGCGGCCGGGTCGGTGCGGGCGAGCACCAGGCACCAGTCGGCCTCGTCGGAGTAGCTCGTCCAGATCTTGTGGCCGTGCAGGACGTAGTGGTCGCCCTCCAGGGTGGCCGTGGTGGTCAGCGAGGCCAGGTCGGAGCCCGCGCCGGGCTCGCTGAAGCCCTGGCACCAGCGCTCGGTGCCGTTGATCATCCCGGGCAGGAACCGCTGGCGCAGCGCCTCGCTGCCGTGCCGGCCCAGGCCGATCACCAGGTAGCCCAGGCTCGGCCGGGCCGGGGCGCCGGCGCGGGCCAGCTCCTCGTCGACGATCACGTCGTAGACGGCCGGCAGCTCCTGCCCCCCGTACGCCTTCGGCCAGGTGCTCCCGAAGAACCCGGCGGCGTGCAGGGCCTGATGCCACTCCCCCGCCTTCGCCCAGTACTCGTCGCCCGAGGTGGGGAACTTCTTCGCGTTCTCGGCCAGCCACGCCTGCAGCCGCGCGCGGAACGCGGCCTCCTCCGGCGAATCACGAAAGTCCAAGGTCGATCTCCTCCAGAGAAACCGGGAACAGCGCGCCGGATGTCAGCACGCGCCGCAGGAAGACGTGGGCCAGGCACTCCCAGGTGTTGCCGATACCGCCGTGGACCTGCACGGACGTCTCGCAGATGGTCTGCGCCGCCCGGGCGGTGTAGACCTTGGCGACCTGGCCGGCGCGAACCGCCTCGGCGGGCTCCAGCTCGTCGACGGCCCACGCCGCGTAGCGCAGCACGCTCACCGAGCCCTCGATCAGCGCGAGGCTCTCGGCGAGCAGGTGGGCGATGGCCTGGAACGAGCCGATGGTGCGGCCGTACTGCGAGCGCACCTTGGCGTAGTCGCACGCCAGCGCGTACGCGCCGCGGGCCGCGCCCAGGATGTCGGCGGTCGTCACGGTGAGCGCCAGCGCGTGCCAGCGCAGCGCGGCATCCGCGGAGACCTCGCCGACCGGCTCGAAGGGCCCGCTGGCCGCGGCGTTGGTCCGGGTCAGGTCGATCCCGAACACGGGCTCGCCGACACCGACCGTGCCGACCGTGCCGCCGGCACCGCCGACACCGACCGTGCCGCCGTCGCCGGCCGCGCGCAGGCCGAGCGCGCCACGCAGACCGCGGGCGTCGACCGCCTCGTCGCCTACAGCGAGCGCCACCGGCTCGGCCGCCTCGGCCTCGTCCCCGAGCCGCGCGCGCAGGTCGTCGGCGAGCAGCGGCCCGAGCAGCGGGACGTCGACCAGCCCGCGGGCGAACTCCTCGACGACGAGGGCGACCTCCACCCCGGAGGCGCCGTCGGAGCGCAGCGACCGCCAGCCGGTGGCAGCGACCGCCTTCTCCAGCCGCTCGACGCGCTCGCCGTCGTCGAGATCCAGCACGGATCCGGGGCCGAGGTCGTCGGCGAGCCGCGCGGCCGCGTCCCGCAGGTCGCGTTGCTCAGTGGTCAGACGTACGTCCATAGCGCTCCTTGAGAACTCGCCGCAGTACCTTGCCGGACGGCAGGCGGGGGATGTCGTCGACGAACACGACCGTGCGTGGCCGCTTGTAGGAGGCGAGCCGCTCGCCCACCCAGGCGACGAGCGCGTCGGCGTCCACCGGGGCACTCGTCGTCCCGGCCGCAGCTGTCCCGGCCGCGACCGTCACCGCCGCGATCAGGGCCTCGCCGTCGGCGGGGTCGGGGATGCCGAACACCGCGCAGTCGGCCACCGCCGGGTGGCCGTGCAGGACGCCCTCGACCTCGGCGGGGGCGACCTGGAACCCGCGGACCTTGACCATCTCCCGGACCCGGTCGGTCAGCCGCAGCCACCCGTCGGCGTCGATCTCACCGACGTCACCGGTGCGGTACCAGCCGTCGGCGAAGGCGTCCTCGGTGGCCTCGGCGGGCAGGTAGCCGGCCATCAGCGAGTCGGAGCGGGCCTGGATCTCGCCGGTCTCGCCGGGGCCGAGCACGGCGCCGGTCTCCAGGGAGACCACGCGCAGGGTCACCCCGGGGGCGGCCTTCCCGACGCTGTCGAGCCGGGCGCCGGCCAGCGGGTTGCAGGCGATGACGGGCAGCTCGCTGGCCCCGTAGGCGGGCACCCAGCCGACGCCGGTGCGGCGGGTGACCGTCTCGGCGACGCTGGCGGTGACCGGGGTGGCGCCCCACATGATGTAGCGCAGCGACGACAGGTCGTAGGACTCCAGCGCCGGGTGCGAGGCCATCGCCAGCGCGATCGGCGCGACAGCCATCTCCACGGTGATCCGGTCGTGCTCGATCGAGCGCAGCACCAGGTCCAGGTCGAAGCGGCGGTGCAGGCGTAACCAGGCGCCGGTCTCCAGCGCGGTGACGATGTTGAGGATGCCCAGGATGTGTGACGGCGGGGTGGTCACCTGGATGCGGTCGGCGCCGGTCAGGCCCAGCACGTCGCGCCACTGCCCGACGGCGGTGGCGAAGGATCTCGCCGTGTGCCGGACCGCCTTGGGCAGGCCGGTGGTGCCCGAGCTGAAGACCAGCAGCGCGTCCGCGTCCGGGTCGGTGGCCGGGAACGGCCCGCCGCCGGTGGGGATCGGCTCGTCCAGGTGCCACATCGGCAGCAGGTTCCCGAGCAGCTCCTGGTCACCGACGGCCAGGCGGGCACCGGTGATGGCCAGCGCGTGCTCGATCTCGGCCTGCTTCCAGGAGGGGCTCAGCGCTACGATGGCGGCTCCCAGACGCCAGGCCGCCCGGACGGCGAGCACGAACTCGGGTCGGTTCGAGGCCATGAGCGCCACCCGCTCACCGGCCCGGACCCCGTGCTTCGCCAGTGCTCCCGCCATCCCGTCGGTCAGCGCCTCAAGATGTGCCAGGCTGTACTGCCGTTCCTCGAAGACGAGCGCGGCTTGATCACTCATCGCCGCTCCTTTCGAACGGTCATCACGCGGATCGAAACGAATGGTCACCACGCTGCCAGCAGCACGTCCGAGACGCCGGTGGAAGGCTCCCCTCCCACTCCCGGAAATTATATTCTCACCTCAGTAGAATCTTCATACCAGAAGGAGGCCGTAGATGCCGAGACCCCCTCTGTTCCAGAGGGCGACCGTCACCCGGATCATCCGCGAGACCGCCGACACCCGCACCTTCGTCCTCGCTCCGAGCAGTGGTCCGTTCACCTACCGTGCCGGCCAGTTCTGCACGTTCCGGGTCGAGATCGACGGCGAGGAACTGCTGCGCTCCTATTCGATGTCCAGCGCGCCCGAGACCGACACCGAGCTGATGACGACCGTCAAGCGGGTGGCCGGCGGGCGGGTCTCCAACTGGCTCATCGACAATGTCGCCGCGGGTGACGAAGTCGAGATCACCCGGCCGTTCGGCGTGTTCTGCCTGCAGGACAACGACGCCCCGCTGCTGGGATTCTGCGGCGGCAGCGGCATCACGCCGGTCATCTCGCTGGCGAAAAGCGCTCTCGCCAGCACGAAGCGTGAGGTCCGGCTGCTGTGCGCCGACCGGGACGCGCCCTCGATGATTTTCGAGGCCGCCCTGGCCGACCTGGTCGCGCGGTATCCCGACCGGCTCACCGTGGTGCGTCACCTCGACAGCGACAGCGGCTATCTCGACGCCGCCGCCGTGCTGGCCTTCGTCGGCACCGACACCGACGCCGACGTCTACGTGTGCGGCCCCGAGCCGTTCATGGACCTCGTCGAGAACGCCTTTCCCGGCCCGGGCAAGGTCTTCACCGAGCGCTTCGGCGCCGCCGCGGTGATCGCCCCCGAAGGCGACGACGCCGAGGGCGACGGGGCGGCGAGCGCCGAGGTGGAGATCGAGGGCACCGTCACCATCATCCTGCGCAACAAGAAGATCTCGGTGCCCCGGCGGCCCGGTGAGACCTTCCTGGAGAGCGCCCGGCGCGGCGGGCTCACCCCGCCGTTCTCCTGCGAGTCCGGCACCTGCGCCACCTGTATCGCCAAGCTGGTGGAGGGCACGGCGACCATGCGCGTCAACGAGGCCCTCACCGAGGAGGAGATCGAGGAGGGCTACGTTCTCACCTGCCAGGGCGTCCCGGACTCGGCCTCGGCGGTCGTCCGGTACGAGTGACGTCCCGCCCGGCGCAGGCGCGGAGGTCTCCACCGACGCGCCGCGCACGGCGGCGGGCGGCGCGTCGGGCGCACCGGCCGGAACGCGGTCCGTGACTCAGTCAAGATTGACTAGCATGGGCTGATGTCCTCAGCGACCCGCCTGCTCGTTCTCGGTGCGATCCGGATCATGCAGCCCGTGCACGGCTACCACGTGCGCCGCGAACTGGTGACCTGGCGGCTCGAGGAGGTGGCCAACGTCCGTCCCGGCTCGGTCTACGGCGCGATCCGAACCCTGGAACGGGACGGGTGCATCGCGGTGCACGCGCGGGACAGCGAGAGCAACCGGCCGGAGCGGACGGCCTACGTCCTCACCCCGGAGGGCGAGAAGGAGTTCACCCTGCTGTTGCGGGAGGCGTGGTGGACGGTGCGCCGCCCGGCGGAACCGCTGATCCCCGCCCTGTGCCTGATGCTCTTCATGCCACGCGACGAGCTCGTCCGGGCGTTGCAGTCGCGCGTCACCGCCCTGGAGTCGGAGCTGGCCGAGGCCGCGTTCACCCGCGGCTCCATCGCCGACGGGGCCACCGGTGCCGACGGCGGGATCCCCGAGCACGTCCGCGAGATCTTCGACTTCACCACCGGCCGGATCCGCGCCGAGATCACCTGGGCCCGCCAGTTCATCCGCAGGATCCGCGCCGGCGCGTACTGCTTCGTCGGCGATCCCGGCTTCTCCGCCCCCGGGCCCGACCGCGCCACCGGTCCGGGCCCGCTCCCCGACAGTCCGGCCACCTCCGGCAATGACGAGGCTCCATTTACTCAAGTTTGACTAATCGTCGGCCCCTGTGTGATGCTGCGCCCGTGGCAGCGGATGATCTGATTCAGGCGCGGAGCCTCACCCGCACCTTCAAGACGAAGACCGGTCCCCTCGACGCCGTCCGCGGCATCGACCTCGACGTCCGCGCAGGCGAGATCGTCGGTCTGCTCGGTCCCAACGGCGCCGGCAAGACCACCACCCTGCGCATGCTCACCACGTTGCTTCTCCCGAGCTCGGGCACAGCGACGGTCGCCGGCCTGGATCTGGTCCGCCAGGCCCGGGAGGTGCGGCGCCGCATCGGCTACGTCGCGCAGGTGGGCGCCGCGCCCAGCGCGGGGCTGCGGGTCGGCGAGGAGCTCGTCACCCAGGCCCGGCTGCAGGGCATGTCCGCGGCGGATGCGCGGGACCGTGTCGCGGAGCTCGCCCCGCGGCTCGACCTCGCCGGTCTGGAGGGCCGCGCGCTGCTGGAGCTGTCCGGTGGTCAGCGGCGCCGCTTCGACGTGGCGATCGGCCTGATGCACCGGCCGCGGCTGGTGTTCCTCGACGAGCCGACCGCGGGGCTCGACCCACAGAGCCGAGCGAACCTGTGGACGCATATCCGCTCCCTGCGCGACGACGCCGGAGTGACAGTCGTTCTGACCACCCACTACCTCGACGAGGCCGACGCGCTCGCCGACCGCATCCTGGTCATGGACGGCGGCCTCATCGTCGCGAACGACACGCCGGCCGCGCTCAAGTCCCGGGTCGCCGGTGACGTCGTCCGGCTCGGCCTGCCCGACCTGCAGGCCCGCGACCGCGCCGAGGCGGTGGTGAAGGAGGCGCATCCGATCCGCGACCTGGTCGCCACCGATGCCGGGCTGCACGTGACGGTCGACGACGGCACGGTCGCCGTCGCGCCGATCCTGCGCGGTCTGGACGCCGCCGGCCTGAGCCCGACCTCGATCAGCGTCGAGCGGCCCACGCTCGACGACGTCTTCCTGACCCTGACCGGCCGGACCCTGCGCGATGAGGCGGCGGCCTGATGCGAACCGAGATCTGGGTCGTCTTCCAGCGGCAGATGCGCGTCCTGCTGCGCAATCCGGTGTGGGTGTTCTTCGGCCTGACCCAGCCGATCATCTACCTGGTGTTGTTCGGCCCGCTGCTGAAGAACGTCACCGGCGGCGGCCTCGGCGGCGACGACGCCTGGCGGGTGTTCGTCCCGGGCCTGCTGCTCCAGCTGACGATCTTCGGTGCGGGTTTCGCCGGTTTCGGCATCATCCAGGAGCTGCGCGAAGGCGTGATCGAACGCCAGCGGGTCACCCCCGCCAGCCGCGCCTCCCTCATCCTCGGCCGGACCCTGAGCAACATGGTCGTGACGGCCGTCCAGGCCCTGCTGCTGGTCGTCGTCGCCCTGCCGTTCGGGCTGCGCGCCTCGTGGAGCGGCGTCGCGTCGACGCTCGTCCTCGTCTGCCTGCTGGGCCTGGGTATCTCGGCCGCGTCCTACGCGATGGGCCTGATCCTGAAGGACGAGGACGCGTTCGCCCCGTTCGTGCAGGGCGTCTCGCTGCCGCTGCTGCTGCTGTCCGGGGTGCTGCTGCCGATGTCGCTGGCGCCGGCGTGGCTGCGGCACACCTCCCAGGCCAACCCACTGAGCTACATCGTCGACGCCAGCCGCGCGCTGTTCCGCGGCGACTTCGGCGACCAGCACGTGTGGGTGGGCACGCTGGTCGCCGTTGCCCTGACAGGTCTGCTGGCGCTGTGGGGAACCCGGGTCTTCCAGCGCCAGAGCGCCTGAGCGCCGGCCGGCCGCGCCCCGGCCCGTCGTACTCGCCCGGAACCGCGCGGCCACGGCCAGGACCTACCGCGGTGGCGGCTGCAGGGAGCGAATCTCACCCGCCAGGCGGTCGCAGCCTGCCTCGAGCTCGTCGTCGGCGGTGAGGTCGAGCCACATCCGGGCCCGCAGCCGCAGCTTCGGCTCGCAGGGCTCACGCAGAACCATGATCAGCCTCCGCTGCGCCGTCTCCAGGCCCAGATGCTCGGCGAGCACGTTCTCCAGCTCGGTGAAGGTGCCGTCCAGGTAGGCGGGCGTGAGGACGGCCAGGGTGCACCGGCTTTCGACCACCGCGCGCTCCATCTCCAGGACCAGCGGTGCGCCGAGGCGGAACGAGTCCACGTCGAGGCAGACCCGCAGGCCCCGCTGCCGCAGGCCGGGAACCAGCCGGTGGCGAACCCAGGACAGCGCCGGCTCCCGGTGCCGGTAGCTGACGAACACGTCGTACGGGAGGTCCGGCGCACCGGCCGCACCCTGGACGCTCCCCGCGCTCCCTGTGCCCTCCGAGGTCGGCCGGGTCACCGGGTGAACCCGCAGGTCGACTCGTAGCTGAGGTTCTCGCCCACGAACTGGCTCCATTCTGTGCGGGTCAGGTCGCGGTTGGCGATCGCGCAGGCGCGCCGCCGCCACGACTCGGGATCGACGTCCCACTGGCGGGCCGTGCCGTCGAAGCTCGCCGAGACGAGGGTGCGGCCGTCGGGACCGAACACGACGTTGGTGACCGCGCCGGTGTGCCCCCGCAGCGGCTCGTCGAGGCGGGACCATCGGCCCGCGTCGTCGCGCCGCCACAGCACGATCAGACCGTCCCCACCGCCGGTCGCGGCGGTGCGCCCGTCAGAGCTGATGGCGACGCCGTACACCGGCCCCGAGTGCGCCGCGAGCGCGCTCTGCCGGGGCTGCCGGCGGGCCACGTCCCAGCTGCTGATGGTGCCGTGCTCGTCGCCGGTCACGAGGATCCGACCGGCCGGGTCGAAGGCGAGGCTCTGCAGGCTGGCATCACCCACACCGCCCAACGTGCCGGCGGACCGGCCGGCGCCGACGTCCCACAGCGCGACGATGCCGTCCAGACCGGTGGAGGCCACCATGCGCCCGTCGGGGCTGAACGCCAGCCCGGTGACCATGCCGGTGTGCGGGGGCAGGCGCCGGCCGACGGGGTGGGCCTCGGACAGATCCCACAGCAGTACGGCGCGGTCGCTGGTGCCCGCCGCGAGCCAGCGGCCGTCCGGGCCGACGGCGAGGGCCGTCGTGCCCGCCGTCGTCCCCGTCGGCAGCGCTCGGACCGTGTGGTCGCCCGCCACCTCCCACAGGGCGACGGCTCCGCCCTGGCCGACAGCCAGCCAGCGGCCGTCCGGCGTGAACGCCAGCGCCTGCGTCTGCCCGCTGCCGTGGAACACGGCGCGCCCACGTCCACCGCGGACGTCCCAGAGCATGACGGTGCCGTCGTCGGAGGAGGTGGCGAGCAGGCGCCCGTCCGGGCTCGCGGACAGGCCCCACACCGCTGCCCGGTGGCCGGTCAGCGGTGCCCGCCCGCCCGGCCGGCCGGTGAGGTCCCAGTGGATCGCGCTGCCGCCCCCGTCCCCCGAGACGACGGTGCGCCCGTCCGGGCCGAAGGCGACCGACTCCAGGCCTGCCGCGTGCCCGCGCAGCGGGTCGCCGACCATGCTGCCGGTGGTGGTGTCCCAGACGACGACCGTGTGGTTCACGCCGCCGGCGGCGACGAGCCGGCCGTCGGAGCTGACCGCGACGTCCTCCACCAGGTCCAGATGGTCGGCACGCAGGGGCAGCAGCTGCCGCTCCGCCGTGATGTCCCACATCTCGACCAGGCCTGTGCCGGTGCCAAGCGCGAGCATCCGTCCGTCGGCCCCCAGCGCGGCCGCGGTGAAGCTTCCCACGGGGGGCTGGGCGACCCGGGTGCGGTGCGAGGCCAGGTCCCGGATGCTCGCCGCCCCGTCCAGGCCGGCCGCGCTGAGCGCGGCGCCGTCGCGACTGAACGCGACGGCGGCCACCGGCCTGCCGCCGGCCATCTCGAAGGAGTCGACCGGCGCGCGCCGGGCCACATCCCAGACCGTGACCACCCCGCCCGCGCTCTGGCCACCCGCGCTCTGGCCGTCGCGGGCTCCGCCGCCGACCGCCAGGACGGCGCCGCCCGGGCCGAACGCGACGGCCCACACCGAGTCCTGCGCGGCACGCAGCGGCGGTCCGAGCGGGCGCCCACCGGCCACGTCCCACAGCTGGGTCGTGCCGTCGAGGCTGCCCGAGGCGAGAGTCCGGCCGTCCGGGCTGAAGGCCAGGGCCTGGATCGCGTCTCGCTGGTCGCTCGCCGTGGCACCCGCGGGGCGCTGACGGTCGGCGTCCCACCAGGTCACCGTGCCCGTCTCGGAGCCGGTCGCCACCGTTCGCCCGTCCGGGCTGACCGCGACCGCGCGGACTGGCACACCGGCACCGACGGGTCCGGTGACGCCGGCCGATCCGCCGGCGCCGCTGCCGGCGAGGACGCTGACCAGGCGTGGGTCACTGTTCTGCAGCGTGGACAGCAGCGCGCTGTACGCCTCGGCCGTGTCGTCCACGCGGGAGGCCTGGGCCGCGAGCAGGAGCGCTCGGGAGACCTGGCTGCTCTGGGCCGCGACCGCCTGGGCGGCGAGCTGGCGCGACAGCGCCGCGCGGCTCTGCACGGCGGCCAGATCGGCCTGCCTGCCAGCCCGCACCGACTGCGCGACCGCCAGCCCCGACGCGGCGATCGCCAGCGTCAGGAACGCGGCAAGTCCCCGCGCGAACCAGCGCAGCCGCCGGTTGGTGCGCCGCGCTGCCGCGAGCTCACCGGCCTGGCGGGCCTGACCGGCGTGGAGGAAGTCCCGTTCGAGCCGGTTGAGCTCCGTGCTGTTCGCCGTGGCCCAGTCCGCGGCGACGGCGAGCCGAGCCCCCCGGTAGAGGTCGCTGTCGTCGCGGCCACCGGTCGACCACTGCTCGGCGTCGCGGGCCAGCGCCCGCGCGACGAGCAGGTCCTGGCGGGCCGTGTCGATCCACTGGCGCAGCATCGGCCAGCCCGCGATGAGGGCCTCGTGCGCGAGGTCGACGCACCGCTCCGCTCCGCTGTTGTCACCACTCGGCGTCAGCAGCCGGGCATCGAGCAGTCGGGCGAGGACGACATCGAACACCGCCGGATCCTCGTCAACAGCCCGCAGCGCGGACACCGGCTGCTGACGGCGCGTGTCGCCACGGCCGTCGCCCGGTTGGACCAGGCGCAGCAGAACCCGGCGGACGACGGCACGCTGCGCCGGGGTCAGCCCGGCCAGCACCCCGTCCGCGCGGATGGCGAGCACGGCGGCGAGGCCCCCGCGCCCGTCGGTGCCCAGCTGATCGTAGGCGGCGAGGGTGAGCAGCCGGCGGTCCCGCTCGTCCCACAGGGTGGCCATCGTCTCCTGCACCAGCGGCAGCGAGCCCGGCTCGTCCGCCGCGTCGGCGATCAGGCGTTCGACCAGGCCCCGGTCCACGTGGACGCCGACGTCGCCGGCCGGCCGAACGATCGCCTCACGCAGCGGCGCCCCTCGCAGCGGCGCGATCTCGACTCGTTCGCCCAGGTCGAGCGGCCACAGTGGGCTGGTCATCAGCTCCGGGTAGAAGTCCGCCCGCACCGTCGCGACCACCCGGCAGGACTCGACGCCGCGCAGCTCGACGAGCGTGGCCAGGAAGGCGGCCCGGGCGTCCGCCGGTGCCTGGGCGAACACCTCCTCCAACTGGTCGACGACGAGCAGCAGCCGGCCCGCCGGCCGCACCTCGCCGTCGGAGGGCACCTCGCCGTCGGAGGGCACCTCACCGTCGGAGAGCACCTCACCGTCGGAGGGCAACCGGCCGGCAAGCAGACCTGCCACCGCCGAGGCGGCCGGTACCGACAGCTGCGCGGCTGGCCCCCGCCGCGTGAGCTCCAGCGCCGCGGCGAGGGCTGACATCGGCGCCGCGCCTGGCCGCAGCGTCCGCACCAGCCACCGGTCCGGGTCTGCGCCGAGCCGGGGCACCAGACCGGCGAGGACCAGCGATGACTTACCCGAGCCGGACGGACCGACCACCAGGGTGAACGGTTGCGACCGCACGCGCCGACGCAGGTCGGAGATCTCGCGATCACGACCGTGGAAGAACCGGGTGTGCGTTCGGCCGAACGGAGCCAGGCCCGGGTAGGGGCAGCGGATCTCCTCGGCCGCCGGTGGCTCCGGCTGGGCGAGGAACGCCCGCAGCCGGGCGGCCTGTGCCTCCCAGCGGCCGCGATCGGTGAAGTCGAGCCGGACCCGGAAGCCGACGCGCAGCGGGATGTCGCACGGCTCCCGCAGCACCGGGACGACCCGGGCACTGGGACCGGCACTGTCGGCGGCGGCGATGTCCTGGTAGGAAGCCAGCAGCTCCGCGAGCAGAGCCCATCTGTCGGTCAGGTACGCCGGAGTCAGCACCACCACGGTGGCGCGGCTGCTGAGAACCGCCTGTTCGAACGCGGTGACAACCGGCTCGCCCGGTGGAAACTGGTCGGCGGTGAGCACCTGGTCGGCGCGCAGCCCGAGAGCGGGCGTCAGGTAGCCGGCCACCCACTCGCGGTCGGCCTCCGCATAGCTGAGAAAGATCCGGTTCCCGTCAGCCATGCTGCGACGTCGTTGACGCCCCCGGCTCCTGGCTCGCATCGGAACCGGACGTCGACGCCTGGTCCGGGCCCGTGGTGTCCTCCGGCTCCGTGACCGGGTCCGGCTGCGCGCCGTAGCGGGCCAGCGCGGTCACATCACCGGTGATCGTGATCGTGCACGAGAGGGATCGTGTGCCCGCACAGGTGTCCCTGCCCCGCCCCGCGCCGGTGACCTCCCACCGGCCGAAGACCTCGGAGGTGGGCTCCGTCGCGACAAGTGTTATCTGCCGCCCGGACGCCACCTGGAACGTGCAGTTCGGCGGGCACCGGACCGTCCCTCGGGAGGATTCGACGAGGACCTCGCCTCCCTCGGTGCTGACCGAGAGCGTGTAGGTCCTGCCGTCGTCGCCCGAGGCGGAGGTGGATCCGTCGCCGGAGCCAGCTCCCGGATCGGTCGAGACACCGCCGTCCGAGCCGGGATCGAGAAACGAGCCGTCGCCGCTGCCGCTTTCGTCCGAGGAGCCACACGCGACCAGCATGAGGAGCGCCACCGCGGCCAGGACCGCGGTCAGGCCTGCGCGCATTCGGCCCCGCATGGTTCCTCCACTCGGCATCAGCGGACTTCCGCATCGCGACCGTGCAGAAACAGTGATCCCGAAGAAATCACTGCGACCGGCCGCCCTGACAGTCCGAGACTGGACGGAGAAGGCAGCGGAGAACAGTTCCCGGTCCATTCAATGGACCGGTCATTGCGAGGATATGATTCCGCCGCGGCGTACCGCGGACGCCTTGCCCGAAAAGCTGCGGATGCCGGGAGGCGCAGCCGGTGGTCTTCTCCGCGCGGCAGCCCGCCCGAGCGAGCCGGTTCGGCGGCGACCAGAAGCCAGTTGGTTCGGAGGGCACATGACGGCGATCACGGGTGAGGACACGGTCACCGCCGATAGAGCTCCCGCAGGCAGTCACCCGGCCAGCCCGGCGCCCCCGGCGGCGGGTTGCGACGATGGCGACCAGGAGCCAGCGGGAAAATCCGGCCAAGGGGTCCTTGAGCGCGCGTTCCAGCTGCTGGAGGCCGTCTCCGGTGAGGGAACGGCCGGGCTGTCCCGGCTGGCGAGGCTGGCGGATCTGCCCAAGGCGACCACGTATCGCCTGCTCGATCAGCTGGTCGCGGTCGGCGCGGTCGAGCGGGTGCACTCGGCATACCGCGTCGGGCCGGCCGTGCATCGGATGAGGAATGTCCGGCCGTCACACACACCGCTGCTTCGCGCGTCCCACACACCCGTTCGCGACCTGGTTCGGGACTCCGACGCCACGGTCATCATCGCCGTTCTCCGTGACGACCCGGACGTTGTCGTGGTCGACGCAGTCAGTGTGCTGGCCCCGGCCCATGGTGTGGTCCTCAGCCCGACCAGCTCCGCTCCGCCCGCGACCGCCTCCGGGCAGGTCCTTCTCGCGGAGCGGCCTGACCTCGACGGGCCTCCGCAGTTCTCGGAGGCCGAGTGGCGCCGGGCACGCGCCGATATCCGCGACCGCGGGGTTGCCATGGACAGCCAGATGCTTGTCCGCGGAATCTGCTGCGTCGCTGCCGCCATTCGCCGGCCGAACGGGCAGGCCGTCGCATCGGTCGCCGTCATCACGGCCGCCGGGCGGGTCTCGATACGACACATCGACCAGGTGCGACGCGCAGCGGCGAGTATCAGCCGGAATCTCGCCATGCGCGGCTAGTCCCGTGTTCCGCACAGCGGATTCCGCGGCGCCACCCAGCCTCTGTGATCTTGCTATCGGGTCATGGGGGGTCGGGTGGGGTCGACGCCGAGGATGTCGCGCCGGGTGCTGCTCCAGCCGGCTGACGTCGGCATGTGTGGGCGGGGGCTGGGGTAGGGCCCGTGCAGTGGTGGACCGGATCGAGGCGATCGAGCCAGGTGCCGGCTGGGCGCTGGCTCAGGCGGATGACATCGCGCATGCCGACGCCGAGGTCGGCATCTGGGATCGGGACATCGTCAGCGGGAGGCTGACCTGGGACCGACGCACCGCCGAGCTGCACGGTCTGCGCCTCGACGAGTTCGGTGAGACGATGGCGGACTTCTACGCGACCATCCATCCCGACGACCTCCCCGGGGTGCAGGAGGCCGTAGACAACGCGATAGCGGCCTGTGGCTCCTACCTGGCCGAGTATCGCGTGGTGCGGCGGGACGGCTCCCAGGTGTGGATACAGGGACTCGGCCGGATCGTGGCCAGCTCCGCAGGCGAGGCGACCCGGGTGATCGGGCTCGTCGTCGACGTCACGTGGCGGCACGCGATGGTCGACATGCTGCAGCGTTCCATCCTTCCGCAGAGTCTTCCGCGCCTGCCCGGCGTGGCCCTCGTCGCCCGCTACCTGCCGGCCGCCCGAGGTGCCCGTGTCGGCGGTGACTGGTACGACGCGTGCCTGCTCGCCGACGGCGCGGTCCTGCTGGTCGTCGGCGACGTCGCCGGCCACGGGCTGCCCGCCGTGGCCGCGATGGCCGAGCTGCGCCACGCGACCCGTGCCTACGCCCTCGCCGGCTATTCGCCGGCGGACATCACCACCCAGCTGTCGGGGAACCTCGCTCCCGAGCCGGACGGCACCACGGCCACCGCCGTCGTGACCCGTCTCGACCCGGCCACTCACCAGCTCACCTGGTCATGCGCCGGCCACCCACCTCCCCTGATGCTCACCGGCGCCGGCCCCGAGTACCTCGACGACGTCCACGGCCCGATCCTCGGCGCCGCCCCGACGCTCACCTACGGGCAGACCGACCTGAGCCTGCCGCCGGGCGCCCGGCTCCTGCTCTACACCGACGGGCTCGTGGAAAGACGGGGGGTCTCCCTCACCGACAGGCTCGACACACTCACCCGCGCCGCGGCCTGCCACAGCGCCGGCGGGCTGGGCGGTCTCGCCGACCTCTGCGACGGCGTCCTCACCGACGTCGCCGGGCCGGCCTGCCGGGAGGACGACCTCTGTCTCCTCGCCGTCCAGGTGTCGTAGCGGGGGGCGAGCATCAGAACGTTCCGCCCGTCACGAGCCCGGTCCGTTGCCGGCCGCGCCGGACCGGCGGACTACGGCTGGTCCAGCTCGCCGCCGTGCTCGCCCAGGCGCGGCGGCGGCCCGTAGGCGGGCTCGTAGCCGTGGACGAGGATCGGGCTGCCGACCAGCCGGAAGTCACCGGCGCGCACGACCATCTCCGGTGTCGCGTCCAGCGCCTCGGGCAGCGACCGCACCTTCGCCGCCGGGACACCGAGGCGCTTCAGCCGCGTCTCCCAGCCCTGCGCGGTGTCGGCGGCGAGCGCCGCGGTGACCACGGCGAGCACCTCCTCGCGCCGGGCCGCGCGTTCGGCCATCGTCTCGAAGCCCGTCACGCCGGCCTCGGTGGAGAACTTCTTCCAGAAGCCGTCGTGGGTGACGAACAGCGCCAGGTAGCCCTCGGCGGTGGGGAACAGCTGCGCCGGCACGTAGTACGAGTGCGCGCCGAACGCCATCCGCCGCGGCTCGGTGCCCTCGTTGAGGTAGGCCGAGGCCCGGTAGTTGAGCTGGGAGAGCATGACGTCGCGCAGCGAGACCTCCAGCTGCCCGCCGCGACCGGAGACGATCTGTGCGAGCAGTGCCAGTGCCGCGGTGAGGCCGGCGGAGTTGTCGGCCGAGGAGTAGCCGGGCAGCGTCGGCGGGCCGTCCGGATCGCCGGTGAGCGCGGCGACCCCGGTGGCCGCCTGGATGACGTAGTCGAACGCCGGGTCGTCGCCGGCGGACAGCCCGAAGCCCGTCAGCGCCACGCAGACGATCTTCTCGTTGTACGGGCGCAGCGCCTCGTAGGTCAGACCGAAGTTCCGGATCGCCGACGGCTTGAGGTTGACCACGAGCGCATGCGCGTCGGCCACCAGCTCGTGCAGGCGGGCCTGGCCCGCCGCACCGGTCAGGTCGAGGCGGATGCTGCGCTTCCCGCGGTTGATGCTGGCGAAGTAGGCGTCGCTGACCTGCCGCGAGAGGTCCCCGCCGGGCGGTTCGAGCTTCGTCACCTCGGCGCCGAGATCGGCGAGCATCATCGTCGCGTACGGGCCCGCGAGGATGTGGCCGACCTCCAGGATGCGGATGCCGGCGAGCGGTCCCGGGCTCGCCTGAGGTCCCGGGCTCGCCTGAGGTTCCGAGCTCATCTGACTTCCGCCGCGAGGGCCGCGATCACTTCCCGGGTCCGCCGCTTGGAGGCGATCAGCTCGTCGCGGTTGTCACCGATGGGCAGCAGCCGCACCGACAGGTCGGTGCAGCCGGCGTCGGCGAACCGCCGGAAGGCCGCCAGGATGGCCGCCTCGTCGCCGACCGCGGCGATGTCCCCGACGTTGGTCGCGTCGCCCTGGTCGAGCAGCCGCTGGTAGTTCGGGGAGACCTCGGCCTCGCCGAGGATGCGGTTCGCCCGCTCCCGCGCGGTGTCCTCCTCCCCCGGCGCGCACAGGCACACCGGGATGCCGGCGACGATCCGCGGCGCCGGGCGGCCGGCCTCGGCCGCCGCCTTGGTGATCCGGGGCACCACGTGCTCGCCGACGGCACGCTCGTCGGCGAGCCACAGCACGGTGCCGTCGGCCTGCTCACCGGCGATGCGCAGCATCACCGGCCCGAGCGCGGCGAGGAACACCGGCAGCGGGGCGACCGGCCCGATCTCCATCGGGTTGTGGACGGTGAACGTGCCGTTCTCGACGTCCACCGGCCCCGGCCCGCTCAGCGCGGCCCTGAGGACCTCGAGGTAGTCGCGGGTGAACCCGGCCGGCCTGTCGTAGGGCAGGCCGAGCATGTCGCGGACGATCCAGTGATGCGACGGCCCGACACCGAGGGCGAGCCGCCCACCGGTGGCCGCCTGCGCCGACAGGGTCTGGCGCGCGAGCGCGATCGGGTGCTGCGGCTGCAGCGGGACGACCGCCGTGCCGAGCTCGATCCGCTCGGTGCGGGCACCCATCAGGGCGACCGCGATGAGCGCGTCGAAGTCGGAGGGCACCTGGGGGATCCAGGCTGTGTCCATCCCCGCGCCCTCGGCCCACAGGACGTCGTCGATCATCCGCCCGACCTTGCGCGCGGAGTCACCCCGCTCCGGTCCGATCATCACGCCGACCCGCACTGGACCCTCCGGTTCTCGTTACGTCCGATCTGGTTACGTCGATGTCGCGCTCGCGCGCTGCCGTGCGGCCACGCGGCCTGACCGCGTTACGGCCCGCGGCGGCGCGGCCGCCCCCGGCGCGGCGGCGCGCGCCGATGCCGGGGGCGGGGCCGGCGTCAGGGCGTGGTGGCCGCCGCCGTCAGCTCCCGGACCCGGGTGACCACCTCGTCGAGCGAGGTGCCGGTCGGGAACACCGCGGCGGCGCCGACCTCCAGCAGCTTCGGGACGTCCGCCGGCGGGATGGTGCCGCCGACCACGACCGCGATGTCGCCCGCGTCGGCCGCCCGCAGCGCCTCGATGGTGCGGGTCGTCAGCGCGATGTGCGCGCCGGAGAGGATGCTCAGGCCGACCAGCGCCACGTCCTCCTGCAGCGCGATCGTGACGATGTCCTCGATGCGCTGGCGGATGCCGGTGAACACGACCTCGAAACCGGCGTCCCGCAGCGTACGCGCGATGATCTTCGCGCCGCGGTCGTGCCCGTCCAGGCCGGGCTTGGCGACGAGAACCCGGGCCGGCATCAGAACACCACCGGCTGCTGGAACTCGCCCCAGACCGCCTTGAGGGCGGCGACCATCTCGCCGACCGTGCAGTAGGCGTTGGCGCAGTCGATCAGGTTGTGCATCAGGTTCCCGTCTCCCTCGGCGGCGCGGGCGAGCGCGTCGAGGCTGGCCCGCACGGCGGCGCCGTCCCGCTCGGCCTTCACCTTCGCCAGCCGCTTCAGCTGTCGTTCACGCCCGTCGGCGTCCAGCTCGTAGGTGGCCAGGTCGGGTGCCGGCTCGTCGGCGACGAACCGGTTCACCCCGACGATGGGCACCGTGCCGTCCTCGATGTCCTTGTGCAGCTGGTAGGCCTCGTCGGCGATCAGGCCCTGCAGGTAGCCGTCCTCGATGCAGCGGACCATGCCGCCGTGCGCCTCGAGGTCGTCCATGATCTCGACGATGCGGGCCTCGGTGGCGTCGGTGAGCGCCTCGACGAAGTAGGAGCCGCCGAGCGGGTCCGCGGTGCGGGTGACGCCGGTCTCCAGGGCGAGGATCTGCTGGGTGCGCAGGGCGAGGGTCGCCGACTCCTCGCTGGGCAGCGCGAACGGCTCGTCCCAGGCGGCGGTGAACATCGACTGGACGCCGCCGAGCACCGAGGCCATCGCCTCGTAGGCCACCCGCACGATGTTGTTCTGCGCCTGCGGCGCGTACAGCGAGGCACCGCCGGCGACGCAGCCGAAGCGGAACATCGACGCCTTGTCGGCGGTCGCGCCGTACCGCTCGCGCACGATGGTCGCCCAGCGCCGGCGGCCGGCCCGGTACTTGGCGATCTCCTCGAAGAAGTCGCCGTGGGTGTAGAAGAAGAAGGAGACCTGCGGGGCGAACTGCTCGATCGTCAGGCGCCCGCGCTCGATCACGGTGTCGCAGTAGGTGACTCCGTCAGCGAGGGTGAAGGCCATCTCCTGCACCGCGTTGGCGCCGGCGTCGCGGAAATGCGCGCCGGCCACCGAGATGGCGTTGAAGCGCGGCACCTCGGCGGCGCAGAACTCGATGGTGTCGGCGATGAGGCGCAGCGACGGCGTCGGCGGCCAGATCCACGTCCCGCGGGAGGCGTACTCCTTGAGGATGTCGTTCTGGATCGTGCCGGTCAGCTTCGACCGGGGCACCCCGGAACGTTCCGCGGCGGCCACGTAGAAGGCCAGCAGGATCGCGGCGGTGCCGTTGATGGTGAAGCTGGTGCTGATCTTGTCCAGCGGGATGCCGTCGAAGAGCACCTCGGCGTCGGCGAGCGTGTCGACGGCGACGCCGACCCGGCCGACCTCCTCGGTCACCTCCGGGTCGTCGGAGTCGTACCCGCACTGGGTGGGCAGGTCGAGCGCCACCGACAGGCCCGTCCCGCCCTGGTCGAGCAGGTAGCGGTACCGGCTGTTGGACTCCTCAGCGGTGCCGAAGCCGGAGTACTGGCGGAAGGTCCACGTGCGCCCCCGGTACCCCTTGGCGTAGTTGCCGCGGGTGAAGGGGAAGCGGCCCGGCTCCGGTGGCTCGGCCCCGCGGTCGGCGGGGCCGTACACCGGACTGACCGGCAGGCCGGAATTGGTCTGGACAGAATCGCTCATCGTCGCTTCGTTGCTTTCTGGAGGCGGAGTTTTCTGGAGGCGGGAACCAGACACCTCGGCTTGCCCTGTTCACATGGTGCTAGCGCAGTCGAGTGGTGCTAGCGCAGCTGGTCCTTCATCACTTTTCCGGACGCGTTCAGCGGCAGGCTCTCCAGGAACTCGACGTGCCTGGGCACCTTGAAGCCGGCCATCTTCTCCCGGCTCCACGCGATCAGCTCGTCGGCGGTGACCGGGCCGCGCCGGACCACGAACGCCTTGCCGACCTCGCCGAGGCGGTCGTCGGGCACGCCGATGACCGCGGCCTGCGCGACCGCGGGATGCCCCAGCAGGTAGCCCTCGATCTCGGCCGGGTAGGCGTTGAAGCCACCGACGATGAACATGTCCTTCTTGCGGCCGATGATCCGCAGGTACCCGCGGTCGTCGAGGGTGCCCAGGTCACCGGTGTGCAGCCAGCCGTCGGGGTCGATCGTCTCGGCGGTGGCGGCGGGGTCGTCCAGGTAGCCCTGCATCACCGTGTAGCCGCGGATCAGCACCTCGCCGTCGTCGGCGATGGAGATCTCCACGCCGTCGCAGGCCTTGCCGACGGTGGTGGCGATGTCCTCGAAGGAGTCGCCCGGCCGCGACGCGGTGGCGGTGCCCGCCTCGGTGAGGCCGTACCCGGTCATGATCGACTGGAAGGGCAGCTCCTGCTTCATCCGCCGGATCAGCTCGACCGGGATGTCGGCCGAACCGGTGACGGCACAGCGTAACGAGGAGACGTCCGCGCTGCCCCGCGCCGCCAGCAGCGAGTGGTACAGCGTGGGCGGGCCGGGGAGCATCGTGATCCGCTCCCGCTCGATCAGCTCGAGCAGCCGGTCCATCTCCAGGACGGCCATCGGCACGATGGTCGCGCCCCGGATCAGGGCGGCGACGAGCCCGGCCTTGTAGCCGAAGTTGTGGAAGAACGGGTTGACGATCAGGTACCGGTCGCCCTCCCGCAGATCCGCCTGGTAGCACCACTCCGCGTACAGCCGCAGCGTCTGGTGGTGGTTCATCATGACGCCCTTGGGCCGCCCGGTCGTCCCGGACGTGAACAGGATGTCGGCGATGTCGTCACCATCGGTGACCACCGGTGCGTCCAGCGGCGCCCCGGAGGTCAGGAAGCCCGACTTGATGTCGACGGCGGGCACGGCGGTGATACCGGCGTACGCCTGCCCGAGGAAGCCCTCCTGGACCAGGACCATCCTCGCCCCGCTGCGGGTGAGGATGTCGTTCGCCTCCTCGGCCTTGTAGCGGGTGTTCACGGGCACCAGCACCCCGCCGGCGGTCAGCAGCCCGAAGGCCGCGATGATCCACTCGGCGGAGTTCGGCGCCCAGATCGCCACCCGGTCGCCCTTGCCGACGCCCGCCGCCACGAAGGAACCCGCGGCGGTGCGGACCCGGCCCACCAGCTCGGTGTAGGTGAGGCGCAGTGCCCCGTCGACGACCGCTTCGGCGTCACCGAAGCGGTCGGCGGTGCTGAGCACCATCTCCGGGATGGTCTCCCACTTCATGCGTCGATCAGCCTGGCCAGGTTGCCGCCCATGATCTTGGCCTGGTCCTCCGCGCTGAGGTCCTTGAGCACCTCGACATAGCTCACCGGGTCGCCGAGGCCCTCGGGGTGCGGGTAGTCGGAGCCGAAGAGCACCCGCTCGACCCCGATCAGCTCGGAGAGCTTGCCCATGTCCTCCTCCCAGAAGGGGCTGACGTGGACGTTGCGCCGGACCACCTCGATCGGGTTCTCCAGGAACTGCTGCGGGTACTTCTTGTAGATGTCCTTCAGCTCGGAGAGCAGTGGGGCGACCCAGGACGCGCCGTTCTCGATGACCGCGATCTTCAGCGTCGGGAACCTGGACAGCGCACCGTGGCAGACCAGCGCGGCCACCGTGTCCTGGATGGGGCGCCACTGGCCGAACATGCGGAAGGCGTCCGGCTGGAACGGCAGGTACTCGCGGACCTTGCCCTCCCAGTCCTGGGTGTAGCGGTTGTAGCCGCTGTCCGAGGAGTGCAGGCCGACCAGGATGTTGTGGTGCACGACCCGCTCCCAGAACGGGTCGAACTCCGGCAGGCCGAAGGACCGTGAGCCGTTGAAACCGGGCACCGGCGCCGGCCGGATCAGGACGGCCTTCGCCCCGCGCGCCACGACCCACTCCAGCTCCTCGATCGCCTTCTCGACGATCGGCAGGGTGATGACCGGCGTGGTGAAGATGCGGTTCTCGTAGTTGAACTGCCAGGTCTCGTACAGCCACTCGTTGAGGGCGTGGATGACGACATGCGTCAGTTCCGGGTCGTCCCGCATGCGCTCCTCGATGAGGCTCGCCAGCGTCGGGAACATCAGCGTCCGCTCGAGGCCCTGCTCGTTCATCAGCTCGATGCGGGACTTCGGCTCGCGGAAGGCCGGGATCGACCGTATCGGCTTGCCGATGATCTCACGGTAGGACTTGCCCTCGGGGTTCCCGATCTTGAAGAACTCCTCCTGGGCGCCCGGCCGGGCGACGACCTCGAAGGTCGGGTTGGGGATGTAGTCGCTGATCTGGCCCCGGATCGCGATCTTCGTGCGGCCGTCCACCTGGACGTACCGGATCGCGCCCCTGTATGCCTCCGGCAGGAACTTGGTGAAGGCGTCCTCGGTCTCGTACAGGTGGTTGTCCGCGTCGAAGACGGGGTACGGCGACACTCGCGTAGGCATGAGATCCTCCCTTACTGATATGGAGAACCCTATTCTCTTCCCCGCTGTGCCGCAATGTCTTCCCGACGTGCGATGACTGCCCGCAGCACGGCCTTTTGGATCTTACCGCTGGGGGTGCGCGGGAAGTCCTCGATCTCGACCAGCTCCTCGGGCCACTTCTGCCGGGCCAGCCCCGCCTGCTGGAAGTGCGCGCGCACCGCGTCCAGGGTCGGCAGCGCGGCCCCGTCCTGCAGGCGCAGCACCGCGGCGGCGTGCTCACCGAGCCGGGCGTCGGGCGCCGCGACCACCGCGGCCTCGGCGACACCGGGCATGGTCAGCAGCACCTCCTCGACCTCCAGCGCGCTGATGTTCTCCCCGCCGCGGATGATGAAGTCGGCCTTGCGGTCGACGATCGTCAGGTAGCCGTCGGCGTCGAGCACCCCTACGTCGCCGGTGCGGTACCAGCCGTCGGCGTCGAAGACCTGCGCGGTCAGCTCGTCGTCGAGGTAGCCCAGGCACAGGTCCGGGCCCCGGCTGAGGATCTCCCCGTCCGGTTCGAGCCGGATCTCCACCCCGGGTAGGACATCCCCGTCGGTGAACAGGCGCTTGTCCGGTCCCGCGGTGTACCGGGAGCCGGTGATCGAGGGATGCTCGGTGCTGCCGTAGGAGCGGAACACCGTGATGCCCAGGTCGTCCAGCCGGGTGGTGACCGCCGCCGGCACCGACGACCCGCCGAGCCCGGCGTAGCGCATCCCGACCAGGTGCTCGGGGGTGAAGTCGGGGTGGTCCAGCAGACTGGTCATGAAGTACGTGGCGCCGCCGCCGACGGTGAGGCCGCCGGTGCGCATCAGCTCCAGCGCCTGCGCCGGGTCCCAGACGTCGGCCAGGTTGATCGGACGTCCTTCCAGCACCGGGATGAGGAAGGCGTTCAGCATGCCGATGAAGTGCCCGATCGGCGCGGCGGTGAGCTGGCGGCCGCGGTCCGGGGGGTAGAGGCCGGCGAGCTGGCGGGTCTCGAAGCCGAGCGTCCGATGGCTGTGGATGACGCCCTTGGGGTCGCGGGTGGTGCCGGAGGTGAACGCGATCACCGCCGGGGCGCCCGGGTCCGCCGCGACGGTGCCGGGCATCGGGTCGTCGGCGAGCAGGTCGTCGAACGCCAGCGGCTCGCCGCTCCCGCGCCCCACCACGCCGACGACGGGCACTCCGGCGACGAGGTCGGGCTGGAACTCCAGCCGCCCGAAGCCCTGCGCGGTGACGAAGACCTTCGGCGACGTCCGTTCCAGGATGTAGCCGACCTCCTTACGGCCGTAGAAGTGCACCACCGGCACCACGACCGCGCCGAGTAACGCCGAGGCCCAGAAGGTCGCCGCCGCCTCCATCCAGTTCGGCAGCTGGAACACCACGACGTCGCCGGGGCCGACCCCGCGGGCGCGCAGCCCGGCCGCCAGCCGGCGCGCGACCTGCTCGACCTCGCGGAACGTGCCGTTCCACGGCCGCACCGCCGAGTGGACCCGGAACTGCGCGTCCGGCGCGGCCGCCAGGCCCGTGGCCAGGATGTCGCCCAGCGTCTCGGACGTCCACCAGCCCTCGGACTCGTACCGCCTGACCAGCTCGGGGGGGACCGTGCGCATCGCGTGAGCTCCGATCTGTGCGATTCCCGGACTCTCCCAGGACACTCGGGCAGGTTCCACAGGTACCCCGCGGGCCGCCGGCATCCGTGTGCGGCGGAAGGCCGGCAATCTCACAGGGGAACTCTGGATTTTAGGCGGGAATGTTACTCTCCACATTTAGAATTGTATTCTCAACCTGGAGTTGGGTCCATGATTGATCTTGAGCTGGACGCCGGGCTCGCCGTCATCACGATCGACCGGCCCGAGGCGCGCAACGCCATCTCCCTGGCCACCATGGGTGAGCTGGAGAAGGCCCTCGACGCCGCTGACGGCGCCGGGGCCCTGGTCATCCGGGGCGCCGGCGACCGGGCGTTCGTCTCCGGCGGCGACCTCAAGGAACTCGCCGCCCTGCGCACCGAGGACGAGGCGACGGCCATGGCCCTGCGGATGCGCGCCATCTGCGACCGGCTCGCCGCGTTTCCCGCCCCGGTGATCGCCGCCGTCAACGGGCACGCCCTGGGCGGCGGCGCCGAGGTCGCGGTGGCCGCCGACATCCGCGTCGCCGCCGACGACATCAAGATCGGATTCACCCAGTCGACGCTGGCGATCATGCCGGCATGGGGCGGCGCCGAACGGCTGGCCGAGCTGGTCGGGCCCGGCCGCGCGCTGCTGCTCGCCGGCACCGGCCGGGTCCTGACCGCCGCCGAGGCCGAGCGCCTCGGGCTGGTCGACCAGGTCCTGCCGCGGGCCACCTTCGACGAGGGCTGGCGGGCACTGGCCCACTCCCTCACCGGCGCGCCCGCCCGCGGCATCAAGCACGTCCTGCGCCGCGCCGCCGGTGCGCCGCTGACCGAGGCACACGCCGAGGACGCGGCCCGGACCTTCGCCCGGCTGTGGGTGGACGACGAGCACTGGGCCGCCGTGGAGCGGGCCGGCGCCAAGCGCGCCCGCTGACCGTGCCGGCCGCCCGGACCCGACCGGCCGCAAGAGCGCCCGATCGGGTCCCGGCCGCGGCCGAGGCCGGTGACGCGCGGTCCCGCAACGCGGTCCCGCTGATCGCAACGCGGTCCCGCAACGCGCGGTCCCGCTGCCCGCGTACGTGCGGCGCGGCTCAGGTGACCGCGCCGGCGGTCTTCAGCTCGATGATCCGCTCCCAGTCCAGCCCCAGCTCCAGGAGGATCTCCTCGGTCTGCGCGGCGAAGTCCGGCGCCGGGCCCAGCTCGGGCGCCTGCACGTCGAACTGGACCGGGCTGGAGACCAGCTCCAGGTCGCCGGCGGACAGCAGGTACTCGTTGGCCCGGATCTGCGGGTCGCCGCTGACCTGGAGCGAGTCCTGCACCGGCGCCCACGGGCCGGACAGCGTGCCCAGGCGCTCCGTCCACTCCGCGAGCGTGCGCGCGGCGAACGCCTCCCGCAGGATCTCGACCGCCTCCGCCGTGTGCGCGGCGATCTGCTCGGCGGAGGAGAACCGCGGGTCGTCGGCGAGCTCCGGGCGGTCGATGTGGCGGACGACGTCCGGCCAGTACCGGCCCGGCTGGAGCATGACCAGCGAGAGGAAGCGGCCGTCCGAGGTGCGGTAGAGCCCGGAGAGCGGGTTGCTCGGCGAGCCGTGCGCGCCTGCCGCCGGGGCCTGCAGCGGCTCGTCCAGCAGCATGGACAGGGAGATCGTCTGGCCCATCGCCCACAGCCCACTGCCCAGCAGGGAGACGTCCACGACCGACGGCTCGCCGGTGCGCTCGCGCCGGAACAGCGCCGCGGCGATGCCCCCGGCGAGGTTCGTGCCCGAGATCGTGTCGCCGTAGGCGGGCCCGGGCGGCGGGGTGATGCCCTCGTGGCCGCTCGGGGTGATGCTGGCCGCCGACGAGGCCCGCGACCAGAAGGCCGTCATGTCGAAGCCGCCCTTGTCCGACTCCGGGCCGCGCGGCCCCAGGGCGCTGCCCCGGGCGTAGATGACCTGCGGGTTCAGCTTCCGGATGTCCTCGACGTCGATGCCGAGCTTCTGGCGCGAGCGGGGCAGGAAGCTGGTGAGGAAGACGTCCGCGCGGCGGACCAGTTCGTCGAGGATCTCCTTGCCCTCGGGCCGGGACATGTCGAGGCCGAGGCTGCGCTTGCCGCGGTTGGCGTGCCAGATGTTCGGGTTCGGCCCGTCGCCGACCTTCAGGTTGCCGGTCTGCTTCAGGCCCCGCTGCGGGTCGCCGGTCACCGCGTGCTCGATCTTGATGACCTCGGCGCCCCAGTCCGCGAGCACACCGCCCGCGGACGGCACGAAGCCGTACATCGCCACTTCGAGAACCCTGACTCCGTCGAGCGGCTTCATGCGGCACCCTTCGCGATCGCGCTGCTGTCCACGAGCTCACGGGCCCGTGAGCTCCCGAGCCCGTGAACTCCGGAGCCCGTGAACTCCCGAGCTCACGGTCTCACGGGCTCACAGCCTCACGAGGTCCGAAAGTTACATTCTCGCGAAGTGGAAATCAACCGCCGACCTGCGGAGAACCTAGGACGCGAGGCTGCTCGCGACGATCTGCGGCAGGTCCACCGAGGTGCGGATCCCGGGCGTCGCAGCGCACACGATCGGCACCGCGTTGACCGCCCGGTTGGCGGTGTAGGCCGGTGAGATCGCCGCCATCTGCTCCAGCGGGAACGGGAACCGCAGCGCGATGTCGAGCGGGGCGTCGCCCTCGAGGTCGATGTGCCAACCGGTGTCACGCAGGTCCCAGGCCGGTTCGAGGTCACGGGTGCAGTACCAGTTCGCCCGGAAGCTCAGGACCTCGCGGCCGTCGCGGATCCCGGCGACCGTCAGCCGCTGGGCCGCCACCGTCCCTGGCTCCAGGGTCCCCGCGGCGATGTGCACCGGGCGCGGCGAGGTGGCGACCTCACCGGACGCCTCCAGTGTGTCGATCCTGATCCCGAGGGTCTCGGCGATCAGCAGCAGCGAGGGCCCGAAGCTGATCCGGCCGTGGGTCAGCCGCGCCTCGTCCACCGCCGCCGGTGGCCGCCCGAAGCCCATGACGTCGAACAGCAGGCCCGGGGAGTCCCGCCGGGACAGGTCCGCGAACTCCTGGATGGCGAGCCGGTCCAGGCGGCGCTGGATCGACGACAGCACCAGCGGCACGGCCTCGGTGATGAAGCCCGGGCTGCTGCCGGTGCTGTGCACCGACGTGCCGCCCTGCTCACAGGCCGCCTCCACCTGCCGGCGGACCTCGGGATCCATGCCGGCCGGCCGGTGGAACTCCCCGCGGGTCGTCACGATGTTCGCGCCCGAGGCGAGGATGCGGCACACCTCGCCGGCGTCGAAGTACCGCGGCATGTACAGGACGCAGTCCGCGCCCAGCGCCAGGATCTGCTCGACGTCACCCGTCGCGACGACGCCGGTCGCACCCACGCCGCACAGGTCCCCGGCATCGCGGCCGACCTTCTCGGCGCCGTGGACGAAGACGCCGGCAAGCTCCAGCTCCGGATGCGCGATCACCTCGCGCAGCGCGTAGGTGCCGATGTTCCCGGTGGCCCACTGAACGACGCGCAACTGCCCCACGTGTGTCTTCCCCTCGTCGGGATCGGATCATCGCGTTCGGAACATCTGTGTGGATCAACCGTGTGGATCACCAAGTGAGCGATCAGCTCGTCAGCGATCAGCTCGCGCGGACGGTCACACACAGACCGGCGGCGACCACGGGCGACCAGCGGCGACCCGCGCAGGGCTCGCCCGCCGAGTGCGACGGGCCTGCCAGTGGCGGGCGGAAATCCACCGGATTCACAGGACCGATGTGCTGCGCGCCACAGCCTAGGCGGATCTTGACGCGGCCGTCAATATTGAGCCTTCCGCGGTGACTCGGCAGCCCGGTGGCCCGGCAGCCGGTTGGGCGAGTCGCAAGCGTGAAGCGTTTTCGTCGTTCCTACGACCAGAATCCTTCCTTCTTGCGGGTTGCCGGGTGCTCAGCCGCCCCTTTTACCCCTCTTGAGGGGATTTGGTGCCGCCATGCGGCGGTGCGGGATCCCCGCCGGCTACCGATCCTTGTCCGCCGACTACCGATCTTGATGGGCGCCATTCTTACGACAGGCTCCCCTCCCGCACGACAGGCTCCCTCCTGGAGGAACGCATGCTGCTCAACGGAACGTCGGCCCTGGTCACCGGCGGGGCGTCCGGCCTGGGCCTCGGCACCGCGCGGGTGCTGCTGGACCGTGGCGCGGCCGTCACGATCGTCGACCTGGCGACCTCGCCCGGCCTGGACGTCGCCGCCGAGCTCGGCGCGCGCTTCGTGGCCGCGGACATCACCGACCCCGACCAGTTCGACGCGGCGCTCGACGCCGCCGCGGCCGACGGCCCGCTGCGCGGGGTTGTGCACTGCGCCGGGCGCGGTGGTGACCGGCTGCGGGTGCTGGACCGGGCGGGCAACCCCGGCGCGCTCGACAGCTACGCCGAGATCATCAGGATCAACCTGGTGGGCACGTACAACGTGGTGCGTCTGGCCGCGGCGCGGATGGCCCGCAACGCCGAGCTCCTCGACGGCGACCGCGGCGCGATCGTGCTGACCGCGTCGGTCGCCGCCTTCGAGGGCCAGATCGGCCAGACCGCCTACGCGAGCGCGAAGGCCGGGGTGCGCGGCCTGACCATCGTCGCCGCCCGGGATCTCGCCAGCTGGGCGATCCGGGTGAACACGATCGCGCCGGGCGTGTTCGAGACCCCGATGCTCGGCCGGCTGCGCGACGACATCCGCGACGGTCTGGCCGCCGGCGTTCCGCACCCGAAGCGCCTGGGCACGCCGGCCGACTTCGGCCGCCTCGCCGCCGACCTGCTGGAGAACGGCTACCTCAACGGTGAGGTGATCCGGCTCGACGGAGGGCTGCGGATGGCGCCCCGCTGACCTCCCCCGGGCGTGGCTGGCCTCTGCGGCTGTGACATGAGAGTGTCATCACAGATGTGGCGGTCAGGTTCGATTCGGGTGAGCGGCACCGGGGCCAGGGCGTCAGCCGGCGCTGCGCCGATGCTGCCGGCCGGCCTCCCGGTACCGATCCCCGGTCGGCGGACCTGGCCGGATGCTCCTTTTCACGATCAAGAACCGAGTCTGCCCGCCGCCACGCCCGCAGCCACCGGAGACGCTGGACTGCGACACGCGACGCTGGTATCGACGTCGATGTTAAATTTTTCCCAGGTGGCCGGACCCCCGGCCTTCCCATACGCAGGAGGACGGTCGTGACCTCGGTGATGCAGGGCGTCCGGATTCTCGAGGTCGCCGAGCACACATTCGTTCCCGCGGCCTCGGCCCTGCTCGCCGACCTCGGTGCCGACGTCATCAAGATCGAGCACGTCGAGCGCGGCGACGCCATGCGGGCCCTGGCCTCCTCGGGCATCGCGGTCGTCCCCAAGGACGTCCACGTCCTGCTCGAGCACTCCAACCGCGGCAAGCGCAGCCTCGGCCTCGACCTCACCTCCGAGGCGGGCCGCGACATCCTGTACCGCATCGCCGCGACGGCGGACGTCTTCCTCACCAACAAGCTGCCGAGCGTGCGCACCAAGCTGCACATCGACGTGGACGAGATCCGCGTCCACAACCCGAAGATCATCTACGTGCGGGGCACCGGCCAGGGCGAGCACGGCCCGGAGGCCGACCGCGGCTCGTACGACTCGCTGGCGTTCTGGGCCCGCTCCGGCGTCGCGACCGGCATCATGCAGCCCGAGTACGGCCACGTGCCCGTCCCGCCGGCACCCGGCTTCGGTGACTCCATCGGCGCGATGACGATCGCCGGCGGCATCATGGGCGCGCTGTTCCACCGGGAGCGCACCGGTGAGGCCTCGACCGTGGACGTCTCCCTGCTCGGCACGGCGATGTGGTCGATGGGGCAGGCCATGGCGCTGTCGCTGCTGCTCGGCGTCCCGTGGACCCCGCCGCCGGCCGACCAGCAGCGGATGAACCCGCTCACCGGCAACTACCGCACCTCGGACGGGCGCTGGGTCGCCCTGACCTGCCTGCAGGCCGGCCGGTACTGGGCGCCCATGTGCGACGTCATCGAGCGCCCGGAGCTCGCCACCGATCCCCGTTTCGCCGACCACGCGAGCCTGATGACGAACAGCGCCGAGGCGATCGCGATCCTGACCGAGACGTTCGCGGCACGGCCGCTGGCCGAGTGGCGGGTGCGGCTGGAGAACTTCGTCGGCCAGTGGACCATCGTCCAGGACACCCTCGAGGCCGCCGTGGACGTCCAGACGGTCGCCAACGGCTACGTCCAGGAATGCACGACCGCGGCCGGGGTCCCCTTCCAGCTCACGACCGTGCCGGTGCAGTACGACGACAAGCCGGCCGCGCCGAAGCGGGCGCCGCTGTTCAACGAGCACGGCGACGAGATCCTCGCCGAACTGGGCCTGGACACCGAAGCGGTGCTGGACCTCAAGATCCGCGGCGTCGTCGCGTAGCACTCACCTCAACGAAGAGCAGGAGAACAAGACATGACGTTGTTTGACGCCTTCCGGTTCGACGGCAAGCGGGTCGTGGTCGTCGGTGGCGCGACGGGCATGGGCGCCGCCACCGCCGAGCTGGCGCTGTCCGCCGGCGCGGAGGTCGTGGTCCTCGACTACGCCCCCGTGAAGCTGGAGGGCGTGCAGGCCATCCAGGTCAACCTCGCCGAGGCCGCCTCCATCGACGCCGCCCTGGCGCAGATCGACGGCCCGATCCACGCGCTGGTCTCGGCCGCCGGTGTCGCCGACGGCACCCCGGGCATCGAGCGGATCAACTTCATCGGTCACCGCTACCTGATCGACAAGGTGATCGCCTCCGGGCAGCTGGGCGCCGGCTCCGCGATCGGCTTCATCTCCTCGGCCGCGGGCCTGGGCTGGGAGGCCAACCTCGAGTCGCTGAAGGAGTTCATCGCCATCACCGACTTCGACGAGGCCACCAAGTGGGCCGTCGAGAACAACAAGGCCGACTACATGAACACCAAGCAGGCGGTCTGCGCGTACGTCGCCACCCAGGCGATGCCCCTGCTCAAGAAGGGCATCCGCATCAACGCGATCTGCCCGGGCCCGACCGACACCCCGCTGGCCCAGGAGAACAAGGAGATGTGGCTGGGCTTCGGCGCCGACTACCGGGCCGAGGTCGGCATCGAGGCCGCGACCTCGCTGGAGCAGGCCTACCCGCTGCTGTTCCTGGTCAGCTCCGGTGCCTCCGCGATCAACGGCATCACGCTGGTGACCGACGCCGGCTACTTCTCCGCCGGTCTCACCGAGGTCTACCCGGCCGCGACGCCGATCGTGAAGTTCCTCTCCGGCCGCTTCTAGTAGTTTGGCCGTAGCCGGTCAGTACTGAGCCTTTTCCATCGTCGACACGGACTCGTGACATACCTGACCGTGGACCGTGCGATGGAAAAGGCCCAACGTCTGCCTCAGTACGTGCTCTCCTCGAAACATGTCCTCCTCGAAACGGATCGGATGACGACGACAAGCAGTGACGGCCGGCGCCAGGACGGCCACATTCTGCGCGAGCTGGGATTCGAAACAAGCCGGGTCGGAGACGAGATTCACGGGTCCGCGGCGGTCGTCCCGGAAATGTTCGTGCCCGGAACGTCCAGTGTCCGGGCGTCGATTCTGGCGACCTGGACCGATGTCGTCGCGGGTTACCTGGTGCTGGAGTTCCTGGCGCCGCGGGTGCCGGTCACGCTCGATCTCGACATCCACGTCCACGAGCCACTGCGGGAGCTCGAACGGATCAGCGCGGTCGGCCGGCTGGTGAAGAAGGGCCGCTCGGTGGCGGTCATCGACGTCGACCTGACCGGGTCGGACGGGCGCAGCCTCGCCGTCGGCGTGGCGTCGTTCATGGCGGCGCCGGACCCGTCCGTGCTCATGCCGCCGGAGCTCACCGACGCGATGGACCTGCCGGTGGCCCTGCCCCACCAGCGGCTGAGCGTTCCCTTCGCCCGCCGGGCCCGGTGCGAGGTCCCCCGTCCCGGGGTCGCGCGGCTGCCCCGCTCCGAGGACGCGCTCAACGCGGCCCAGACGGTCAACGGCGGGCTCATCGCGCTGGCCGTCGAGGAGGCCGCGCTCTCCCTCTCCCCCGGTGCCACACTCTCCCTGCTGGCGCTGCGCTATCTGCGGCCGGTCCGCATCGGGCCCGCCGTGGCCACCGCCACCGCGCAGGCAGGCCTGGGACGGGTGGAGGTGCGCGACGCCGGCGACGGCGACAGGCTGTCCGTGTACGCCACCACCCGGACGTTTCCGGCACAGCCGCCCGGCTGACCCACCCGGGCCACCCGAGCCGCGCTGGCCACCCGAGAGCCGCCCTGGCCACCGGACCGCCCGACCCGCCCGGATCGCTCGACCCACCCGGACCGCCAAGCCAGCGACACCGACCTAGGAGCTCCCGATGCGCCCGCTTCCCGAGATCACCCCCGCCACCGAGTGGTTCTGGAAGTCGGGGGCCGACGGGAAGCTACGTATCCAGGGCTGCGACGACTGCGGCCAGCTCGTGCACCCCCCCGTCCCCATCTGCCCACGGTGCCGCAGCCGCGCCCACACCCCCACCGAGGTCTCCGGGCGGGCGACGGTCGTCGGGTTCACCGTGAACGTGCAGCCGTGGACGCCCGCGATCATGCCGCCCTACGTGGTCGCGAACGTGGCGCTGGTGGAGGACGCGAGCGTCCGGCTGACCACGAACATCACCGGGTGCGAGCCGGCGGACGTGCACATCGGGCAGGAGGTCGCCGTCCGCTTCGAGCAGCACGAGGACGTCTGGCTGGCGATGTTCGAGCCGACCGGCGGCACGGACCCGACCGACCGGGTCGGCGAGCCCGACCTGCCCGCCCCCCGCGCGCCGCTGAGCGACCACCGCTTCGAGCACCGCGCGGTGCTCTCCGGCATCGGCCGGTCGCGGATCGGGCGCCGGCTGATGGTCGACCCGCTCGAGCTGACGATCGACGCCTGCCTGAAGGCGGTCGCCGACGCGGGCCTGACCCTCGACGACATCGACGGCCTTTCCACCTACCCCGGCGCGACCGGCATGGGCATGAGCGAAGGCGGGGTGACCGCCGTCGAGGAGGCGCTGCGGCTGCACCCGACCTGGACGAACGGCGGCGGCGACCTGCCCGGCCCGGGAGGTTCCGTCATCGCCGCGATGCTGGCGGTCGCCTCGGGCCTGTGCCGGCATGTGCTGTGCTTCCGGACGGTGTGGGAGTCGACCTACCGGACCCTGGGCCTGGGCATGGGCGGCGGGGGCGGCCGGCACTCGAACGCGACCACCCTGTGGCGCGCCCCGTTCGGGGCGATGTCCGCGGCGAACTGGATCGCCATGAACGCCAACCAGTACTTCCACCGCTACGGCGCCGACCGGGAGATGCTCGCCGCGATCGCCCTCAACGGCCGGGCCGGCGCGGCGCTCAACCCGAACGCGATCTACCGCGACCCGCTGACCCTCGACGACTACATGTCGGCGCGGATGGTCACGACCCCGTTCGGCCTCTACGACTGTGACGTGCCATGCGACGCGTCCATCGCCGTCGTCGTCTCCGACGCCTCCGTCGCCGGGGACCTGCCGAAGCCGGCGATCCGGGTCGAGGCCGTCGGCACGCAGATCCTCGAGCGGGTCTCCTGGGAGCAGGGTGTCATCACCCACGAGCCGCAGGTGCTCGGCCAGGCCGCCCACCTGTGGACGAGGACCGACCTGCGCCCGTCGGACGTCGACCTGGCGCTGGTCTACGACGGCTTCACCTTCAACGCGATCTCCTGGATCGAGGGCCTCGGCTTCTGCGGCTTCGGTGAGGCGCAGGACTGGCTCGACAAGGGCCGGCGGATCGCGATCGACGGCGAGCTCCCGCTCAACCCGCACGGCGGCCAGCTTTCCGAGGGCCGCACCCACGGCTACGGCTTCTTCTACGAGGCGGTCACCCAGCTGCGCCATGAAGCCGGTGAGCGCCAGGTGGCGAATGCCCGGACGGCGGTGGTCACCTCCGGTGGCGGCACACCGTCCGGTGTGTTGCTGCTGCAGCGTGACGGTTCCTGAAAACCAGCCCGAGAGTGGTGCTTCGAATGCCGGCCGGCGGCATGGAATGCGTGAGGATTGCCGGCTCGTTGCCGCATCTTGTCGCGCCTTGCCGCAGCCGGATCACCCCGTCGGCCCACCCAATCAGCGCCGCCCATTCTGTGTCATAGTGGTGTCATGAGCGAGGAAATCAGCTGGAGTCCCTACGACAAAGTGCTTCATCTGGCGCCCTACGACGTGTGGCGTCGCCTTCGCGATGAGGCACCGGTCTACCGAAACGACGATCTGGATTTCTTCGCGTTGTCGCGGCACGCCGACGTCGAGGCCGCCAGCCGGGAGCCGCTGCTCTACAGCTCCGCCTACGGCACGGTCCTGGAGATCATGGGCTCGGAGCCGCTGGGCACCGGCCACATGATCTTCATTGACCCGCCGAAGCACACCGAGCTGCGCGCGCTGGTCTCCCGGGCCTTCACGCCGCGGCGGATCTCCGCTCTGGAGACGTCCATCCGGCAGCTGTGCGCCGAGATGCTCGACCCGCAGATCGGCGGCGACGGCTTCGACTACGTGCAGGACTTCGCGGCCCAGCTGCCGTCCAAGGTCATCTCCGAGCTGCTCGGTGTCGACCCCGCCGACCGCGAGGACATCCGCAAGCTGATCGACCAGACCTTCCACCAGGAGGAAGGTCAGGGCATGGTCAACGACATCTCGTTCGCCGCCCAGATCAAGATCCACGAGTACCTGACCAACATGCTCGACGAGCGCCGCAAGAACCCGCGCGACGACATGATGACCAGCCTGGTCCAGGCGGAGATCGTCAACGAGAACGGCACCCGGCGGCTGACCAACCAGGAGTGCGCCGACTTCACGAACCTGCTCGTCAGCGCGGGCACCGAGACCGTCGCCCGGCTGCTCGGCTGGGCCGGCTCCGTCCTGGCCGAGCACCCGGACCAGCGGGCCGAGCTCGCGGCCGACTCGTCGCTGCTCGGCGGCGCGATCGAGGAGCTGCTGCGCTACGAGTCGCCGTCCCCCGTCCAGGCCCGGATGCTCACCGAGGACGTCGAGCTGCACGGCGTGCAGATGCCGGCGAAGTCCAGGGTCCTGCTGATCACCGGCTCGGCCGGGCGCGACGAGCGCAAGTACCCCGACGCCGACAAGTTCGACATCCACCGCAAGTTCGACAGCCATGTCTCCTTCGGCCTCGGGACGCACTACTGCCTGGGCGCCTCGCTGGCCCGTCTCGAAGGGCGGATCGGCCTGGAGGAGACGCTCAAGCGCTTTCCGGAGTGGAACGTCGACCGCGAGAAGTCGGTGCGCTCACACACCAGCACCGTCCGGGGCTACGAGCAGCTCCACTTCGTCCTCGGCTGACCTCTCCCCCCGGGCCCGCGGACCCGGCCGGCTTCGACATCCCACGAAGCCGGCCGATCGTCCCCCGCTCGCCGAGCACCCCGCTCGCCGAGCACCCCGCTCGCCGAGCACCCCGCTCGCCGAGCACCATGCTCGCCGCCGACCGGGTCGCGGCCAGCACTGATCGGGCGGCAGCCGCAGCGGTGGCGGGAGCGGGTGTAGGCGATACGGACCGCACACGCCACTGTGCTCGACCAGCGGCAGCGGGCCGAGACGCCCACCCGAAGTGCCGCCTCGGCTTCTCATGCCCAGCCGCTCACCCCCGTGGAGCACCCCATCAGGGGTGCACGCACTGCGCCGCGTGGAAACGGCCGCGGTCGGCGCGGGCGGTCACGCTTCCGGAACCCGCGTCGCCGTGTCGTGTCGGTGGCCGCCAAGCCCGGTCGCGTCGGGGTGGCGCGCCGCGGCCCGACCGTCCGATCATGCGGAACGCCCTGATGTTCTGACGGCGCCTACGGCGTCCACAACGTGACGTCAGACGGGGCGGCGCGGCCTGCGGGCGGAGGGGGCGGGTTTTCCTCGGCGGCTGACGCCGAGGCGCGCGCCGGATTCCCGGTTCGGCCGTTCGGCGCGCAGGTTGAGGGGCTGGCCGGCGATGCGGGTACGGCTCAACGCCTGCCGGGTTTCCTTGGTCAGGTCGCTGGGAAGTTCGACGAGGCTGTAGTCGACCCGGATGTCGATCCGCCCGAAGTCCGCCCGGTCCAGGCCGCCCTCGTTGGCGAGCGCCCCGACGATCTGGCCCGGGGTGACCCGCTGGCGATGCCCGACCCCGATCCGGTAGGTGGCATAGACCCTCCGCGGCCCGCTCGCGCCGCGGGCGGGCCTCTCGCGGGCAGGCGGGGCGGTGTCCGGCGGGAGGAGGAACTCTCCCTGATCATGGCGGGTCATCACGGCCAGCGCCGCGGCGATGTCGGCGAGCGGAACGTCGTGCTCGTGGGTGTAGCCAAGGACCAGGTCCCTGAACACGGCGTGGGCTGGCGCGTCGAGCGCGGCGGTGATCGCGTCGTGGAACTTCGCGACCCGCTGGGCGTTCACATTCTCCGCGGTGGGCAGTTCCATCTCGGCGAGCGGCTGGCGGGTCGCCTTCTCGATCGCGGCGAGCAGGCCCTTTTCCCTGGGGGTGACGAGCAGCAGCGCCTCACCGCTGCGGCCGGCGCGGCCGGTACGGCCGATGCGGTGGACGTACGACTCCGGGTCGGTGGGAATGTCGTAGTTGACGACGTGGGTGATCCGTTCGACGTCGAGGCCGCGGGCGGCGACGTCCGTGGCGACGAGCAGGTCGAGAGTGCCGTCGCGGAGCTGGGCGATGAGCTTCTCTCGCTGCGGCTGGCTGAGGTCGCCGTTGATCGCCTCGGTGGCGAACCCGCGGCTGCGCAGCCGCTCGGCGACGTCCTCGGTTGCCGACTTCGTCCGCACGAAAATGATCATCGCTTCGAACGGCTCGACTTCGAGGACCCGGGTGAGCGCGTCCATCTTGCGCGGCCCGGCGACGGTCAGGAACCGCTGCCGGGTGTTCGCGGCCGTGACGGTCCGCGCCCTTACCGTGATCTCAACCGGGTCGCGCAGGTACTGCCGGGAGATGCGGCGGATCGGCGCGGGCATCGTCGCGGAGAACAGCGCGACCTGTTTGGCGTCGGGGGTGTCGGCGAGGATCCGGTCGACCTCCTCCTGGAAGCCCATCCGGAGCATCTCGTCGGCCTCATCGAGGACCAGCGTGCGCAGGCCGCCCAGATTGAGCGTCCCGCGTTCCAGGTGGTCGATAACCCGCCCGGGAGTGCCGACGATGACCTGCGCGCCGCGGCGGATCCCGGCCAGCTGGGGAGCGTACGCCTGCCCTCCGTAGACGGGCAGCACATGCAGGCCGGTGAGGTGGTGGGAATACCGGCCGAACGCCTCGGCGACCTGCAGGACCAGTTCCCGGGTCGGGGCGAGCACAAGCGCCTGGGTGGAGGTGCTGCGCACGTCGATCCGGGACAGGATCGGGAGAGCGAACGCGGCGGTCTTGCCGGTCCCGGTCTGGGCGAGGCCGACGACGTCACGGCCCGCGAGCAGGGCGGGGATCGTGCCGACCTGAATCGGCGACGGCACCTCGTAGCCGAGTTCGGTGAGGGCTCGCAGCACTGCGGTGCCAAGCCCGAGATCTTGGAACGTCTGCTGGTCTTCGGACTCGGTCACACCTGAGAATACGGTCGCGCGGCAGCCCGGTGAAACCGGCACCCAGGTGGCCGGGGCCGCCCCCGCGCACCACCCGGCCGGTAAGGCACATGGCGCTGTTGCAGTACGCGGAAGCCGGGCACGCAGCGGGCCGAGGTGGCTGTCGAGCGCAGCCGTTTCAGCTCTGGCCACCACGTCACGTGATGTGATGGCTGAAGCACCACGTGTCCGGTTGAGCGCCAGGGGTAGCCCGCTAAGGAAGGTGACGAGATAACTACTCCCGGCAAGGGGTTCGAGTATGGCACGCATAACGATCAACGGGATAACCCTGGACCCGGTCACCGAGGCAGCCGGGCTGCGATCGGTCATCCCTGATCCCGAGGACGTCGCGGACACCAAGTACGTCCTGGTGCAGACCCGCCGGCCGGTGGCGGAGCAGGAACGGGCGCGGCTCACCGACCTCGGCGTGAAGATCCAACAGTACGTGCCGGAGAACACCTACAAGTGCCGGTACGAGCCCGACGACCTGGGACCGGTGCTCGCCGAACCGTATGTGGCGTGGGCGGGCAGGTACCTGCCCGACTTCAAGCTCCCGGCGACGTTGCGTCCCACCGGCACGGCGGTGACGGCGAGCGTGGTGCCGAGCGGTGACCGCCGCTCACCGTCCCGCAAGCCCCGCGAGGTGGACGTCGTCCTGCACGAGGACGTCGACCCGCGTGCCGACCAGGTGCTTGAGCGCATCGGCGCGGCCGCTCGGCTCGACCTGTCAGAGGTCCGTCCGGGCCGGCACAAGGTACGCCTCACCGTCGAGGAGGGGCGGCTGCCGGACCTCGCCGACCTCGACGAGATCCACCACCTCGAGCCGGTTCCGGCCCGACAGCTGCGCAACGAGGTCGCCCGCACCATCCTGCGCACCGACGCCGGCCCTCGTCCCGGCCGTTACCAGGGGGCCGACCAGGTGATCGCCGTGGCGGACACCGGGTTCGACCTCGGGACGACCAGCGACGTCCATCCGGCATTCAGCGGCCGGGTCAAGGCACTGCACCCGCTCGGCCGTCGCCGCGCGGACGACCCCGACGGGCACGGCACCCACGTCGCCGGGTCGGTGCTCGGCGACGGTCCGTTCGCGGGCGCCACCGGCCCTGCCCCGAACGGCTCCGGCCGGGTCCGCGGCACCGCGCCCAAGGCCACCCTGGTGCTGCAGTCGTTGCTCGACGCCCAAGGCGGACTCGGCGGCATCCCCGATGACCTGCACGACCTGTTCGAGCCGCCCTACGAGGACGACGGCGCCCGGGTCCACACCAACTCCTGGGGAGCGGTCGTGCCCGGCCTCCCCTACGACTCGAGCGCGTTCGAGATCGACGACACCGTCTGGAACCGACCGGACCTCGCGATCTGCTTCGCCGCCGGTAACGACGGGACCGACAGGAACGCCGACGGCACGGTGGACCGCAGTTCGATCGGCTCCGAGTCCGCGGCCAAGAACGCGATCGTCGTCGGCGCGAGCGAGAGCGACCGGCCCGAGTTCCGACCGACCTACGGGGCGTACTGGCCGACGCAGTTCCCGGCCGCGCCGATCACCACCGACCGGCAGGCCAACCGTCCGGCGGGCATGGCGGCGTTCAGCAGCCGCGGTCCGACCCGCGAGCGGCGCATCAGGCCCGATGTGGTCGCCCCCGGCACCTGCATCCTGTCGACACGGTCACGCGCCGTCGTCAACCCACCGACCGATTTCGGGACCTCGGCCGACGACCGGTACTTCTTCCTCTCGGGAACGAGCATGGCCACCCCGCTGGTCGCCGGGACGGTGGCCACGCTGCGCGAGGCTCTCGTCGACAACGGCTTCCCCAGGCCGAGCGCGGCGCTGCTCAAGGCAGTCCTGCTCAACGGCGCCACCGAGCTGGCCGGCCAGTACACCCCGACCGAGGTGGGGCCATCGCCGAACAACAACGCCGGATTCGGCCGGGTCGACTTCGCCGGTTCGATGGCATCCGTCCAGCCCGAGTCGGCCGCCACCGGTGGCGCCGTCGAGGGCGGACCGCTCCGGCAGGGCGAGACGAACTCCGCACGGCTCGACGTTCCCGCCGGATCCACCCTGAAGATCACATTGGTGTGGACCGACCCGCCGGGTGAGGCGTTGCAGAACGATCTCGATCTGATCGTCCGGAGTGCGGACGGCCATGAGCGGCACGGCAACATGGGGACCTCCACCGAGTTCGACCGGGTCAACAACGTCGAGCAGGTGGTCTGGCCGGACGTCCCCGCCGGTGGCGTCGAGGTCGCCGTCACCGCGTTCCGGATCACCACGGACGCCCAGCCGTACGCCTACGCCTGGCGAGCCTCCTGAACCGGGACACCTCGTCGGCCTGGCGGGTCCCGACGGGAGAGCTGCCAGGAAATGGAGACCCTCCGAGCCCCCGCCCGCTCCACTGATACCGGCGACGGTGCAGCATGATGGCACCGATTCGGGCACGGCGAGACCCGGCTGGTCAGGCGGACGTGAGCTCCGCCTGGGCGACGAGGCGCTCGCTACGTCGCTTTCCCCACTCGCCCAGCGGGCGGAGGGCTTCGTTGAGGGACACCCCATGCTCGGTGAGGGAGTACTCGACCCGGGGTGGGACCTCGCGATACACCTCGCGATGGACCAGGCCGTCCTCCTCCATCTCGCGCAGGTGCTGAATAAGCATTTTCTCGCTGACGCCGGGAAGGCCGCGCCGCAGCTCTCCGAACCGCCGGGTTCCGTGGTTGTTCAGTTCCCAGAGGATCAGGGACTTCCACTTCCCCGACACCACGTCCATACCGGCGTCGATGCCGCAGACGTATGGACCGCGCCTCGCGTTCGTCACCATCAGTTCCTCCACCTCACCCCAGCTGGACACTTACTTCCAGGTAAGTATTGGACAGAATAGTAGGTACTTGCCGGTGAGAAAGGTCAGCGGGGAAGCTCGGGACGACACGCCAGCCAGACCACCATGCGAGGCAAGGGACATTCCATGACGACCCCCATGACCTTCCTGGGCCTGGGCGCGATGGGCAGCGCGCTCGCCGCCGCCGCCCTCGCCGCCGGCCGACCATCCGTGGTGTGGAACCGCACACCGGACAGAGCACGGGCACTCGGCGAGCATGGCGCCACCGTCGCCAGGACCGTCAACGAGGCGATCACCGGCGGAGGGCCGATCATCGTCTGCCTGCTCGACCATCAGTCGGTGCACGCCGTGATCGATCCGGTCGCCGCCAGCCTGAGCGGACGAGTCCTGATCAATCTGACGACGACAACACCGAACCAGGCCCGCGAGCTCGCGGTCTGGGCGGTGGAGCATGGCATCACCTACCTGGACGGCGCGATCATGGCTGTGCCCAGGATGATCGGCCAGCCGGGCGCGGCGATCCTCTACAGCGGCAGCCAGGCCGCCTTCGAAGAAAACCGGGAGCTGCTCGGCCTGTGGGGGCACAGCGACTACTTCGGGACCGATCCCGGTATGGCCTCGCTCAACGACATGGCGATGCTCGTCGGCATGTACACGATGTTCGCCGGCTTCCTGCAGGGCGCGGCGATGGTCGGTGCGGAAGGTGTGTCGGCAACCGAGTTCGCCCGACGGCAGACACCTTTCCTCGCCGCCATGACCGGTCAGCTCCCCGCTCTCGCCGCCACGGTGGACGCCGAGGACTACGCCGGGGCGGGCCAGCAGAGCCTCGAGTTCACCGAAGCCGCACTGGCCGCGCTGGTGACGGCCAGCGTCGAAACAGGGGTCAACGCCGACGTGCTGCGGCCCGTCCACGACATCGTGCGCCGGCAGATCACCGCCGGGTACGGCAGACAGGGCACAGCCCGCATCTTCGAAGAGCTCAGGACGTCCCGTAACGGCCGGCGGTGATCCATACGGCCAGCGGAACCAGGAAGACAATCGCACAGATGGTCATGCCGCCGATGTCGGCGGTGGCGAAGACGGGGAGGTAGACGCCGATGTTGTCCCCCGTAGGACTGGTGGACTTCGCGTGACGCGGTGGTTGTGGTGCTTATCCGTCCCTGCCGTGTTCGGACGTGCGTCGAGCGGTCGACCGTAGGTGGTGGAGGGTGAAACGGGCCGACGCGGTGAACAGAGTCACCGCGCGGAGGACGACCGGGTCCACGCGTGCCAGCGGGCGGGTCCACCGCACCGCGACGAAGCCGAGCAGACCGCCTTCGTCCGGCATGGGCACAACCAGCGCGGAGCCGATTTCCAGTTGGCGCGCCCGATCGGACGGGATGAGCGGTGTGTCGGAGGGGTCAGCGATGAAGATCGGGGCCCGCAACTGGGACAACGCGCTCAGCGCGGCCTCGTCGTCGGGACCGGCCCGGGCCCCCACCCGGGTCAGCGGCTCGGTGCCCGGGGACACCGACGTGCCGGCCGCATCGAACACCGTTGCGTACGGCATTTTCGCCAGCATCACCGCGACGGCGTCCGCGCCGGCGAGGGAGCGGACGACATCGGCCGTCAGACGTGCCGCGGAAGGGAGGTCGTCGGGGTGCCAGAACTGGTCGAGTCGTTCGAGCGCGTCGGCGACATCGGTGTTCATCAGCCGTTCCCTGCGGGCGTCGCACAGGAGCATCGTCTGGGCCGCGAGGTGGTGCAGGGAGCGGCGCTGCCCGGGTGCGAGCTGGCGGGGCATCCGGTCGGAGACACACAGGGCACCGAGGGCGTGTCCTTCGGGTGTTCGCAGCGGCATCCCGGCGAAGAAACGCAGTGGGACGTTCGGATCAGCGCGGACCGCGTGCGCGAAGCGCATGTCCCGCGTCGCGTCGACGACCTCCAGGTACTCGCCGGACCAGACCGCGTGGGATGCGACGCCCACCCGGCCGGTGAAACCGGTGATCTTCAGGCCGTGCCAGGATTTGAACCACTCCCGATCGGTGTCCACGAACGCGATATGGGCGTAGGAGCAGTCGGTGAGCTCGGCGGCCAAGGCGGTGATCAGGTCGAACTCGGGCTCCGCGGGGGTGTCCAGGAGTCGGTGGCTGCGCAGCGCGGCCAAGCGGTCGTTCTCGCCGGCAGGCACGGGCGCGATGAGCCCACCTCGGGTCCAGCGGTCCTTGCCCTGCTGGGTGACCACAGCATCCGCCGGCCGCCCGTTGTCGTCATCCGCCGGCCTCCCGTTGTCGTCCTTCGTCGCCGCGGCCTGCCGGGCGTGCTCGGTGTCCTTTCCCGCCGGCTGCCCGGTGATCGGATGGCCCGGCGGCCCGGGTGGCGCCGCCACCGAGGCGGCGGACACGGCGCGGTGGTGGGTGTCGCGCCGCGTCGTATCGGTGAGCAGCGGTGTGAGGTCCTGCGCCGGCAGCGGGGGCGAGAACGCGAATCCCTGGAGGAGGTCGCACCCAAGCTCGGTCAGGATCCGTTCGCTGGGCTCGTCCTCGATGCCCTCACCGACAACGCGCACCCCGAGTCGGTGGCCCAGGTCGACGACGGACCGCACGATCGCGACGTCCGGCAGGCTGCCTTGGGCGTCTGCGACGAAAGACCTGTCGATCTTGATCTCGTCGAAGGTCAGAGCCTTGAGGATCTCCATCGAGTTGTAGCCGGTCCCGAAGTCGTCCATCGACAGCTTCACGCCGGAGACCCGCAGCTCGCTGAGCATCGCGGCGGCCCGGGCCGGCTGGGAGACGAGCGCGTTCTCGGTGATCTCGAGGGTGAGGATATCGGGGGGAAGGGCGTAGGCCGCCAGCCGTTCGGCGACGACCTGCGGGAGCTCGTCAACCACCAGCAACCGGGGCGACAGGTTCGCCGAGACGGCCACCGGTATCCCCTCCGCTCGCCAGCGCGCGCACTGGCGCAGCGCCTCATCCAGCTCCCACCAGGTCAGCTCGACAATCAGGGAGGAACGTTCGGCCATCGGCAGGAACGACCCGGGTGGCAGCAGCCCACGGGTGGGATGCCGCCAGCGCATCAGCGCCTCGACGCCGACGGTCCGTCCGGTCGTCGCATCCCGCATCGGCTGGTAGTGCAGCTCCAACTCGTCCCGTTCGATCGCGGACCGTAGCTGCGCGTGCAGTTCGAGTTCCCACGGCTTCACCGCGGCCATCCCGGTCGTCCACACCCCGACCCGCTCGCCGCAGCGCCTGGCATCGGCGAGTGCCGCATCGGCGCACCGGAGCAGGTCGATGATCCGGTTCCCGCAGGACGGCGCCCCGGCGAGACCCGCCGTAGCCTCCACCTCAACATCCACCCCGTTGATCCGCAGGCGTCCGTCGACCTGCCGCAGGATTGCGCGACCGAAGTCGGCGAGCGCGAGATCCGCCGTCCTCGGTGGACTTTCCCCGTCGCCCGCCACGGCCGCTCCAGGTATCAGCAGGGCGAACGTGTCGCCGCCGAGGCGGGCGATGAGCCTCGGGGCTGGCCTCACCGGGCAGAGGCAGTCGGCGAACCTCCTCAGCACCTCGTCGCCCGCCTCGTAACCCAAAGCGGTGTTGATCTCCTTGAAATGGTCGACGTCGACGACCATCAGCACGGCCTGGCGCCCGGTCGCGACGATGCCGGCAACAAGCGGATCACCAGTCCGCATCAGTCCCGCGCGGCTCGCCAAAGCTGTCAGGCGATCAACGAGAGAACGGTCCCCTGCCCAGTAGAGGGACATGTGGGTCAGGAACGCGGCCGCCAGGACCCCCATGCCACAGCCCGCAGCCGCGAGGGGGAACTCCGTGAACCACCCATGCAGGCTGAACGCGCCGAGCGCGACAGCCACCACGACGGCCGCGTGCACCCCGACGGCAGCGATCCGGGACCACACGAGACCCACCTGGCTGCCGACCCACGGGAACCAGAACAGCAGCGTCAGCGCAAGCTCGGCGGACTCGGCCGCGGCCAACGCGGCCGTCACCGCCGCTACGGTCACCGAGGAGGCGACCAGGGCCAGCGGACGCAGGTGCGCCGTCGCGACGACGGACATCGCCGCGACGGTCGCCACCCCGAGCCCAGCCCCCACCGCGACAGACAGGTCCAGGTGGCCCGGCGAGCCGGGAACAAACACCAGAAGCAGGAGAAAGACGGAGCCAAGGAGGGGCGGCGCCATGAAGAACCCGCGGTCGCCGACGGCCCTGGAACGACGCTGCCCACCCCCGCCCTTCGGGACGCCCTGGCCAGGCCGCTGGACCTCCGGCGGCAGATCGCCATGGATACGGGCACGGAGGCGGCCCCCCGCGCCCAGGCGCGCGCTCGTCCACAGCCAGGCCATGCCTCTGCGGTACCCGCCGACGAGCCGTTGGAGCGTGTGAGGTGCCAGAAGTCGGGCCCGGGCCCGTGAGCTGCGCTGATGCCCCGGCGTGGCTGTCAGCATGATGGTGCGGTATGTCCGTACGCCTGCTCTGGCCGAGTTCCGGAGACACCAGGCTCCCGCGCCACTGACGGCGCCGTTCCCGGGATTGCCGCGTGTGGGCACATGAGGGCGGGTAGTTACCTTGCCGGGAGGGGAGTTGGTGTCACGTCGGCATGTCTGTCTGGGGCCGCAGAGTGAGGTGCCCGAGCCGAGCGCGGCCGTCGTCGATCTACTCGGCCTGCTGCAGCGACGAACCGGCATGGACCTGGCCTGGCTCGGCCGGTTCGACGGGCAGTTGCTGGTCCTGCAGACGATGAGCGGGAACCCGCGCCCCTTCGGCCTGTCACCCGGCTGCAGTGTGCGGTACGAGGAGGTGCTGTTCGGGCAGGTCCGGAACGCGTCGTTTCCTCCGCTGATCCCGGACACCCGCCGCGACCCCCGCACCGAGTCGTCGGCCTCGGTCCGCGAGCTGGGTGTCGGTGCCTACGCAGCGATGCCGGTCCTCGACGCATCCGGCCGGCTCTACGGCCTGCTCGGCTGCCTGAACCGACACCCCCGGCCGTCACTCGGCGAGCGGGACGGCCGCCTGCTGTGGCTGCTGGCGGAGTTCCTGACGGGATACGTCAGCGACCTGCGCGAGATGTGGGAGGCCCGCAGTCGTACCTGGAGCCGAATCCAGAACATGATCGACGAAGGCGATTTCACCATCGCCTACCAGCCCATCGTGGACCTGAGGACCGGGCGGCCCGTCGCGCTCGAAGCGCTGACCCGGCTCGAGAACTCCCCCGGCCCCGGACCCCTGTTCACCGACGCCGCGGACGTCGGCCTCGGCCCGGAACTGGAACTCGCCGCGATCCGCAGAGCACTGACCGCCCTACCGGAGCTGCCGGGCGGTGTCCGCCTCGCGGTGAACGCCTCCCCCTCGACCCTTCTCAACGGACTGGTCGGCGTCCTGCTCGAGTCCGGGGCACCGGAACGACTCGCCGTCGAGATCACCGAGAACGAGTACCTCGCCGACGACCATGATCTGCTTGCCTCGATCAGGACCCTGCGCGACCACGACATCCGCATCGTCGTCGACGACATGGGAACCTGCTTCGCCGGGCTTCAACTCGTGCTGCGCCTGCGCCCCGACGTGATCAAAATCGACCGCTTCATCGTCCGAGGGATGCCCACGGATCCCGCCCACCAGGCCGTCGCCGCGGGCGTCACCACCATCGCGCAGGCAATTGGATCCCGCGTCGTCGCAGAAGGCATCGAGACCACAGCCGAACTCGCCGCGGCCCGCGACGCCTCCCTCGACTACGGGCAGGGATTCCTCCTCGCAACCCCCACCCCGAACCTCCGCACCGCCTGCGCCCCGACCACCCCGCGCCCCAGCACCGCCATGCACCGGCCACCACCTCACTGACGCCTCGACTGGAATACCAACGAGGCGGACCCTTTGGCCGTCAGCTGGTGCTCGCTCTCACCCTCGCGACCAGGCGTTCCATGGCGACGAGCGCGATGTCGTCGCTGAGCGAACCGTCCGTCCACTCGATGAGTGCGTCGACCAGCCGAGCGGTTCCCTCGGGCAGCCGGGCGTCGGTGAAGGCGTTCTGCACGGCTGGGATGACCGGGAAGAACTCCCGTGTGCGAGGGTTGCGGGCCTCGACCAGGCCATCGGTGTAGAAGAGCACCTGGTCGGACTGGAAAAGGAGGAAGGGGGCTGCCCTGGGTGCGACACCGAGCCCGAGTGGTGGCTGCCGGTTCGGGACGCCGAGCGCCGTCACCCTCCCCGCCCGGACCAGCAGTGGGTCGGGATGGCCGGCGTTGAGCAGGAGCATCCGCCCGGCATGGTCGACCTGGGCGACGACCGCGGTGACGAAGTCCTCGCCGTTCCCGCGGCCAAGCCTGGCGACCTCGCTGTCGAGTGCCGCGACCAGCTCCGCGGGGTCCTCAAGCCGCCCGGCCAGGGCCCGGAAACAGCCCAGGACCCGGTTGGCGAGCCGGACCGCGTCAAGGCCCTTGCCCCGCACGTCCCCGACCAGCAGCCGCACCCCCCACCAGGTGTCCAGCACCTCATAGAGGTCTCCGCCGACAGCGGCTTCCACCGCCGCGCTGCGATACATCGCTGTGAACCGCAGGCCGTCGACGACCGCCGGCACCGGGTTCAGGATGGCACGCCGCGCGGCCTCGGCCACCTGGACGAGCGCGGTCATCCGGCGCTCCCGAGCCTGGCGGACCACACTCGCGGCCACGGCGATCCCGCCACCGAGGGCGACACCGACAAGCCGGACCACCATCGCGGTCTGGTTCTCTTCCGATGGCGGTCCCACGATCTGGTCCCAGATCGATACCGCACCCGCCCCGGCAAACGCCGCCATGGCATAGATACCGGTCAACCGCGGACCGACGATGCTCGCCGCCAGCAGGGGAGCTATGACGACGAGCGCGATGACGACGAAACCGGGACCGCCAGCCACGTCGATCACACAGACCGCCACGATGATGACAAGCGGGAGCAGCGCCGCTGCCCGTGAACGGATTCGCCCGAGGGTCACACCAGACCTGGTACCCCTATCGGAAGGATGCGAGCGCACCCCCGCCGATGAGCGCCTTCACCGCTCACCGCAGCAGCCTCGCTGAGGCGGCAACCTCGCCCGCTGGATCGAACGCACGTTCCGTAGACCCGGCGGGTCCGAACGGCACCGCCCACATGGTGACCATGATCGTAGGAACCCTCGTGGGATTCACCTTCCCCCTCGGCCTCGGCAACGTCGCCGCGCTCGGCATCCGACGGTGCCGGAAGGACCCCTGCGTGCGCGGGGACAACGCCCACCGCTGACTGCGGCGCCGTCCTCACTCCTCACTGGTTGACGAGACTATTAGTTTATCGTCTACTGGCGGGGCAGGGTGCGCCGGGCGAGCCAGCCCCGTCGACGCGCCCGGCGTCGCCATCCCGGTGGATTCCCCAGCCCGGGCCAGCCAGGACGGGAGCTGACAGCAGATGAAGGGGTCGTCGGCGGGCCCTGCGGAGCCGGGTTCCGACCCGTCGTCGCGGGATGGGCAGGCCCTCGATGGAGAGCACGTATCCGCAACGCACCGGGCCTGGAGTGGGACTATTAGTCCCATCGGTGATCGAGATTTCGAGCTGCTTCCCGCCAAGGCGGGCATCCCGTTCGCCCCGCGTACGCCGCTGACCGAGCCGTTCTGGGCCGGCTGCGCCCGCGGCGAGCTGCTGTTCCAGCGGTGCGCCGACTGTGGGTACGCCGGCTTCCCGCCGGCGGTGGCCTGTCGGGCCTGCCTGTCCCGGGCGCTGCGCTGGGAGCGTTCGGCCGGTGGCGCGACCCTCTACAGCTGGACGGTCGTGCACCGACCGGTGAGCCGGGCGTTTCGCACTCCCTACGCCCCGGCGATCGTCACCGTGGACGAGGGCTACCAGATGATGACCTGCCTGGTCGGCCTGGGCGTCCCGGCGATCGAGGCCGGGATGCGGCTGCGGGCCGTCTTCCACGAGATCGAGCCGGGCACGAGCCTGCCGTATTTCAGCCCCTCCACCGCACCATTACCACCATCGGAACAGGAGCCGCCATGCGTGCCGACGATCTGATTCTCATCAGTGTGGACGACCACATCGCAGAGCCCGCCTCCATGTTCGACGCACACGTCCCGGCGAAGTACCGGGAGTTCACGCCGCGCGTCGTCGAGGAGGAAAGCGGTGCGCAGCAGTGGTACTACGGCGGCCTCCGCGGCCGGAACCTCGGGCTGAACGCGGTGGCCGGCAAGCCGCCGGAGATGTTCAACATCGACGCGAGCCGGTACGACGAGATGCGCCCCGGCTGCTACGACGTGCACGAACGGGTCCGTGACATGAGCGCCGGTGGGCAGCTCGCCGGGCTCAACTTCCCGAACTGGACGGGGTTCTCCGGCCAGGTGCTCAACCAGGGGCCGGACCGGGACGTCAACCTGATCATGATCAAGGCCTACAACGACTGGCACGTCGACGAATGGTGCGGTGCGTACCCGGAGCGTTTCATTCCCTGCGGGATTCTGCCGCTGTACGACGTCGAGGAGGCGGCGAAGGAGATCCACCGCCTCGCGGCCAAGGGGTGCCACGCGGTCACCTTCTCGGAGAACCCCGAGGCGCTGTCGATGCCGAGCATCCACACCGACTACTGGTACCCGTTGTTCCGTGCGGCCAGCGATGTCGGCACCGTGCTGTGCCTGCATGTGGGCTCGTCGTCCCGGGCGCCGCTGTTCTCCTCCGACGCCCCGCCGAGCGTGAACATCGCCGCCTCGTCGATGATGTCGGCCTACTCCCTGCTGGAACTGGTCTGGGCGGAGTTCTGGGCCGACTTCCCCGACCTGCGGTTCTCCCTCACCGAGGGTGACATCGGCTGGATTCCGTACTTCCTGTGGCGGTCCGAGCACGTCCGCCGCCGGCATTCCGGGTGGGCCCGGCCGACCTTCCCGGCCGGCATGGACGGCCCGTCGGACGTCTTCCGCCGCCACATTCTGACCTGCTTCATCAGCGACCGGGTCGGCGCCCGGCTGCTCGACTGGTTCGCGCTCGACAACGTGTGCTGGGAGTCCGACTTCCCGCACTCCGACTCGAGCTGGCCGTTCGGCCCCGAGGACGTCCTGGAGAACCTCGGCGAACTGCCCGACGACACCATCAACAAGATCACGCATGAGAACGCGATGCGGCACTACCAGTTCGACCCGTTCCGGCACCGGCCGCGGGAGCGGTGCACCGCCGGCGCCCTGCGCGCCGAGGCCGCCGACGTCGACGTCGTCACCCATGTCGGGCGACTCGCCGACCAGCGCGACCGCGACGCGTGGGCGCGGATGACCGCCCCCCGGGCAAAGGCGTGACCGCGCGCGTGTCCCATCCTCAGAAGGAAACGCCCGGGGCGGGCCATCCGCTCCACGGTATCCGGGTGCTGGAACTCGCCACCGGCATCGCCGGCCCCTACCTCGGCAAGATGTTCGCGGACGCGGGCGCCGACGTCGTCAAGATCGAGCGCCCCGCCGGGGACCCGCTGCGTGCCTGGTCCGCGTCGGGCACCCAAGGGGCCGACGGCGGCGACAGCGCGCTGTTCCGCTTCCTGAACACCTCGAAGCGTTCAGTCGTCGTCACCGACGCCGAGAGCCCACGGATCACCGAGCTGGCGGCGCAGGCGGACCTCATCGTCCTCGGCGACGGCCTCCACCACGGCGTACCACCTGCCGGCACCGAGCCTGGCCTCGACACCGGCACCGGCTCCGGCACCGGCACCGGCACCGGAATTCCGGAGCTGGCCCGGCGGCTGCACGCGGCCTACTCGCAGGCGGTGGTCGTCGCGATCACGCCGTTCGGGCTGACCGCGAACAGCGCCGACGCGACTCGTCCGATGACCGAGTTCCTGCTGCAGGCGCTGAGCGGATCGACGGCCGGCCGCGGCTCCCCGGAAGGCCCGCCGCTGCAGGCCGGCGGGCGGATCGGCGAGTGGGCATCCGGCACCTATGCCGCGGTCGCCGCGCTCGCCGCGCTGCACGGCGCCCACCGCGACGGCGCCGGCGACCTCGTCGACGTCTCGATGCTGGACTGCATGACGGTCATCCTCGGCGGGCTCAGCGTCGTCGGCCGCACCGTCATGGGCCGGCCGCCCGCGGCCGCGGGAGCCGCCGCCGCGGCCAGCCGCATCCCGGAACTGCCGTCGATCGAGCCGACGAAGGACGGGCTCGTCGGGTTCTGCACGATCACCGCGCAACAGTTCCAGGACTTCCTCCTGCTCATCGACCGGCCCGACCTGCTCGCCGACGACGACCTGGCGAACCTCGGCAGCCGCTACGCACGCCGCGAGGAGTTCCTCGCCGCCGTGCACGCCTGGACGTCCACGCACACCTCCGAGGAGATCATCGAGCGCGCCGCCGCGCTGCGCATCCCGGTCGCCCCGATCGGCTCACCGCGCACGGTCACCACGATCGACCAGTTCACCGCGCGGGGCGTGTTCGGCCCGAACCCGCGCGGTGGCTTCCAGCAGCCGCGGACGCCCTACCGGATCGGCGACTTCCGCGGCCGGCCGCCCGAGCCGGCCCCCACCCTCGGCGAGCACACCGACTCCGTCGCCTGGCCGGCTCGCAGGCCGCCCGTCGCCGCGGCCCCGACAACCACCCCTGCCGCGGTGCCGGGCGGTGGACGTCCTCTGCCGCTGTCCGGGCTGCGGGTGCTGGACCTGACCGCCTTCTGGGCGGGGCCGTCCGCGACGTTGCTGCTGGGCTCGCTCGGCGCCGATGTGATCAAGGTCGAGGGGGTGTCCCGCCCGGACGGGATGCGCTTCTCCGGCGGCAAGCCGCCCTCGGAGCCGCGGTGGTGGGAATGGGGCGTGATGTTCCTGGCCACCAACCCCAACAAGCGTGGCATCAGCCTTGAACTCACCCGGCCCGAGGGCATCGACCTGGCCCGCCGGCTGATCGCGGCCAGCGACGTCGTCATCGAGAACTTCTCGCCGCGGGTCCTGTCGAACCTGGGCCTGGACTGGGACGTGGTGCACGCCGCGAACCCGGCCGCGATCCTGACCCGGATGCCCGCGTTCGGCCTGGACGGGCCGTGGCGCGACCGCACCGGCTTCGCGCAGACGATGGAACAGGCAAGCGGGATGGCCTGGCTGACCGGCACCGCCGACGGCCCGCCGCTGATCCCACGCGGCGCCTGCGACCCGATCGCCGGCCTGCACGCGGCCTTCGCGACGCTGGTCGCACTCGCCGCGCGGGACCGCTCCGGCACCGGCACCGGCTCGGGCTCCAGTTCCGGCACCGGCACCGGTCGTGGTGCCGGAGGCACGCTCGTCGAGGCCACCATGGTTGAGGCGGTCCTCAACGTCGCCGCGGAACTCACCATCGAGTACACGGCGAACGGCGCCGAACTCATGCGTGCCGGCAACCGCGGCCCGCTCGCCGCACCCCAGGGCGTCTACCGGTGCGCCGGCCCCGACGGCTGGGTCGCGCTCGCCATCCTCGACGACCCGGCCTGGATCGGCCTCTGCACGCTGATCGGGCGTCCCGACCTGGCCCGGGATCCGGAACTGGTTACCAGCCACGGACGTCGCCAGGCCAGCGCCCACGACCGGATCGACGCGGCGATCACGACCTGGACGGCTGCCCGTGACCGCGACACGGCGGCGGCCGAACTGGTCGCGGCGGGCGTGCCGGCCGCCCCCGTCGTCCCGCCGGCCGACCTGCTCGACAGCTCCCTGCACGCGGACCGCGGCTTCTTCGAACGGCTGCGTCACCCGGTCGTCGGCGAGCACCCCATGCCCGGCGTCGCCTTCCGCCTCGCCAGCCATCCCGGGCCGCTGCTGCGCCGTCCCGCGCCGACCTTCGGGCAGCACGACGACGAGGTCTACGGCGACCTGCTCGGCCTGTCCGCCTCCGAGATCAACGTGCTGCGGGAAAGCGGCCTTGTCGCCGACCGCCCCGCGGGCGTCTGACAATGGCCGTCTCAGCCTGGCCGACCGGTGGGGCGCCTCGCTCGCCTGGCGGGGAGCCCGGCTCGGCGGGCGGGGCGTTCCCTTAGGGTGGCGGAGGCGCGCGGGGAGATGCCAGACGCGCCAGGGGAAGATCGCGGCGCCCAGCGGATGGGGACGGACCGCGTGGCGAGGAGGGATGCGGCGGTGGCCCGACGGGACGCGGCCGGACTGCCGCCCACCAGCTACGCCGTGCTCGGTCTGCTCGCCGTCGCCGACCTGCCGATGTCCGCGGTCGAGCTGAAGACCAGAGCCGAGTTCAGCCTGCGCTTCTTCTACTGGGCGCCGGCCGTCAGCCACATCCGCAAGGAGTTGACCCGGCTCGCCGAGCTCGGCCTGGTCACCGCCACGGAGGTACCGGCACCGCGGGTCCGGCGCACGTTGGTCCACGAGATCACCGACGCCGGCCGGACGGTGCTCCGAAACTGGCTGGACGACCTGCCCGACGACGAACCGGTGGTGCTCAAGGATCCGGTCCTGCTGCGGGTGTGGCTCGGCGCCCAGGGCGACCCGGACCGCATCGTCCGCCTGCTCGACCAGCACCTGGAACGGACCCACGCGGCGATCGACGACCTGCAGTGGGGCCGGCGCCGGGCCCGCGAGATGGGCCTGGACAACGTGCCACGCCTGCGCCACTCCCGCGCCGTCGGCGACTACGTCCTGCGCCGGCTGTACGCCGAGATCGCGAACCTCACCCAGCTCCGGGACGAGATCACCTGCCGCCCGACCGAACCGCGCCCGCCGACGGCCGGCCCACCACCGCTGCACGAATACGACGACGACGATGACGACGATGGGGACCGGGACGGCGCCAGCCGCTCCGACGAGCACACAGGCACCAGGGGCTGACCGGCTCCGCTGCTGGCGACGGGTCCGTCGCGCCTGCCCGGCCACGTCCACCATGACGGGAGCGACATGACCCGCAAGCGGAAGCCGGCAGTGATTGCCGGCGTCTACAACACCGTCCAGGCCCGCCGGCTGCCGGGCGAGACGTCCCGCACCCTGCTGCTCGACGCCGTCGCGGGCGTCCTGGCGGACGCGGGCGTGCCGCTCGCCGCGGTGGACGGCCTGTCCGCCGGTGGCGAGAGCGCCGGCCTGATCTACGATCTCGGGCTCGGTCCCTGTTGGCAGGGCAGTCAGTTCGGGGTCTCGATGGTGCTCGAGGCGGCTGCCGCGATCGAAACCGGGCAGGTCGACACGGTGCTGATAGCCGCTGCCGACGCCGGCACCTACACGGACCGGGCCGCGACCGCACCGTGGACCCGCCCCGAGAACGAGTTCGTGGTCCCCTGGGGCCTGTTCACCGCCGCCGAGTTCGCGCTTGTCGCCCGCCGACACATGATCACCTACGGGACGACGTCCGAGCAGCTCGCCACCGTCGCGGCGACGATCCGCAACAACGGGCATGCGAACCCGGCCGCCGTGTATGTCGGGCGCGGCCCGTTCACCGCCGCCGATGTACTCGCCTCCCGCATGGTCGCCGACCCGTTCCACCTGCTCGACTGCTCGATGACGGCCGAGGGCGGCTGCGCCCTGCTGCTCACCACCGCCGAGCGCGCGGCCGACCTGCCCCGGCCGTCCATCCAGGTTCTCGGCGGTGGCGCGGACCATTTCGGGCCCAGCTACCGCTTCCCCCCCGCCTGGGACCACAGCGGCCGTTCCGGCACCCTGGTCAACGGCGAGGTCGGCGGACGAGCCTTCGAGCGGGCACTGCACACCAGCGGACTACACCGCGACGACATCGACGTCCTGGAGCTGTACGACCCCTTCTCGTTCGAGATCATCCGCCAGCTGGAGGCGTTCGGTTTCTGTGGCCCGGGAGAGGGCGGCCCGTTCGTCGAGGACGGCCGCATCGCGATCGACGGCAGCCACCCGGTGACCACCGACGGCGGTACCCTGTCGTTCAGCCACGCCGGGGCCGCTCCGCAGATGCTGCAGCGCGTCGTCCGCGGCGTCGAGCAGCTGCGCGGCACCTGCGGCCCGCTGCAGGTGCCCGACGCACAGGTGGCCCTGTGCACCGGCGGCGGTGCCGGCGCCCTGTTCACCGCCGTCGCGCTCCTGGGCCGCGGCGTCTCCTAGAACCACAGCCGCCACTGGGCGGTGTGCCGGAGCTCCTGTGTGCTCTCAGGCGTCCGGCGCGCCGCTCGACTGGCCCTGCCGGAGCTTGCGGCGCATCAGCTTGCCGCTGGAGGTCGTCGGAAGGGCATCGACGAAGTGGACGGCTCGGGGCACCTTGTAGGCCGCCAGCCGCGTGCGGCAGTAGGCCAGCAGCTCCTCGGCGTCGGCCTCGGCCCCCATGCCGGCCATGGTGTCCGTTCTGGCACGGGCGGCGGGCACCACGTACGCGTGTGCGACCTCGCCCTTGACCGGATCGGGCTCTCGGCCGACGGCGACCAGCGCAACCGCCGGATGACCGATCAGCACGCGTTCGATCTCAGCGGGGTAGATGTTGTAGCCGCCGGTTACGATCATGTCCTTGAGTCGGTCGACCACGAAGAAGTGACCCAGCCCGTCGTGGGTGGCGACGTCACCGGTATGCAGCCAGCCGGCCGGGTCGATGGTCTGCCGGGTCGCCTCGGGGTTGTTGTGGTAGCCCAGCATGACGATCGGGCAACGGCGGATGTCCTTCGGCTCAGGCTGCGCCAGTCGTCCGCCTCGTCCGTGCCACCGGTCACCGGCTGCCTCCACGGGCAGATGCCTGCGCCGCTCGTCCCTGCGGCTCGCGGCGGACATCCCGGCGTGGTCCTGGGGACCTGCCCCGGACCCGACGCTCGGGGAAGCCCCTCCCGGCCTCGTCGCTGTCCTGCTGATCGACGGTGCCGTCGTCTCCGACGTCGCTTTTCCGATCGCCATCATGGCTCCGGTCAGGCGCGCCCGACGCGGCTTCACGTTCGGCGGATTCACGGGCAGTCTCCGTCAGGCGCGCCGTGCGTTCCGCCAGCGCACCCGAGAGCCGATCAAGCTGCGCCTCGTACGCTCCCGCCGCCGCGCGCCGGCCGGCGTCCAGGGCCGGGCCTCTGATCTGGTTGATCAGTTGCTCGCCCGCCGTCGAGCGCATCAGCCGTACGGCCTGGTCACGGAGGATGTCCTTGGCGTGGTAGCTGCGGCCGGAGAGCCACAGGCCCACCCCGATGGCCGTCTTCGCCTTCTTGGTCCGACCCAGGACGTAGCCTCCCGCCAACGCCAGGGCGCATTCGGCGTTGCCCATCCTGACGTCTCCCCTCCGGCTGGCTCCACACTCCGCCGAGTCGTCCTGGTCCGCGTCGAACCGGACCTCGCGGCCACCGCGGCCTTTCAGGGCGCCGCGTAGCACAGCAGAGTCAAAGATGGGACCGGTCTGGCGTGTCAGCGCACGATCCCGCGCCGGAGCCCGCATCTTCGGTCGCTCCTCCTGATCGGACGACATGGCCGTCAGCCGCCGACTATTGCCTCCAGCTAACAACTCTGGCCCGTCGACGTCTCCGCGAGCAGTAAACGAAATTCCAGGAGATCATCCGTGAGTGCGGTGGTCTGCACAGTCCGAGGCATCCGGCGAAGCTCCTCCAACATCGCGTCGACCTCCGATATCGCCGGAAGGTCACTTACGGATGCCGCCAGCAGCACGATGCCAGTCAAAAGATCACCACCAGTGGCACATCGAGGCCTGATCCACTCGACCAGACACAGAAGTTCTGTCGGCAGCGCGCACAACCCTGGTCCTGGCCACTGCGAATCTTGACTTCCACTGTTCGTCCGAGTGGACGGATCACCGCCGTGTGACGATGAGCCGCCGCCGTCTCGTGGCACGCACGGCAGTCGTCGGCGAGCGGCCGTGACGTCAGGGCTGACTGACCTGACCACGCCAGGCACCGGATTCCGTTCCGCGCTCCTCGATGAACGCCTTGAACCGCTTGAGGTCGGCCTTCACTCGCCGGTCGTCCGCGCCGACGGCGGAACCGATCTTCTCGGCCACGCCCTCGGGCTGCCAGTCCAGCTGGACGGTCACCCGGGTCTCGTCGGCGCCCAGCCGGTGGAAGGTCACCACGCCGGCGTGGGTGGGGCCGTCCGTACTCTTCCAGGCGACCCGCTCGTCCGGCAGCTGCTCGGTAATCGTCGCGTCGAACTCGCGCTCCTGCCCGCCCACCTTGATGTGCCAGCGGGTGTGCGTGGCGTCGACCTGGTCTATGGATTCCACGCCGTTCATGAAATGCGGGAAGGACTCGAACTGGGTCCACTGGTTGTAGGCGGTGCGGACCGGTACCGCGACGTCGATCGATTCCGCTACTGTGGCCATCATCTCTCCTCAGGGCCGTTCATGTGGTCTTCCTAGGCCTTCCCGCCCGGGGGGCGACAACACGGCTTCATTCGCGCGATCAGTTGATCGGGCCAGGCGCCGTCGACGGTGACCACCGAGAGGTCGTCCCCGGCGCTCGACTTCGATCGGTGGGCGATCGAAGCGCAGCACGACCACCGTGCCGCCGCGCTCACATGAGAGGCCCAGATCTGGTGCCGGCGACCGGCTCTGCGCCAGACGTCCCCGTTCAGGCCACGGTGCGGCAACGCCTGACCGCCTCCCAGGCCCCGGGCAGGCTCCTCCATGTCGGTGTGCCGGTCGATGCCCAGCTCCCCATGGCGTGTCGAAGCTCCGTGGACGGGCATTGACACGGCGTGACGGCATCTGTCCGGGGACTCAAGGCTGGAGAGCCTCGCCTGCGAGCGGCACCAGCCCTCAGCGGTGAGATGACGTTCGTCCTGCCACTGCCGCTGACGGCGGCAGGGCCGTGACCGGCGTTGAACATGACCCTGTCCTTGGACGAACACGACCTGATCGAGCGCCTGGCCCAGCGGGTGAACATTTGCCCGGTCACCGAGAGTTCTGGCGCCGCGAGCTCCGCTGCCGAGATCACCGCCGCAGCGGACCTGGTCACCGTCTGGCACGCGGGCACCTGGGTAGCTCTGACAGCATCGTGTCGATCCCTGCCGGGTAGCCGTGTCGAATCCTGATGTCGGTCGGGCCCCCTCCCGCGTCGAGGACGTGCACGGGATCGTCGTGCTGCGGGCCAGTGGGCTCGGGGACTTCGTCCTCGCCCTGCCCGCGCTGGAGGCGCTGCGTGCGGCGTACCCGACGGCGCGCCTCGTGTATCTCGGACTGCCGTGGCACACACAACTGCTTCGGGACCGCCCGGGCCCCTGGGACGAGGCCGATGTCGTCCCGGCCTGGCCGGGCGTGACCAGCCGTGCGACGGCCCACCCGCACACCGGCGACGGGCAGCGCAAGGCCTTCGTTCAGCGGCACCGGGCCGCCTGCTACGACCTCGCGGTGCAGCTGCACGGAGGCGGGGCCTATTCGACGCCACTGCTGGACAGCCTGGGCGCGAGAATCACGGTGGGCGGGCGTGACATCGGGGCACCCCGGCTGGACCGGTCTCTCCCCTTTCGCCATCTGCAACACGAGACGCTGCGCGCTCTGGAGATAGTCGGGCTTGTCGGTGCCGACCCGGTCGACCTCCTGCCGTCGTTGTCGGTCCTTCCCTCCGACCACTGCGAAGTGGCTGATGAGCTGGCCGATCTCCGCGGCGCTCGCCCGCTGGTAGCCCTGCACCCGGGAGCCGGTGATCCGCGGCGGCGGTGGCCGGTGGATCGATTCGCCGCCGTCGCCGACGAACTGGCCCGCGAGGGAGCGCGCGTGCTGGTCGTCGGTGGTCGAGAAGACAGCGTCCTGGCCATGCGGCTGCTCGCCCATGCCCGCTCACAGCCATCGGACCTGACCGGACGGCTCTCACTGCCTGGTCTGGTCGGTCTCCTCTCCGAGGTCGACCTGATGATCGGGAACGACTCCGGGCCACGGCACCTCGCCGCGGCGGTCGGCACGCCGACCGTGGGGATCTTCTGGTGCGGGAACGTGGTGAACGCCGCCCCGCTGGTACGGGCCCGGCATCGTGTCGCGACATCCTTCCAGACCACCTGCCCGGACTGCGGCGCCGGCCAGACCCGGGGGCGCTGCTCCCACGACCCCTCCTTCGTCGCCGAAGTGCCGGTGAACGAGGTACTCGACGAGGCCCGCAACCTGCTCATCCGGGACTGGGAGGAAGCCTCCGATCATCCGTTCGTCGTTCCTGACCGACCCGGCGATGCACGGCGCGAACAACCCGGGTGACGTCGAGCCGACCGAACTTGTGTGCGGCCTCTCCACGCAGGATGTCCGGTTCCGGCGGTGGTGCGGTGCCGCACATGACGCGCCCCGCTGCCTCCCTGGCGGGTGTTGCTCCGCGGCGTGGGTCTCTGTTCGCCCCGGCCCCGATCGGGTTTGCCTCCGCGGTCTGCGAACAGACCGGAGGAGAGCCGGTCGAATCCGGGAGGTTCCTGGTGGTGTGATCGGCCAGCCAGGGAGGCGACGTGCGTTTCAATCCGCTCGAAGAGAAGGGCATCGCTCTGGACGATCAGGTGCGGAACTGGTCGGAACTCAATGTCGAGCCGTACGACAAGGCGGCGGTCGACCCGTACACCCGGTGCCGGGTGATCGCGATGAACGGCATCGAGGTCGAGGCGGTGCTGTTCAGCCACCAGTTCGCCCGGCACACCGACGTCCCGGAGGTGAAGGCCGCGCTTGCGGAGATCCGCCGCATCGAGCAACAGCAGCAGAAAGCCGTGAACTGGTTGATTCCGGGCGAGGAATCGACGTTGGAGGTCACCCTTGGCTACGAGCAGGAGGCCGTCGACCTCACCGCGTGGCTGGCTCGCAGTGAGCCTGATCCTTACCTGAAGCAGACCTACGATTTCGGCCTGTTGGAAGATTTCGACCACCTGTACCGGTACGCGAACCTCTACGAGCTGCTGGAGGGGAAGAAGGCCGAGCAGGTGGTCCACCGGCTTACCGAGGTGATGCCGGGGCGGCCCACACAGGTCGAGCACCGCCACCCCGCCGACAACATCCGCCGGCACTACGACAAGCACACGGTCGACCCGCTCAGCCGGTTGCACGCCCTCACGATCACCGCGGCCGAGCAGCAGACCATGAACTTCTACATGACCATCGGGAACCGGTACCTGGAGCCCATCGCGCGCTCCCTCTACGCGGAGATCGCGATGGTCGAGGAAGAGCACGTGACGCAGTACGAATCGATGCTCGACCCGGGCGAGAGCTGGTTCGAGCAGCTGGTCCTGCACGAGTACAACGAGTGCTACATGTACCACTCGTTCGCCGGCCAGGAGACCGACCCGCGCATCGCCCGGCTCTGGGACCTGCACCTGGCCATGGAGATCGAGCAGCTGCGGATCGCCGCCGACCTGTTGAAGCGCTACGACGGTCGGGAGGCGGCCGAGGTGCTGCCGGCCGCGCTGCCCGAGCCGGTCCTGCTGGAGCCGAACAAGCAGTACGTCCGAGAGGTGCTCGCCACGCAGCTCGACCTGACCAGCCTCGGTACCGGCTACGTGATGGACGCGCACCACCGGTTCCAGGACAACCTCAGGAAGGTCAACGCGGGCGGCAGCCCCAGCGAGGAGGTCATCGACGCCCACCGGGACCGCTTCGGGGCGGAGTACCGGCTTGAGACCGAGGGCCCGCACCCCGTCGAACGGCTCCGCGAAGAGGCCCTCGCCGGCCACCGCTGATCCACGCGTCTGACCGTCACGCATCCCCTCGTCAGGAACTCCCACCCGCGAAACCGGAGGGAAGATCACATGGTGACCACAGCGGTGCGACCCGAGACCGGAGCGGTGATCAAGCCCGGGCCCATGGTCACGGTGCCGCCGGACCGGACGGTCCAGGACCAGCAGTTCGACGACTTCGCGGCCGGAAGCGGTCTGAATGGCCCGTTTCTCGCCGACCAGCTCTCGGGCTTCATCGCCCACGAGCGGATGAGCCTTAACCTTCTGTGCACGTTGCACGCCCGTACGGACAACCCGGCGCTGCGTTCCCGCTACGCCGAGCTGGAGACCGAGACCCTGCAGGCCGTCGACATCTGGGAACGGCTGATCCGTGACCTCGGTGGCAATCCGCAGTACGCCAGCCCGGCCGGCCGGGCCACGGAAGGTCTGGACAACAAGATCGTGGAGGCACTTCTGCTGTCCGGCTCCGCCGACCCCATAACCTTCGAACAGGCAGGTCTGCAGGCTTTCCTGGCAGGGGCGAACCAGTGCGTCGCGAACGCCGCGCTGCTGTCGGCCTTCGCCGAGAAAGCCGACGACGGTGCCGCCCGGAAGGCCCTGACCGGCGCCGCTGGCATCCTCTCGAAGGCGGCGGCGGGCCACACGGCCTGGGCGCTGAACACGCTCCGCATGACGGTGCTCGCCCAGGCGAAACACCCCACGATCCACAAGATCGGCCAGGCCGCGGAGAAGGCCGTCGACGCGGTACGCAACGCGGTCACCCCGGGCTGACACAGGCCGATGGGCCACGGCGGACTGCTGTAGCTCCCGTGCGGCGGCGCTGTTACGGAAGACGAGCATCGCCCGCGACCCCGCGGCCTGGCGATACGTCTGGATCTGTCCCTGGCGCAACCGTCAGCTCCAGGAAGACGCGACCGGGCACGCGGCCACGTTTACCGCCCCGGCTTCTGAACAGACCTCGGTCAGGTTTGGTTCCGGCAGGGCCCGATGTGGGAGGTGCGACATCCATGGGTAACGAGCAGCAGCGCCCGGAGCAGGAACAGATCTGGCCGGGTGAGACAGCGGCGGTGATCCCGCCACCCGAAGATGAGATGTCGGCCTATGTGGGGCGGAACCTGCTGCTCGACCGGGTCGCGCTGATCACGGGCGGTGATTCCGGAATCGGCCGGGCGGTCGCAGTCGCTTTCGCCAAGGAGGGCGCCGATGTCGCGATCTCCTACCTTTCCGAGCACGCCGACGCCGAACACACCGCGAAACTGATCGAGCAGGCCGGCCGGCGTGCCCTGCTGCTGCCCGGGGACGTCGGCACCGAAGCGCACTGCGAGGAGCTGGTCCGCCGCACGATGGACGAGTTCGGCCGGCTCGACACCGTCGTCAACAACGCGGCGGTGCAGCGCAGCACCGACGACCTCACGCAGATCACCAGTGAGGAGTGGGCCTACACCTTCGCCGTCAACATCCACAGCTTCTTCTGGGTGACCAAGGCCGCCCTCGCCCATCTACCCGACGGCGCGGCCGTCATCAACACCGCGTCGGTGAACGGCCTGCGCGGTAACGGCTCGCTGCTGGCCTATTCGGCGACCAAGGGCGCGGTGCTCGCCTTCACCTACGCGACCGCGCAGGCGCTCATCGACCGACGCATCCGGGTGAACGCGGTCGCCCCCGGCCCGGTGTGGACGCCGCTGATCCCCGCGACGATGCCACCGGAGAAGGTCGCGAGCTTCGGCACCCAGGCACCACTCGGCCGCCCCGCGCAACCCGACGAGATCGCGCCCAGCTACGTCTTCCTGGCGTCCGAGCAGCTGTCGAGCTACTACAGCGGGCAGGTCCTGACTCCGGTCGGCGGCGAGGCCAAGCCCGGATGACGCCCGCCGCGCCCGCCGCGACCACTCTGAGGCGCCGTGACGTCTCTGTACCGGGGCCAGAGGACCAGCCAAAGGATTAGGCCGGCCGCCGGGGGCTGGGGAACGGCTGAGCGGAGCTCACTTCGTCAAGATCTGGAGGAGATGAAATGTCGACAGACGCCATCGTGCTCCTGAAAGAAGATCACAAGGCGATCAAGGCTGCGTTCAAGCGCTTCCAGGAGGCAGGGGAGAAGGCCTATGCCGCGAAGGCCAGGCTTGCCGACAAGTTCATGGAACTGCTCACGGTGCACACCTACATCGAGAACGAGGTCATGTACCCGGAGGTGCGCGGTCTGCTGCCGGCGCTGGAGAACGACATCCTTGAATCGTACGAGGAGCATCACGTCGCGGACCTCCTCATCGCGGAGCTGGCCGCGCTCTCGCCCGAGGCGGAGCGTTTCAGCGCCAAGGCGGCAGTTCTGATCGAGAACGTGAAACACCACATCGACGAGGAAGAGCGGGAGTTTTTTCCCCGGGTTCGTGAGGCACTCGGCCGCAAGCAGCTGTCCGAGATCGGGGAACGGTTGCTGGAAGCGAAGGAGAAGGCTCCGCACGACCCAGCCCAGCCGAGCGCCCTCAAGAAGACCGTCGACGCCGTCATCAAGTAGTAGCCATGCTGCTTCAAGCGCGGCCGATCGTGTCGTCAGCCGCGGCCGATGGTGTCGTCACTGTTCGGGGCCGGAGGCGCGGTTGGGGTCGGCTCCGCTGGAGACCCGGCGCTGTGGTCCGCTGCGTTGGTGCCAGTCCAGGCACATGACTGTCGCGTCGTCCTGGAGGTCGCCGTCGCAGGCGTCGAGGACGAGCCTGGCAAGGTGCTGGACGAGTTCCCGCGGGTGCAGGTGACTGTTCGCCGAGAGTTGTGCGGGTAGGTCGATCCGGGCGGCGTTGCGGTCAACCATGCCGTCGGTGACGAGAAGCAGGCGGTCGCCTGCGCGCAGCTGCAGGTGACGGACGGCGTAGGCGGTTTCCGGGAACATTCCGAACGCGGGCTCCGGCGGCCAGCCGATCTGTTCGACCGTGCCATCCCGCAGCAGGTAGAAGGGGATGTGGCCGGCGTTGACAGCACGCAACGCGCCGCTGGGCAGGTCGATGTGGAACAACAGGCCGGTGACGAACTGCTCCAGGTTGGAGTGTTCCACCAGCATGGCGTTCACGTGGTCGGCCATCGCCGCGAGGCCTCTCGGGTCCGGTGCCCGGCGGACGTTCCGCAGATCGTTGACGGTCAGGGTGGCCAGGATGGCCGCGGCCAACCCATGGCCGATAGCGTCCGTCAGCGACAGGTACAGATCGGATGGTCCAAAGGAGTAGTCGAAGGTGTCCCCCGCGACCGAGGCCGAGGGTTCCAGCCAGCCCGCGATCGTCGCCTGCGCGCTTTCACAGGTGAACGAGTCCGGCAGCAGCCTGCGCTGGATCTCGGCCGCGAGTGAGAGGGGCACCGAACGGCGGCCCCATTCGAACAGGTCGGTGTAGCGGCGGTTGAGGACGACCGTATAGGCGAACAGATGTGCGGCGTGGGAGATCTCGGTCGTCAGATGGTCGAGATGATCCGCGGTGGCGCTTCCGACGGGTGCCGCACCGGCGCCGTGTTCGACCGCGGGCGCGGGCGCGGAGAAAACGACCTCGATCACCCCGATCGCCTCGCCGCGAGCGGTGACCGGCGCGACGATGAGGAGCCGATCACCGTCGAGGTCCGAGGACGGGCGCTGGGTGCGCAGTACCCGGCCCTGCAGGGTGCCGTGTATGCGTACCTTCTCCATGACCATCGCACCGTCGCTGGGTCTGGAGAACCGGGCGAGGACGTCGCTGGAGTAATCCGCGATCAGGAACGACGCACTGAGGGCTCCCAGGTCCTCCTGCAGCCGCGCCGTGAGCACGTCCGTGGCGTCGGCCGGTGCCGCCCGCTCGATCGCGGTCAGCAGTGCCAACGCGTCAAAGACCCCTCGCTCACTCACTGCTTTCACCATAGGCAGGTAGAGCTACACCGGACCAGCACAGGCTCCGGCGCATGTGAGTGCGATCAGCGGTCCCCAACCGGCCCCAGCCCGCGCTGAAGGACCTGTTCCATGACGGACGCCACCACGATGTCCCGTCAGCCTGGTCCAGCATCCCCGAGTGCGGACAACACGGCTGCTTTCTGGTCATCAGGCGATTGGGCACCCTGGCATCATGGTCGGCTCCGGGCGGCCGACAGTGCGATACCGCCGGGCCCCCACGGAGCCATCCTTGCCAGCTTGATGATGTCAACGCCGCCAGGAAGTTGAACAGGCGCGGCCTTCGTCACCCAGAAGAATCTGTGCCGTATTCGTCTCGACGGGCGGTCCGCCTGCGCCTCGCAGGTTCGAAACTCCCGGCAACATCATGAAGGCCGCCAGCGCAGCGCAGAATACTGTAGAGAAATGCAAAAGGGCAGCCAGGAAAAAGAAGACTTCTGGTCGAATTCCAGGCCGGCAGATCACGAAGAAAGAGCTTCCCGGGAGGATCCCGTCGAACAGACGTTGCTACTGCTCGGAATAGGACAGGATCTGCCGGATGAGGACACACCGGGCACTCGACCTCGATAACCCTCGTCGGCGGTGCTCCGACGGGATGGAACGCTGGTTTCGGGTCAGCCAGGTTGGTCCTCGTGTCCTCCTAGCAGGGAGGACGGCCGTCAGACGCGGTGACGCTGTACGTCGAACACCTCGTCGACGGCGTGCCCGCGAAGGTCCTCCAGCTCGTCGGCCTGCTCCCGGGCCCGGTCGAGGAGACGGTCGAGGAGTTCAGGGCTCAGCCTCTCGTCGCGGTTCGCGACCGCCCGCAGCGTCCGCCACAGTCGTGACTTGCCGTTCACGCCGAGCCACAGTGTTTCCAGCTCGATCACCGAACTCACCGGCGAGCGCCGCAACAGCCGATTGTTCAGCTTGAGCCGGCCCACCTTCTCCGCGACACGCCCGGCCAGCTCCTTGTGACCCCGTCGCGGCACTCCGAGCGTCCCCATGATCTGGAGCAGCGTCGCCCGATCCTGCTCGACCGCGGCCGCCGTACGTGCCAGCGCGGGACCGGCGGGAGTACCCTGATGCACCCGCGCCAGCCGATGCGCGAGATCGACACCGGCCCCGGCACCAGCTAGATGATCATTGAGATAGGTGCCCAACAGTCGCGGATCCGATTCGTCGGTCACATGGCCCATGCCATCGGCTTGCCCCCTGGCCGCCGCCCCAAGCCGCCGGAAACTGTTCCGCCACTGTTGCATTCGCACCGGGTCCTCTCCGATGCGTTTTGGCACCCGTCTGCGTTTTGGCACCCGTCGTCTGGGGACGGGCGTCGAGGCGAGTGTGACCCGCCCCGGCGTGCCAGCGTGCCAGCCGGCGTCGAGGGTTGAAGAGAGGACCTCAGAGCGTGAGCCACGATGTCGGAGATTCACGTCCTTGCCCGTCTGTGCGAGTGGGGTGTCGTGCAGGTTTTCGGGTACCCGGAGGCCGGGACCAGCGGGCCTGTTGGCGGCTTGGAAGCGACCTGAGAAGCGCCCGGGTTTCGTGTTGTCGCGGCATGAGGGGCTGGCGGCGTGCGCGGTGGGAGGAGGGCGGCGGATCATGAAGGCGGTGGTGTGGCACGGCAGGCGTGACGTACGGGTGGACGAGGTGCCCGACCCGCGGATCGAGCACCCGGGTGACGCGGTCATCCGGGTGACCAGCACCAACATCTGTGGTTCGGACCTGCATCTCTACGAGTCGCTGGCGGCGTTCATGACCGAGGGCGACATCCTCGGCCACGAGGCGATGGGCGTCGTGGAGGCGGTCGGGACCGATGTCGGTGACCTGCAGGTCGGTGAGCGGGTCGTCGTGCCGTTCCAGATCTCGTGCGGCTCGTGCTTCATGTGCGATGAGCAGCTGTACTCCCAGTGCGAGACGACCCAGGTCCGTGAGCAGGGGATGGGCGCGGCCCTGTTCGGCTACTCGAAGCTCTACGGGCAGGTGCCCGGTGGGCAGGCGCAGTACCTGCGGATTCCACATGCGCGCTCGACCCACATCAAGGTGCCGGACGGTCCACCCGACGAGCGGTTCGTCTACCTGTCGGATGTCCTGCCGACGGCGTGGCAGGCGGTGCGGTATGCCTCCGTGCCGAAGGGCGGGACGGTGGCGATCCTCGGCCTCGGCCCGATCGGGGACATGGCCGCGCGGGTGGCCGCGCACGAGGGCAGCCGGGTGATCGCCGTCGACCTCGTCCCCGAACGGCTCGCGCGAGCCCGGGACCACGGCGTGGAGGTCCTCGACCTGCGTGAGCACGGGCGCGACCTGGGTGACGTCATCCGGGACCTGACCGCCGGCCGGGGGCCGGACTCCGTCATCGACGCGGTCGGAATGGAGGCGCACGGCTCACCGGTGGCGCGGTCCATGGTCCAGCTGGCCGCCTGCCTACCGGCGGCGGTGGCCGCGCCGCTGGCCCGCAACGTGGGAATCGACCAGCTCGCCGCGCTCCGCTCCGCGATCGACATCGTCCGCCGCGGCGGCACTCTGTCGCTGAGCGGCGTCTACGGCGGGATGGCTGATCCACTGCCCATGATGACGTTGTTCGACAAGCAGCTCAAGCTGCGGATGGGGCAGGCCAACGTCCGCCGATGGGTTCCGGAGATCCTGCCGTTGCTGACCGACGACGACCCGCTCGGGGTGGACGGGTTCGCCACCCACACCCTCCCGTTGGAACAGGCCTCGAGCGCGTACGAGATGTTCCAGCGCAAGCAGGACGGCGCGGTCAAGGTCATCCTGCGGCCGTGACCGACGACCCCGCCTGGTCACCGCCAGGCGACGCGGCGTCAGGCGCCGCAGCATCAGCCCGTCAGGCGCGCAGTGTCAGGAGTGCTGCCCGACGCCGGTGAGGACCTCGCGCACCCGGCCGGCGGCCGTTGCCGGCGCCAGGGCGGCGGTATCCCCGCCGGCGCCTGTACGCAGGCCCTGCAGGAGGCTGCCCAGCGCGGCGCGGGAGTCGTACCTGGGGTTCCAGCCGAGCTCCTGCCGGGTGCGGGTGGTGTCCATGAGGGGCAGGTGCAGTACCGCGTCGAGGAGCCCGGGGGCGGTGGGCACCAGGTGCAGGTGCCAGGCCACGGCCAGGGCGGCCCGCGTCGCCTTCGCCGGAAGCCGCACGGTGCGGGCGTCCAGGGCCTCGGCGAGCAGTCGGCTGTCGACGACCGGTTCGGCCGCGATGTTGAACGGACCGTGGACGTTCCGCTCGGCGGCGAGCCGGTAGGCCTCGCCGACGTCCTCGGAGTGCACGACCTGGAACCGCAGACCAGGAAGGTCGGGAACCACGGGCACCACGCCCGGCCGGACCAGCGTGCCGGGCAGGAACGGCCCGGCGAACAGGCGACGCTGCTGGCTGGCGGCCATCCGCTGGAAGATGAAGCCCGGCCGCAGGCGAACCACCCGCACGGCTGGATGATCGCGTTCGAACGTGTCGAGGACCCGCTCAAGGTAGGCCTTCTCCCGTGTGTAGGCCGCGCCCGGCCATCCATGGGTCGGCCAGCTCTCGTCCACGGCGCGGTCCTTCGGGCCCGGCGAGTACGCGCCGACCGACGAAGCGCAGACGAGGGCCGGCACACCCGCGCGGGCGGCGGCGTCGAACACGCGGATGCTGCCCAGCACATTGGTCCGCCAGGTGGTCCCCGGGTTGTGCGTGGGCTGGAACAGCCACGCCAGGTGGATGACCACGTCCGCACCGTCGAACACCCCAACCAGGTCATCGCGGGCCACGTCGGCGGACACCCAGCTGGTCTTTGCCGCCGCTGCGGCCGGCGGGCGGCGGGCGACACAGGTGACATGGGAGATTCCGGCCGACCGGGTCAGGGCGGCGACGACACTCGTGCCGACGTTGCCGGAAGCGCCCACCACAACGGCCCGCCGCGTGGCTGGGACGGCGGTGGCGCCGGATCCGGATGTGGATGTGCTCATGAGCGGCCTCCCGTGGGCTCGGCACGTGCTTCGAATCGCTCTGGCGCTTTTCGCTCAGCTGGTCACCATGTCGCTGAACAGCTCGTCCCAGTCCCCGAGGAAGCGCCCGAGCCCGTAGCGGGTGAGTGCGGCCTCGCGCGCGCGGCGGCCGTGCTCCGCCGCGAGTTCCGGATCCTCGAGGTATGCCTGGGCGGCGTCGACGAGTACCGCCGGGTCTGTGGAGAGCACTCCGGCGCCGGGCGGGACCGCGGCCATGGCCTCGGTGGTGGCCAGCGCGACCACCGGCATCGCCAGGTGCATCGCCTCCAGCAGGGACAGGCCCAGTGAGGTCCAGCGGGGCAGGTGCGCGTAGACCCGTCGGCGGGCCATCCGGGCGTGCAGCTCGGCCTGTGGGGGGTCGTCGAGCACGGTGAGCCGGTCGGGTGGCAGGCCGGTGGCCTCCGGCAGCCCTCGGACGCCCAGGCCGAACACGTCGACGGGTGCGGCGGCGGCGAAGGCCGGGAGCAGGTCCGTGCCGGTGATCCGCCCGCGCCGGACGGGCTCGTTGACGGCCACGGCGATCCGGGGCAGCTCGCCGGTGTAGCGGGGCCCGGGATCGACGATTCCGTGTTCGATGACGCGGGTCCGGGCGGTTCCGTTGTCCCAGAACAGGCGGTTGAAGTGGGTCACATGCACGAGGACGACGTCCTCGCGGTCGGCGACCGGGTGCCGGGTCAGCGGAACGTCGCCGCGGGGGGTGTTGTGCTCGACGTACACGGCGGGCACGTCCCGCCCGAGCCGCCGGCGCAGCCACCGCGAGGCGAGCTCGATCTCGTGCGGGCGCTGTAGGAGAACGGCGTCGACCGGTCTGTCGGCGAGCTCGGCGGGCGGCACCTCCTCAACCGAGGGCGGCCAGGGGTACGTCCGGGCCAGGCCCAGGCCGTCCGGGCACCGCCGCGGGGTCACCGGTACCAGGTAGTCGTGCCCACCCTGGACGAACGAGGTCGTCCAGGAGCCGTGCACGTGCCAGAGCAGGATGTTCATCGCCGCCTCCGCGTGAGGGCGGGCGCCCGACCGCCCCGGATCCGGTCGAGAAGCCCGCTGGTGGAGTGGTCGGGCACGTAGTCGACGAAACGCACCTGCCCGCCCTGGGCGCGGACGAGCGTCGCCTCCGGCAGCATCGCCTCGGTGTAGTCGCCACCTTTGACGTACACATCCGGCCGCAGCGCGGTGATCAGGCCGGTCGCGGTGTCCTCGTCGAAGACGACGAGATAATCGACGTCCGTGATGGCGGTCAGTACCGCCAGCCGGTCCTCCAGGGAGTTCACCGGGCGTCCGGGGCCCTTGAGCCGCCGCACGCCGGCGTCGCTGTTGACTCCCACGATCAGGACGTCCCCGAGCGCCCGGGCGGCGGCGAGGTAGGCGATGTGGCCACGGTGCAGGACGTCGAAGCACCCGTTGGTGAGGACGATCCGGCTGCCGCGGTGGCGCTCGGTGTGTACCCGCTCGGCGAGGGCGGGCAGGTCGATCGCTCCCGTGGGCTTCGGTTCCAGGCGGGCGCGGAGATCGGCGGCAGTGCACACGCTCGTGCCGGGCCTGCGGACGACGACGCTCGCGGCGGCGGCGGCGAGGGCGACGGCCGGCTCCAGCGCCACCCCGCCGCCCAGTGCGGTCGCCAGGGTGGCGGCGAGGGTGTCGCCGGCGCCGGCGGTGTGGCCGTCCGGGGCCGGGTCGGCAGGCAGGTGCAGCGGCGGACGCTCGCCGTCGAGGACGACGAGCCCGTCGCGGTCGAGTGTGGCGACGACGACCCGGGCTCCGGTCGCGGCGAGGATCGCCTTCGCGTGGGCGGCCACGGTGCGCGGCCGGTCAGCCAGGAACGGGCCGGAGGCGTCGGGAGGGAGCAGGCTGGCGGTCTCCCCCGCGTTGGGTGTCACGATGTCCGGCCTTGCGGGGGCCCAGCGGCGGGGGTCGTGGGCGTCCACGACCAGTGGCCGACCGGCGTTGCGGGCGGCTGAACCCAGCCGCGGTATCAGGTCCGGGGAGAACAGGCCGGTGCTGTAGTCGCAGGCGAGCACGGCGGCGGAGGAGCCGACGAGGCCGAGGGCTCCCACCGGAGCGTCGAACAGGCGGCTGGTGATCCCGGCGTTGGCCGCCGGCCCGGGCGGTGCCTCGTCACCGCTGTCGACGCGCAGGTGAAGATGCTCGCCGGAGCAGATCCGCTGCTTGTGGACGGTTCGCCGGCCGCGGTCGTCGAGGACCGCGGCGGTGTCCACGCCAGCGTCGTCCAGCAGTTCCCGTAGCCGGGTGCCGTCCTGGTCATCACCCACGGTGGCGACCAGCCGTACGCGGGCACCGAGCCCGGCCGCCGCGGCCGCCGCGTTGCCGGCACCGCCCGGGGCCTCGGACCTGCCGGCGACCGCCACCACCGGCACCGGTCCCTCCCGGGACAGGCCTCGGGGTGGGCCCCAGACCCAGCTGTCGAGCATGACGTCGCCGACAACCAGGAGGTCAAGGTCATCGAGGGAGGCGAGCGCGTCGAGCGCGTCCCGCCCGGCGAACGGATCCCGCGTCGCGGGCAAGGCCGACACGGCGTTCATGAGTCCTCCCCTGCGGATCGGTGACCGTGGCGGGCCTTGTGGCAGGCGTCGTCGGCTTCGATGATCTCCGCGTAGGCGTCGACCCGCCGATCCGTCAGCGTGGTGGGCAGTTCCAGATGGACGGTGCCGGGAGGCAGAATTCCCACCCCACCCGACCGTTCGAGGACACGGAGCGCCGCCACGACATCCTCGCCGCGATGCCCCGGGGGCAGACGCGTCCAGAAGCCGAAGCCGCCGGCCTCCTGGAGGCTGACGCGGTCGTAGAGGACGCATCCGGCGACCCAGGCGACCCGGTACGCGGACCACTCGCGCCGCTGCGCGGCAATGCCGGCCATCTGGGTGAGATAAGTGAGATGGACGAGGTTCGCCGCGTTGTGCAGGCGCCACCGCTGCCAGGACGGCGTCCCTTTGCGTACCCGCTCCGGTCCCGGTGGACCGGCGACCGGTTCGAACGCCGCCCACTCGGCGGGCCGCACGTCGTTGAGGAAGCTGAGGCCCTGCGGCGCCGCTCCCACGAAGCCACAGCGCAGCGTGCGGAGAGCCGCCAGCATCCGGGAGAGTGTGCCGGGCTCGCACAGAATGTCGTCATCGAGGAAGAGCACCCGGGCCGCCCGCGCCCGGGATAGCAGGAAGTCCCGTTGTTCGGCCATGCCACGCCACGGCCGTCCGCGGTGCAGTTCCACCTCGCTGCCACGCAGCCGCAGGACACGCAGCACCGCGCGGCACGCCGGGCGATCGACGGATGGCTCCTCCGACGCCGGGGTCTGGTCGGACACGACGACCCGGAAACCGCGCACCGTCTGTGCGGCCAGACCGCCGAGAGTGACCGCCAGGGCGTCCGGCCGGCTGCACGTGGGCACCAGGACGTCGAGATCGCAGGCGGCGCCGGCCTGCCGGACGCTTCCGCCTCGCGCGGCGTTCATGCGGTGCTCCGAGCACGCAGTGCCAGTGCCACGTCCGCGACCCGCGCCGCTGTGATGTCAAGGCATTCGTGGTGGCCCAGCGGGCAGTCGAACGCCCGGCAGGGCGCGCAGGGGGTCGGGCGGCGCAGCACCTGAGAGTGAGCGGACCGCGGGCGGTACTCGGACTCCCGTTCCGTCCCGGCGAAAAGCGCGAGCAATGGCACGCCGACCGCATCGGCGAGATGCATGCCGCCGGAGTTGTTGGTCACCGCGATCTCGGCCCCGCGTAGGAGCGCGGCGAGCGTCGCCAGATCCACGGCCCCGGCCAGGTCGACACCGGCGGGGCCGGCTCCGGCACAGACCTGTCGCACCAGGTCGTGCTCCCGGGCAGTGCCGGCGACGAGGACGCGAAGGCCGGCGGACCCGAGACGGCCGGCCAGCTCTGCGAACCGGCGCGGCGGCCAGCGCCGAGATGCGCAGGATGCGCCCGGCAGCAGCATGGCATAGGGCCGCGGACCGGCGATGGCCTGGGCGTCCAGCTCGGCCTGCCGCGGGATCTTCACCCGCAAAGCGCGTTCGGGCACCGGCACACCGAGTCGTTTCAGCAGCTCCGCGGCCCGGTCGACCTGGTGCGCCTCATCCGGAAGGTCGTCGATCCAGTGCGTGAGCAGCGCGCCCCCGAACTCGCGGGACGCCCCCGCCCGGACCGGGATCTCCGCCAGCGCACAGGCGTACGCGGCCGGCCACGGTGACTGCGAGAACGAGGTGAACACGACCGCTGCCTGGTAGGACCTCGCCGCAAGCCGGGCGACGAGGCGGTGCAGGGATTCGGGCGTCACCGAGCCTCCGGACACGTCCTGCCAGGGCACCGATTCGGCCAGGCAGGCGTCGAGGCTGTCCAGCAGCGGCACGGCGGCCGCCCCCGAAGGGGACGTGAGCAGCTCCAGCCGCGCACCCGGCGCCGCCGACCGCAGCGCACGCAACGTGGGCCCGATCATCAGGACGTCGCCGAGATTGTCAGGCCGCACGAGCAGGATTCGCTCCATCCCGGCCCAGTGGATCGGCGCGCCCCGCAGGGCGGCCGGGTGGGCAGGCGGTTGAGGGCACATCGTGAGCGGGCTGCCCGGGCGGTCGCGCGCCAAACCGGTGTGCCGGGGTACCGCGGTTGTCGGCCGGCCGGTAGCTCGGCCAGCGCGCCCAGGCCGCTCCCGGCGGGTTGCTTGAACGGCTCGGACGAGGGCACACGGTGCCCGTGACCCGAGCCGCACCCATCTTGCAGCGGACGGTCCGGCCGAGGATCGCGCTGGTCTGCGGCAACCTGGAGCCGACGCGGGACGGGGTGGCTGACTACACGCTGCACCTGAGCCAGGCTCTGGGACGCCAAGCAGATGTCTGGCTGGCCACGGTCGGTTCGGCGGCCGGCGCCGCCGAACCGACCGGTGGCACGCGGTTGATACAGGTGGCGGGCGGATGGAACGCACGTGGCGTCCTGGCGCTGGCGGGCGCGCTGCGCCGGGCCGCACCGGATGTCGTCCACGTCCAGTTCGCGCCGTCCGCGTTCGGCTACTCGCCGGCTGTCGGCCTGCTTCCCCTCCTGCTCCCCCCGGGTACGCGGCTCGTCACGACCCTGCACGAATACGACTGGTGGAGCTGGCCGGCGCACGTACCGGACCGGCTGTGGCGGCTGGTCGAGCGGCGTCGCTGGTGGGACCGCGAGACCCTCGCACTGGCGCCGCGAAGCAGCCGCGTCATCGTCACGAACGGCGCACATGCGAGCGCGGTCCGGGGCAGGCTGGGAATCAGCCCGCGCTCCGTTCCGGTCGGCGCGAATGTCGTCCCGGATCCGGGCGCGGACCGTTCGGCTGTGCGGCGGGCGGTGCGGTCACGGCTCCGGCTGCCACCGGAGGCGCCCGTGCTGGCCTTCTTCGGCTTCGCTCATCCCGTGAAAGGCCTGCGGTATCTCATCGAGGCGCTCGCGACGCTGGTTCCCGAGCATCCCGGCGTCCGCCTTGTGATCGTGGGCGGATTTGCCTCCCTGGCTCTGAGTGAGCCCGAGGCCGACGCCTTCCGGCGTGAGCTCGCGGGTCGGGCCCGCGAGGCGGGTGTGGCTGATCGGGTGCTGATGACCGGTCATCTGCCGTCGACGGAAGCCTCCCGGGTGCTGACCGCGGCGGACATCGCCGTGCTGCCCTTCACCGCGGGCGTGACGGCGAAAAGTGGTGCGCTGGCCGCGGTCGCGGCTCACCGCCTGCCGGTCGTGGTGACCGCGGCGGATCCACCGGATCCGGAGCTGGTCGACGCCCGGACCGCGGTCGTCGTGCCCCGGGTCCGCGATGCCGGGGCGCTGGCCACGGGCATCCGACGGCTACTGGGCGACGCGGACCTCGGCGCCCGGGTCCGGGTCGGCCTGGCGACGCTGATGGCCGATCGCGGCTGGGCGCGGATCGCCGACGCGCACCTGGAGCTCTACGGGGACTGCCGAGACGGCGGCGCGGAACGGGGGCGGTCGGCGCGGGCCCGCGCCGAGCCTCCTGCCGGCGCAGCGTTCAGCGGCGGTCACGACTTTCCCCCAACATGACTGAGCGGCCGGTCCACGGGCCGCGGCCTGCGCTTCCCGCGCCTGGCACCGCCCGCGACATCCTGGTCATCGAGCTGCTCGGCGGCTTCGGTGACCTGCTGCTGGCGCTACCGGCCCTGGAGGCCCTCATCGCGGCGCATCCGCATGCTCGGATGCGGGTCGTGACCTTCCTGCCGGGAGCTGATCTGCTGGCAGCCGATGAGCGGCTGGACCGCGTGGTCGCAGTGACCGATCACAGCGGCGGCAGCGTCCGGGCCACCGTGCGCGCCGAGATCACCCGGCGCTGCCCCGATCTCGCCGTCACGACTACCCGGCACAGCGGCATCCCGCGCCTGCTGTCCGATCTCGGCGTCGCCGCCGTTGACGACCTGTGGCGCGGGCCGCCGCCGGACGAGCCGGTCGACGCCCGTTTCGTCCGGTTGCTCGCCGCCGACGGTGTGATCGACACGGCCTCCGCCGAACTCGCCCGCGCCCGGTCGGGGCGTCTCCGGCTCGCTGCCACCGAACGGCTGCGGGGTAGGGCATCGCTCGCGGGGGCGCTCGCCGGGCTCGGGACTCTCCGCGGCACCGACCCTCGTCACCTGGGCGCATCGGGATGGTCGGGTGGTCTGTCCAAGGAGGGACGTCCGACCGGTGGGCACCCACCGGTGATCCTGATTCCGGAAGCGGGTATGTCGATCAAGCAGTGGCCTGCCGACCGCTGGCGGCAGCTGGCCAGCCGGCTGCTCGCCGCCGGCTGGCCAGTGGCACGACTGCCGTCACCGGAGCCCCCGTCAGCGGAGCCCACAGTGCCGCGCGGGAAGCCGCGGGCCGAGCCCTGGCCTCCGGTGGCGGTGCTGCCGGCCAGCGGGCTGCGGGAGGCGGCCGGAATGTTCGCGGCGCTCGGTGAACGCGGTGGTCTGGTGGTGGGCGGAGACACCGGGCCGTGCCGTCTCGCCGCCGTGATGGGCGTGCGCACCGTGGCCCTGTACGGACCGACGCTGGCGACCAGGTACGGGCTGCACCGCGGCTGGACGGTCGACCTGCAGGGCCTGCCGGGCTGCTCCGTCCGCCGACCGACGGCGATCACCACCCAGGAATGCTGGTGGTCCGGGTGTTGCCCCCTGGATGTCAGCGAGCCGGCCTGTCTGGCGGACATCACCGTTCAGCAAGTCATGGATTCCGTCCGCCACCTGTGTCGCTCTCGGTGACCGGACTGCTTCTCGACGTGGAACCGTTTTCCCTGGATGAGGTCGGGCACCACGGGATGCGTGACTCCCGACGCGACGGAAACGCCCCGGCCGGGTCGAAAGGCCGCCGTTCCGGCTCGGCCGGAGGCCGTCCTCTTCGACCGGGACGGGACGCTCTGCCGTGACGTCCCCTACAACGATGATCCTCGGCGGGTCGTCCTCATGCCCACCGCCGCGGCCGCGCTGCGACAGGTGCGACGGGACGGCATTCCCACGGCCGTCGTGTCGAACCAGAGCGGCATCGGGCGCGGCCTGCTGACCTGGAAGGCCGTCGACGCCGTCAACGCCCGGCTGGCGGCGCTGCTCGGTGACGCGGTGACCTTCCATGTATGCCCGCACGTCCCGACGGACGGGTGCGGCTGCCGCAAACCCGCTCCCGGCCTGCTGGTGACGGCCTGCCACACCCTGGGCGTGCGACCACAGCGGGTGGTCATGATCGGTGACATCGGCGCGGACATGGCGGCCGCGGCGGCCGTGGGTGCCCGTGGGGTACTCGTGCCGACTCCGGCCACCAGGCGGGCGGAGATCGCCGCCGCGCCCGAGGTCGCGCCCGACCTCCTGACCGCGCTCGCCCGGGTGTTCTCGGCGCCTCCCGCGGACGTCGGCCTGCTCCGAGCAGGATCGCCTGCCGCGCGGGCGGTCCCGCCGGTCGAACCGACCGGGCGTCGAACGGCCGTGGCCCCCTCCACGCCCCTCGGTCCGGCATGAGCACGCGGGTGCTGGTCGCGCGGCTCGACAGCGACGGTGACGTCCTGCTGTCCGGGCCAGCGGTGCGCGCGGTGCGGGCGGGTGCCGGGCACGTGACCATGCTCGTCGGCCCGCGCGGTCGCGCGGCGGCGGGTCTGCTGCCCGAGGTCGACGACATCATCGTGTGGCACTGCCCCTGGATAGACCCCGAGCCGCGAGCGGTCGAACCGGCCGACATCGCCGGTCTGGTGCGACGCCTGAACGCCGGCGGGTTCGACGAGGCGCTGATCCTCACGTCGTTCCATCAGAGCCCGCTGCCCCTCGCGCTGCTGCTGCGCCTGGCCGGCGTCCGGCGAGTCACGGCGGCGAGCGAGGACTACCCGGGCTCCCTGCTCGACGTCCGCCACCGGCTGCCGGACAGCGGCCTGCACGAGGTCCAGCGAGCACTGTCGACCGCGGCCGCGGCCGGATACCGACTGCCCGTGGGGGATGACGGGCGCCTGCGCATCCGCGGGCCGATCCCGGACACCCGGCACCTGACCGGTGCTGCGCCCTACCTCGTGCTGCATCCCGGAACCTCGGTGCCCGCCCGGCGGTGGGAACCCAGCCGCTTCGCCGCTCTCGCCGCGGCGCTGGCCGGGAACGGCCATCGGGTGGCCGTCACCGGAGCCGCCGACGAGACCGCTCTCACGGCACATGTCGCCGGTGCCGTCGGACGCGATCTGGGTGGGGCGACCGACCTGGTGACCCTCGCGGGGGTGCTGGCCGGCGCCCGCGCGATCGTCATCGGCAACACCGGGCCGGCGCACCTGGCCGCGGCCGTGGGGACGCCGGTCATCTCGCTGTTCGCGCCCACAGTGCCGGCCGAACGCTGGGCACCATACGCCGACCGCGGGGTCGTCCTCGGTGATCTCGACATCGACTGCGCCGGGTGCAGAGCGCGTCGGTGCCCGGTGCCCGGCCACCCCTGCCTGTCGACCGTCACCGTCAGCGACGTGCTCGCGGCGGTCGAGGCAGTGACCCGGGGTACCGCCCCAGAGAACCTGCCCCAGGAGGCGACAGCATGAAGATCTGTATGGTCTCCGAGCACGCCAGCCCCCTCGCGCTCCTGGGCGGAGTCGACGCCGGCGGCCAGAACGTCCACGTCGCGGCGCTGTCGAGTGCCCTGGCGCGGCGCGGGGCACAGGTTGTCGTACACACCCGGCGTGACTCGCCCGGGCCGCCGCGCCGGGTTCCGCTGGCGGACGGCGTCGAGGTCGACCACGTCCCGGCCGGGCCGACTCGTCCCGTTCCCAAGGACGACCTCCCGCCCTACATGCGCGGCTTCGCCGCGGACCTGCGCGACCAGTGGGCACGGGAGCGCCCCGACGTCGTACACGCGCACTTCTGGATGTCGGGGAAGGCGGCACTGTCGGCCGCCCGGCCCCTGGGAATCCCGGTGGTGTTCACCAGCCACGCGCTGGGCGTGGTCAAGCGCCGCCACCAGGGCTCCAAGGACACCTCGCCACCCGACCGGGTGCAGACCGAGGCAACCCTGGTCAGGGATGTGGACGCGATCGTCGCCACCTGCACCGACGAGCTGTTCGAGCTGGTCCGGCTCGGCGCCCCCGGCAGTCGCGTCAGCGTCGTGCCGTCCGGGGTGGACCTGGCCGCGTTCACGCCGGACGGGCCCGTCGCGCCGCGCGCTCCCGGCCGTCTTCGGGTCCTGTTCGTCGGCCGTCTCGTCGAGCGCAAGGGCATCGGGAACCTGATCGAGGCGGTCGCGGCGCTGCCAGGGACCGAGCTGCTCATCGCCGGCGGTTCGGACCGCTCCGAGCTGGACCAGGACCCCGAGGCCGCCCGCCTGCGCCGGCTGGCCCGGCTTTCCGGCGCCGGTGACCGGGTGACGCTGCTGGGCCGGGTGGGGCGGGCCGAGCTGCCGGCGCTCTACCGGTCGGCCGACGTGGTCGCCTGCGTGCCGTGGTACGAGCCCTTCGGGATCGTCCCGGTCGAGGCGATGGCCTGCGGGGTGCCGGTGGTGGCGAGTGCCGTGGGCGGTCTCATCGACACCGTCGTCGACGGCGGGACCGGGCTGCATGTGCCACCCCGATGCCCGGAACGGATCGTGGAGGCGCTCTCCGAACTCGCCGCGGACCCGGCCGAGCGGGCGCGGCTGGGAGCCGCCGGCGCGCGACGGGCCCAGGCCCTGTTCTCCTGGGAACGCGTCGGTGCCCTGACGATGAACGTCTACCGGCGGCTGCGCGACGCGCCCGGTCAGGGCGTGACGCGTGCCGGGAGCCGGACCGGTGCACGCCGACCTGTCGGGACACGGCCATGACCCGGGGCCCTCTCGACCGCGACCGCTCCCGCCACGACCACGCCGACGACTCCCCAGGTGACCGCCCCGGCGCGGCCTCACCGCGATCCTGCTGGCCGGCGACGGCGCGTGCTGATCGCCACGTCCGGGAGCTGGCGGCGACCCTTCCCACGCTCGACGTCGCCTGCCTGGAGCGGTGGGGCGGCCGGCTGGCCGACCTGCTGCCCGCCGGTGGACGTCTCCTGGCGGCCGGCAACGGCGGTTCGGCGGCCCAGGCACAACACCTGACCGCCGAACTTGTCGGCCGCTTCCAGGACGAGCGACCGGCGATGTCGGCGATCGCCCTGCACGCCGACACCTCCTCGCTCACCGCGATCGGCAACGACTACGGCTACGAGGAGGTCTTCGCCCGCCAGGTACGCGCGCACGGCCGGCCCGGTGACGTGCTGATGCTGCTGTCGACCTCCGGACGCAGCGCCAACCTGCTGCGGGCCGCCACGACCGCCGGCGAGATGGGACTCACCGTCTGGGCCCTGCTGGGCCCACCGGGCAGCCCCCTGGCCGGGCTGTGCCACGAGACCGTCAGCGTCGGCGAGACTGCCAACGCCAGCAGGGCCGTCGACGCCGGCAGGGCCGGGTCACGCCCGTCTCCCTCCATCCCCACCTCCACAGTGCAGGAGGTGCATCTGGTGGCCGTGCACGTGCTGTGCGCGGCGTTCGACGGTGCACTGAGCGCGGTGCGCGGCTCCGACCAGGCCGTGGCGGAGGATGTCCGTACCGTCGGCGGAGCCGGCTTTCCAGCCAGTGCCGGGGAGCGTCCCGCGGACCAGCGGACAGCTCGTGCCCGACCACTGGGCCCGGTACGACGGACAGACGGCGATCCGCCGACAGCACCGGACAGGGGCAGGCCCAACAGTCCGACCGCGCGGCGAGGAGGCCGCCGACCCATCGTGGTGGTGGGCGACACCCTGCTCGACCGCGATATCAGCGGCCACGCCGCCCGGCTCGCCCCCGACGCGCCGGTGCCCGTGCTCGACGGCCTCGACGTGACCGAACGTCCCGGTGGCGCCGGCCTCGCCGCGATCCTGCTGGCCAGCGACGGCGCTGCGGTGACGCTGATCACCGCGCTGGCCCGGGACGACGCGGGGCGTCGGCTGGCTGTGATGCTCGCCGAGGCGGGGGTCGAGCTCGTCGACCTCGGCCTGACCGGAGAGACCCCGAGCAAGAGTCGGATCCGGGCCGGCGGGCGGTCCCTGGTCCGGCTGGACGATGGCGGGGAAGGCCGGGTGGAGGGCGTCGTTCCCGCCGCGGTGCGCACCGCGCTCGACCAGGCTGCCGCGGTGCTTGTCTCGGACTACGGCCGCGGTGTGGCCGCCGCGCCGCCGCTGCGTTCCGCGCTCGCGCGACGCGGCGGCACCCCGCTGGTGTGGGACCCACATCCGCGCGGTGCCGCGCCCTTGGCCGGCGCCACCCTTGCGACGCCGAACGGGGCCGAGGCGGCGGGCGCGGCACCCGGCATCGAGGGCACGTCGTTGTCCTCCGTCTGCGCACGGGGACGGGCACTGGCGGCTCGCTGGGACGTCGGTGCTGTGGCGATCACTCTTGCCGAACGCGGCGCGATGCTGGTGACCGCGGGAAGCGCCCCGCCACTTCTCGCTCCGGCCCTTCCCGTCAGCGGCGGTGACGCCTGCGGTGCCGGGGACCGGTTCGCCGCGAGCGCGGTCGAGGCGTTCGCCGCTGGGAGGCTGCCATCCGAAGCGGTGGCGGTCGCGACCCGCCACGCCGGCGAGTTCGTCGCCGCCGGAGGTTCCGCGTCAGTCCGTCCGTCCGGCGGTGAGCCCGCGGGCCGCTGGCGGCCGTCGCCGCTGGCGGCAGGTGGCGATCCGCTGCGGACACGGAAAGGCGACGGCCACGCCGTGGCGGTCGCGGTACGGGCGCGGGGCGGCACCGTCGTCGCGACGGGCGGCTGCTTCGACCTTCTGCACGCCGGTCACGTCGAGGTCCTGCGCGCCGCCCGTTCGCTGGGCGACTGCCTGGTGGTCTGTCTGAACAGTGACGACTCCGTGCGCAGGCTGAAGGGCCCGGACCGCCCGATCGTCGGGGCGGCGGACCGCGCGGCAGTGCTGCGGGGGCTCGACAGCGTGGACGCCGTGATGATCTTCGACGAGGACACGCCCGCGCGGCTGCTCGCCGACCTGCGCCCGGACATCTTCGCCAAGGGCGGTGACTACGCGGTGACGGACCTTCCGGAAGCCGGGATCGTCGCGTCCTGGGGTGGCCAGGCGGTCGTCCTGCCATACCTGGCCGGCCGTTCCACCTCGACCCTCATCAGAGAGGCGGTGCGCCGTGGCGGCAGCTGACGGTGACCTTCGAATCTCGGAGACGCCAGGACCGGCCGGACCCGGCACGGTTCTGATCACCGGCGGGTCGTCCGGGCTCGGCGCGGCGACGGTCGCCGCGGTCCGCGCGGCTGGCGGACGCCCCCTTGTCCTGGACCGTGTTCCGGCACCAGGCGTGCCGGAGGCTGATCGCGAAGTTGTCGACCTCGCCGCGACCCGGGAGGCCGAAGCGGCGGTGCGCACCCTCGTCGACCGCGCCGGAGGACAGCTTCACGGTGTCTTCACCGCCGCGGGCACCGATACGCCCGCACCACTGGCCGAGCTGGACGGAGCGGCCTGGGAGCGCATCGTGGCGGTGAACCTCCTCGGCACCGCCGCCGTCGTGCGCGCGGCACTCCCCTACCTGCGCCACGACCGCGACGGACGGACCGGCGAGGGACGAACGGGTGACGGTCGCGCCGGCCGGATCGTGACCTGCGCATCGACCCTGGGCCTGCGGGTCGCCGGAGACGCCTCCGCCTACTGTGCCTCGAAATTCGGCGTGGTCGGCTTCACCCGGGCCCTCGCCGAGGAGCTCAAGGGCCAGGTCGGCGTCACCCTCCTGGTACCGGGAGGCATGTCAACCGCCTTCTTCGACGACCGCGACGAGCAGTACAAGCCCGGGCCCGGCGCAAAGCTGAACCGCCCCGAGGACGTGGCCGCCACGGTCGTGTTCGCACTCGGCCAGCCGTCGGGATGCGAGCTCAGAGAGATCGTCGTCACCTCGTCGTGGGAGACGTCCTACCCGTGAGCCGAAGGCGTGCGGCAGGCACCGTCGTGGCCCTGCGCGCCCTCGGCCTGGGGGATCTGCTCACCGCTCTTCCCGCGCTGCGCGGCCTGCGCCGCCACCTGACGTCCGAGCTGCCCGGACACCGTCTCCTGCTCGCCGGACCAGCCTGGCTCGAACCCGTGGCCATGCTCTCCGGGGCTGTCGACGGACTCGTGCCGACAGATCCACTCGCCCCTGTGGCGGTAGCGGCACCCACGCTGGCGGTGAACCTGCACGGGCGAGGACCCGAGTCGACTCAGACGCTGCGGCGGACCAGGCCAGCCGCCCTGTGGGCCTTCGACCTGCCCGGCGGGTGCGCCTGGGAGCCACCGGACCTCGCACAGGCAGGCAGCACCACAGCGGATCCCGGGAGCGCCGCCACCGGCCACAGCCGTACCTTTTCCGCCGGCACGGCGACCGGATACGTGCCTGGGCTGGGCAACGAGCATGAGGTGTCACGGTGGTGCCGGCTGCTGGCGGCGCACGGGGTGAGCTGCGACCCCACCGAGCTCGGACTTCCGGTGCCGCCCTGGTTGCCGCCGGTGTGCGGGTGGGCGCGGAACCCGACCGCCGACCGTGGCACTGGAGGCGGGGAAACCCAGGATCGCGGGAGCGAACCTGGCCCGACCGTCGTCCATCCAGGCGGAGCGGCTCCTGCCCGCCGGTGGCCCGAGCTCCGATGGGCGGCCGTGGCCAGGCAGCTCGCCCAGGACGGCCACCAGATCGTGTTCACAGGTTCCTCGGCGGAACACGGCCTCGCCCTGCGGGTGGCCACGGCCGCCGGACTTCCACCCTCCACCGTGCTGGCCGGGAAGCTGGACCTCGTCGCGCTCTGCGCGCTCGTCGCGCGAGCTCGCCTGGTACTCAGCGCCGACACCGGCGTCGCGCACCTCGCCACCGCCTACCGCAGACCGTCCGTGGTGCTGTTCGGGCCCGTCTCGCCGGCCGAGTGGGGACCGCCCTTCGACCGGCCGAAGCATCGTGCCCTTTGGGCCGGGCAGCACAGTGATCCCCGGGGCGGGTTTCCCGCCCCGGGGCTGCTCGCTCTCACTGTCGATCAGGTTCTGCGCGAAGTCACGCTCCTGAAGCAGGGCGCGTGCCCCACGCAATGAAAGGCACGTGCTTCATGATGCGGACATCCTGTGGATCAAGATATAGAAACGTGGCTGACTTCCTGCGAGACGGCGTTCGGGCCGTCGTAGGACCGATCGGTGATGTGCTCCAGTGCGGCCACCACCTCCCTCGAAGCGCCCTCCTGGCGGGCCGTCTCGACGAGAGTGCGCCGGTCGGCCGGGTAGTCGATGCCCTTGAGGAACTTCTGAACCTCGATTGGATTGGCCATAACGGCAGGGTCACCGCCCACGAGCAGGCAAAACCCGAGGAGAGGCCATGACGTCGGCCAGGTCGACGGCCAGGTCGACGGCCAGGTCGACCCTGCGTGACGTCCGATCTCCGCGGCTGGGTCCGCAGCGGGCATGGCCGCGGCTTGTCGGAGTCGGTCTGCTCGTTCTCGTAGTACAGGCCAGGGTGGTCGGGGCGCTCGACCCTCGGCGAGATCAGCACCTTCCAGCTCATGATCCACGTCACGATGGGTGATCTCGTCCAGCAGGCCATCCCCAGCAGGACTACTCGGTCACCTCCGGAGTGCTCGCGGTCAGCGTGTTCGAGTCTCAAGACTGGCTGAGGCCCGGCCGCCCGGTATTCGGAACACACCCTGGTGAAGGCGGCACTCGTCGCAGACGGTGGCGCATGGGACCAGCCACATTCGGTATCGAAGGCCCGACGCGCGAGGCTTCTTCGCTATGCTCACCCTCGCCTCCTGCCTACGACGACCAAGAGCACCGCCCCGGCGGTCGCGAGGACGCTGACGATCGCGACGAGGCCTACCGACGATCGTCCCCTGCCGTTGCCCTTCACCACACCGCTGGCGCCCTTCTCCAGTCGGCTGAAGAGTTTGCTGGTGTGCCGCCGCGCCGGTGCTGTGGCCTCGGCGGCCTTCTCCTGTACCGCCACGGCGGCGTGCTCAGTACCATGGATCACTGGAACGGTCACCGTCGTCACCTTGTCCGCGACCGCCGCGGCCCATTTCGTCATCGGTGTCGTGCCTCCCAAGCATTGCGGACGCTACCTTGTGGTCGATCGTCAGCGGATCGGAAGGGCCGGCTTCTTCGCCTTCCTGAGTCCGATCGCCGCCGCCGGCGTGCTCCACCCGATCTTCCCTCGGTCGGCGGGAACACACCTGTCCGCAGACGCGACAGGTGTGACCCTCGCCGCAGCCGTGCCAGGCGGAGTCGAACGGCGATTAGCAAGCCGCCGCCAGCGCTTCGGCGCCGGCCGGCCGTGAATGCTCGCCTCACGAGAGGCCAGTTCCCGCGGCGCCTCGATATCCGCTTGCGGTCGCCCCAGGACGGGACGGCGCCGGGCGAGGATTCGCCTCGACGCGTCCGGCGCGGTCGCTCCACGGGCGAGACCGGCCCGCCCGGCAACCACGTCCGGGCGGGCGCCCGGCCTCGACGCAGCGCGGCCCTGCGGGTCACTCGCTCCGGGTGCGCGTGCGGATGGCGCGGATGTCACCTGCGGCCCGGCCGGTCCGCTGTCGGTATCGCAAGGCCCATGCTGTGGACCCGACCGCGTGCGGATGTCAGTGACCGTCGGCGCAGCGATACTCGTGGTCCACTGTGCCGTCGTCAGATTCGTCGTCCGCCCGGTTAGGCAGGGACCTCGGCCAACTGCAGGGTTTGGGCCCTGTGGGACCGGGTACTCCGCTGAGCGCCGCCGGGAAACGGAACGATCAGAAAAAGGCGATATTTCCGTTCTGGCGATATGAGGTCCGTGGTGTTCGGGCCCGGCTGACGTATTCACAGCGAGGGGTGACTTCGATGCTCTGGTTCATTGTCAGCATGATTATCCTCGGTCTCATCGCGGGTGCCGTGGCTCGACTGGTGGTCCCCGGCCAAGATCCCATGGGAATCCCGGGGACAATACTGCTCGGCGTCGTCGGCTCCTTCATCGGTGGACTGCTCGGCTACGTGCTATTCGGGCATGATCTCAGCGAGGGCGCACTGCAGCCGTCCGGGATAATCGGGTCCATTATCGGGGCAATCATCGCTCTTCTCGTCTGGCGGGCGGTGCACGGCCGCACCTCGGTCCGGCACTGAATTCGCGGAATTCTCGTGGGGCTCACCTGCTTCCTTCGCACCCCACCATCCCATGCGTTTAGCTCGATGTCGTGCCGGCCCGCCGCTTCGGCGGGCCGGCACGACGCATGTCCGACAGCCGTGGGACCGCGGTTGTGCCTCGACCGGCGTTCTCGGTCAGGGCCTGCCGACGTGGCCGCGCCACGCGCCGGTTTCGGTTCCGCGTCCCTCCATGAACGTCTTGAAGCGCTTCAGGTCGGCCTTGACGCGTCGGTCGTCTGCACTCACGGCCGAGCCGATCTTCTCGGCGACACCGTCGGGCTGCCAGTCGAGCTGAACCGTCACCCGGGTCTCGTCGGAGTTGAGGCGGTGGAAGGCGACGACTCCGGCGTGGGTGGGACCGTTGGTGCTTTCCCAGGCGACCCGCTTGTCGGGCAGTCGCTCGGTGATGGCCGCGTCGAACTCGCGCTCTTGGCCGCCGACCTTGACATACTGAGCCACCGTGGGCGGCGACGGCTCGCCGCGGCGCTCGCGCCGGCGACATCCGCCTCCTCGGCGGCACGCCCCACAGTGCCCGCCCTTACCCGCAACTCCAGCCGACGATCTCGACGTGGACGCCCTTCGGCAACTCCGGGATCTCCGGGCCGCACGACTGCACGATCTTCGCGATCGCCGACCTGTCTCCGATCGAGGCGGCTCTGAGATCGCTGCAGCCGATGTTGCTCAGACCGTCGGTCGCGAGGACTATGCGCTGCTGCCCGCTCTTCCCAGCGAGCTGCTCGGGGGCGTCGGCGAGCGTGCGCAACGGGTCGGTTCCGGCGCGTCGGGAGCGGCCACGAAGGCGGTCCGCAGCCTGGCGGTCAGGCAGGCGGCGAACTTCCTCGCGTCGTTGCTGTCGCGGGAGGAGTTGTTGGCGAGTTTCTTCTGCAGTGAGGTGCGAAGCCGGCGCCGCCTGTCCCGGTCTACCTGCGCGTCACCGGAAGCGAGTTCGCTCAACAGCACTGCCGGCAGCGCCAGACCGGCATCCTGGTCCACTCAGCCAGCTCCGCCACGACCGTCTCCTGCGCGCCGGCGACGAAGACGTCCACGATCGACTGCTCGACGATCTTCGCGAGCACCTGCTCCGTCTGCTCGACCCCGTCCCGGCGGCTGTCGGACCGGCGCACCCGGCCGCCGGCCGCCCGGCGCATGCAGGCAAGGGCCTCATCCGCGTAGTCGGAGCCGAGGTAGGTGCCGTAGGCGACGATGCCGGCGGCCTGGCGCGGGACGTTGTTCTCCCTGGACCAGCCGCGGACCAGCGCCCGCACCCGGGCCGCGTACCGACGGTCGTCGAGCAGCGCAAGCGCCTCCAGCGCCCACGCGGCCGTCTGCCGGGAGCGGGCACCCCCGTCGTCGGCCCACGGGCGCAGCACCTCGTTCCTGATCACGTCGAAGTCGTACGTCGCCAGCTTGGCCACGGCCGCGTCTCGAGGACGAACGGGATGAGGCTCGGATGAGCCAGCCGCGCCGCCCGGCCGGTTCCCGCCTCCGGCGCGCCCACCTGCACGCACTTCGACCAGTCACTATGACGGGCGTCCAGGCGCCCCGGAAGGACGGAGCGGGTCTGTGTGCGCGGGGACGGTGGTCCCCACCCAGCGGCGCAGGTATGCCCTGAGCTCGTCGCCCCGACGAGGCGGGTCGGCGGGGATGCTGGCCATCGAGTGGACGAGCCGGTGGATGAGCTCCAGCAACTCCCGCAGCTTCTGCTCGTCATAGCCATAGCTCGCCCAGTCGATGGCGGAGGCGCCGAAGTACAGGGCGATGTTGCGGTCCAGCACGGCACGGTTCACCGTGCCGCGGCTGAACCGCTCAGGGCTGCCGGCGTCGATAAAAAGGGTCAGATGGGGTTCCATCGGCAGACGTTCGATGACGTAGGCCATCGACTCGACGACGAACTCGGCGGGGTCGGTGATTCCGGCGACCGCGGCCCTGATGCCGAGCATGAGGCGCTCGTTCGCAGCGCTGGCAACGGCGGCGAACAGTTGCGCAGTGCTTGGGAAGTAGCGGTAGATGGTCTGACGCGTCACACCTAGCTCGGTCGCCACGTCGGAAAGACTCATCTCCTGCGGACCGCGACGCTCCAGGCAGCGGACCGCGGCCTCAAGTACCCGCGCGCGGGCCTCCTCGTCGTCGTTCGGTGGAGCTCCGCCCCACCCCCGCCGGCTCACATCCACCTCTTGCGCATGAGTCAATGGTAGTACATCATACACTAAAAAAGGATCTTGTATGATTTCCTCCCCTGGAGGGTACGGATCTGTGGACCACCTGATCGCGGCAGACATAGCCCACGAGGCCGGACAACTACTGCTCGACCTGCGCGACTCGCGTCTCGAACCCGCGCGGCCAGCCGGGCTCTCCGCAGTGCCGGTGTCCCGTGGCGTCGAACCCGCTCGGGAACCGAACGACAGGCGACAGGCACGATGCGTCTCGATGGGAGCTGAGCACGATGACGAGCGAGGGCGAGCCACGAGCCACCGCCAGTGATGTGACCGCGCTGGCGCGGGACGCGGTCATCTGGGGCCTGCCGCTGGTGCTGTTCGGCCGCTATCTCGACGCCGCCACCGACAACGGCGTCCCGTTCAACAGGTTCCTCATGAGCACCGAGATCGCCACGCCGCGGTCCCGCTCGGTGGGGCCGAACATCGACACGCTCAACGGCCTCGCGTGGCTCGACCTCACGGTAGGACCGCAGGTCATCGGCGTGCCGGACATGGGTGACCGCTACTACTCGATCCAGCTGCAGGACATGTACATGAACTCGTTCGCCTACATCGGCAGGCGGACGACCGGCACCTCGGCCGGCGCCTTCGCCATCACCCCGCCGGGCTTCACCGGAACGCTGCCGGTAGGCGTCACCGAGATCAAGGCCCCGACCAGCAGGGTGCTCGCCTTTGTCCGCACCCTCGTGCTGGGGCGGGCGGACCTCGCCCGCGTCCGGGCGCTCAACTCGTCATTCAGCCTGGGCCCACTGTCGGCCTTCCCGGACAGCCGACATGAGGCAGTCGTCCGCGCGAACGCGCTGGACGGCTTCCAGCCAGCCAGCCGGCGCACCGGCCGGTCCGTCCCGCTCGAGGACGTCGCCGCCGCGGGCCCCGCCTACTTCGACGAACTCGACCGCCTGGTTCGCACATACCCTCCGGCAGCCCGAGACCTCTCGTCCCTGGCCCGCTTCGCGCCGCTCGGCATCGGCACGCCGGAGGCGGCGCGCCGCGGTCCCGCTCTCGCGGCGGGCCTCTCCTCGGCAGTTCCCGCTGGTCTGGCCGTTGTACGGGGCGCTCTGCGGACCCGGTCAGACAACGGCTGGTCCCGACGGGAGAACGTGGCTCCCTTCATCGAAGACCCGGTGCAGCGCGCCGCCAACAACATCTACGGCCCCGGCACGCAGGTCGCCGAGGAGTCGGTCTTCTTCAACATGCGCCTGGGCACCGATGGCAGCCCCCTGAGCGGCGCCCGCCGATACCGCCTCCGCTTCACCGCCGGCCAACTCCCACCGGTCGACGCGTTCTGGTCGCTCACCCTCTACGACGGCAAGTACTTCCTCGTCGACAATCCGATCGACCGATACGGCGTCACGAGCCACAGCGAACGCCTGCACTACGGGCCGGACGGCTCGCTGGAGATCCTCATCCAGGCCGACCCGCCCGACGTGCCTGACACAAACTGGCTGCCGGCCCCCCGAGACCAGTTCCAGCTGGTCTTCCGGACCTACCAGCCCAGGCAGCCCCTTCTGGACGGAACATACGCTCCCGCGCCGCTCGACGTCGTCGGGTGACGCTGTCCACGTCGCGACCACCAGGAGACGATCTGATGCCGACCATCGCTGACGCACCAGGCCCGAACTTCGCACCGGACGCGCTCCGTGAGGCCGCCGAACGCAAGTCCGGCCGCAGCGACTACGGCTCGGACAGCTACACGGCCGCGCTAGCACCCTTGCTCTACTCCATCGAGCACGAGGCTGCGCTCACCGACGCCGGTCGGCGTGAGGTGTGGGGTCGGATCGTTGACGCGCTGGCCAACCGGCTGACGCTGGTGGCCTGGGAGAAGGCCAACCCTGGACCGGCGTCGGCACCGGTCGATGCTCCTCTGGTCGTCCTCGGCCTCGGTCGCACCGGCTCGTCGATCCTGCATGAGACGTTGTCCGCGGCGCCCGGGCGACGTGCGCCCCGAACCTGGGAGGTCCGCGACTTCTCCCTGGTGCACGCGGTGACGGACGCGGCCTCCGACGAGCGGATCAGGAGGCTCGACGCCGACATCGCCCGCGCCAACGACAGGGTGCCGGGGTACGCCGCCATCCACCACAGCGACGCCCACGTCCCGATGGAGTGCGTCGCGCTGACCGCACTCGACCTGGTGTCCATACAGTTCGCGACGATCGCCTGGGCGCCGACGTACCGCGAGTTCCTCGTGTCCGTCGACCCTCGCAGTGCCTACCAGTGGCACCAGCGAGCGCTGCGCTTCCTCCAGGCGGGCAAGCCGCGTGCCCGCTGGGTCCTCAAGGCCCCGATGCACTCGCTGTACATCGACACGCTGGCACAGACCTACCCGGACGCCATGATCGTTCAGACGCATCGTGACCCGACAACCGTGCTGGCCTCGATGTGTAGCCTCTACGCCACGCTGCGGCAGGCGCGATCCGACCGGACCGACACCCAGGGCCAGGCGGCGGCCGACGTCGCCTACACTGTCGAGGGCATCCAACGCGCGGTCGACTACCGGAACGACCACCCCGACTTCGACGTGCGATGCCGCGACGTCTCGTTCAAGGAGTTCATGGCCGACCCAGCCGCCACCCTCGCCGGCATCCACGAACACTTCGGAGTCGAACTCACCGGACAGGCGCGCAGCGCGATGCTTGGATACCTGCGGAACCGCCCCCGGGACAAATACGGCAGGCACCACTACTCGCTGGAACAGTTCGGTCTGACACACGAGAAACTGGTCCCCCTGGTGGCCGACTACACCCACCGCTTCGCCAGGTTCCTATAGAACTGGCGGATCGCCAGGCAGCGGCTGAGACGGTAGCCGCCACAATCCCCCGCAAAACGGTTCGTCCTCACCATGTCCGCACCAGCGGCGCGTACGGTGGCGGGATCGCGACGGCCGATGGAGTTCCTACTGGTGCGGTCGCTGTGCGACCGCGGCCGACGGGTGTCCAGGGGCGAGATTCCCCCGGGTTACCCGGCGACGCGAACGCCGAACACGCGATTAAGAGCGCAGTTCTGGCGACAGCTCGTCGAAAATAGCGTAACGACCACCTCCGCTACGCTTTGCCTCATACATCGCCGTGTCAGCGGCCATCATGAGTCGCCCGGAGTCACTCAGCGCCTCGCCGGACAGCGCGACACCGATGCTGGCGGTGACGGAGATGACCTGCCCGTATCCCGATTTGGTGAGGTTGACCGCACGAACCAAGGAGTCGGCGAGAGCTCGGACCGGGGCCATTCCAGCGACGACCGGGCGGAGGATAGCGAACTCGTCGCCCGCTATGCGGGCCACGGTGTCGCCGCGAGAGACAGTCTGGGTGAGTGTCAATGCCACTTCGCAGAGCACGTCGTCGCCTGCCTGGTGGCCCAGTGTGTCGTTGACGGCCTTGAAGCCGTCGAGATCCATGAACAGGAGGCAGACCCGATCCCCATCCTGGCCGATACCGCACATGGCTCGGCGAAGCCTGTCGAGCAGTACCTCCCGATTCGGCAAGCCAGTGAGGCCGTCGTGCCGGGCACTTCGACGGGCCTCTGCCGTCGCGATCCATTGCGCATCGTCCAGACCCGCCCTGACCACCGCCGTCGAAATCTGGTTAGCCACCAGTTCAACGAAGTCGCCACGCTCGAGGTCGGTACCGAGGCATCGACCGACCCCAGCGATGAGGAGTCCGACCGGGGGTTTCGAGCGATGACTGACGAACGGCCAGATGACCATCCCTCGCGGCGATGGTGACGCGCATAGCCCGCCAAGAAGCGACTCAGGGAGCCGCTCGACGACGCGTGCCCGGCCAGAAGCCAGCGCCGCCGCGAGATCGTGCGGCGGGCTGGGATCGAACACGCCCAGCATACCGAGGGCATCGTGTGCGTCCTCCAGGCCCCACGTGGCCATGGCGCGAAGTGGCCGTCGCTTCTGAGGCTCCTGGATGAGTATTGCACCGAAGGGCAGGTCGTCGCGGAAGTGATCGAGTACGGTCGCGGCAGCCCGGCAGACCGCCCGCCGACCTCGCCTGCCCGACATTGCTGCGCCGATCTCGCGCAGACACGCGAGACGCCTTGCAGCCAGGACCCCGGGAGTCGTCTCAAGGAATGTCGCTAGGATTCCGACAACAGTACCCCCGGCGGCAGTATCGCGAATCGGGCTGAAGGAAATCGTCGCAAAGCATGCCTCGGGATATCCATAGCGCTCGACGGTTAATTGCCAGTTCTCCGTCCAGGTAGCGCTACCCCCGGAAACCACTCGGGCCAGTATGGGGTGTATAGTCTCCCAGATATCCGGCCAGGCCTCTCTGTACGGAAGCCCAAGAACGTGCGGATGACGTTGCCCCAGCAGTGGAATTACGGCATCGTTGTACAAGTAGATGTAGTCCGGTCCCCAGTGGACGACCATTGGGAAACGGGACTCCAGGCAGATCGCCATAGCCGTCCGAAGGCTGGGGCTCCAGTCCGCGATCGGGCCGAGGGAGGTGGCCGACCAATCCTTCTCGGCAATGAGCGACCCCATGCGACCGGCAGAGGCTAAGATCCGGGAAAAGTCCGCGCCACAGGAGGCAGCCGAACTGCATCGGTCACCGGACCGGGCCCAGCCGGCCGGGCCAAGCCGCCCGTACGGCCCACTGAGATTGTTCTGAGACTCCACCGTCCTCACTCTTCTCGGGAAGCCGCGTGGACTACCATTGATCCAGTTAACCGCCCCTCACCCACAGGCCTCTTCCCTCTCTCGGCTTGCGCAACCGCGCGCCTCGCGTCGCGACCACTACCGGGGAGATCGCCGTCGACCCGGCGCGTGCGCCAATGACCGCCCTTCAGTCATTTGAGATCAAAAATCTGACAATGGCTGCCTTTATGACCAACTTGTACTAGACTTCGCTGACGCCGATTTACTTAACAAGATCCGAAATGTTCTGACCTGCGGGTTACGCAAGGGTGCCCGATTTCGCACTAAATGCTGACTCGAATGCAGGTGAGGCTGCGGCGCATCGGGACTGCTTCAAGATTGGTTTGCGCCACGAGGCGCCGTGTTTCGAGTGGAGGTGGGAGACCTTCGCCCTTGGACTGTTGCGGCAGGTCGAGGTAGCCGAGGGCAGCCCGGTATGGGGTGGTGCCGGGGAGGGTGGGAACAGCCCTGACGAAGCCGATCTGACCCGCCCTGGTCAGCAGTTCTTTGGGATGATCTTGACTGAGGCTTCTGTTTCCCCACGGTCAGGGGCTTGTGCTGTGTGCGCAGCAGGTGTTGTTCACGGGGTTGGGCGTGGCGCTGGTCGGTTGAGTGTGGTGATCAGGTCTCGGTTGGCAGTGCGCGCGGCGACGAGTTCGTCCTGGCAGTCCTGCGCGGCGGGCCGCGGCGAGTGGCTCTGCCGCTTCGCTGCCCATCAGGAGCTTGCCCAGTTCGAGTGGGTGGCCGGCGGGGCGATGGTCGGCATGCCGAGGCGGACGCTACGGCGGGTGCGCCGGACGACCTGCATCGCTTCCTCGATCTGGGCGCGGTCGCCGACAGCGAGGGTGTGCAGGTCGTCCTCGACGCGGCGGATGAGCTGCCGCAGCATGCTGATGTCGTCGTCGGAGGGCATCGCGTCGCGGGGATAGGTCAACGCCGAGTCCTCGCCCCGCGCATCAACGGGCAAGTGCCGGCTATCGCTGATCTCGGGCGAGACGGCGAACCTGCCGAACTTGCTGCCTAGCGTCAGGAACCTGGGGCCGACTATGTCGTGGTGAGACCGGTCGGGCCGCATCCACCTGCCCGGGAATTAGGAGAGGAATCGCACGAGGTCGCCCCGGCGCCTACGATGCGGCTGTTTCGTCCGCTGTCGTGAGTGGCAGAAAGACGTTCTTGTGATGCACGAACTCTTCGATGCCCGCTCGGCCACCTTCCCTGCCGAAGCCGCTATGCTTGGTTCCGCCGAACGGTGCGGACGCCGTCATCTGCGGGAATGCGTTGATCGACACGTAGCCCGCCTCGAGCTCCTCTGCGACGCGGTGAGCGCGACCGACGCTGTTGGTGTGCACATATGCGGCGAGCCCAAAGTCCGAGTCATTAGCCTTGTCAATCGCGTCCCGTTCGTCGGAGAACGGCGTGATGGCGAGAACGGGGCCGAACACCTCTTCGCGGGCGAGGCGGCTGCGGTTGTCGACGTCAGCGAAGACCGTTGGGCGAATGAAGCAGCCGTTCTCCAGGTCCCCGAGCAGCCGCTCACCGCCGACGACCAGGCGAGCTGCTGAGCGGGCTTCATCGACATAGTCGAGAATCCGGCTGACCGCAGCCTCGTCGATGACTGGCCCCATCAGCACTTCAGGGTCCAGCGGATCGCCGATCTTCGGTGACTCGGTGATCGCGGTGACCCGGTCAACGACCTCCTCGTAGACACTGCCCTGAACGAGAAGGCGCGTCGGGAACAGACAGCCCTGACCAGCGGCCATGACCGCTCCCATCATCGCCGACATCGTCGTCGCGCTGTCGAGATCGGCATCGGCAAAGATGATGTTGGCTGACTTGCCGCCAAGTTCGAGGACGACCGGCGTCAACGATTCCGCGGCCACTGCCATGACCTTTCGGGCCACAGCGGGACCACCGGTCAACGACACCTTACGCACCAGCTCGTGTCGGATGATGTGCTCCGCCGTCGATGCGTCGCCAGACAGCAGGTTCACCACGCCTTCGGGAATGCCGGCTTCGTGAAGCAGCTCGACGAACCGAATAAGCGCAAACGGGCCTCGCTCGGGGCTCTTGATGAGGACGCAGTTGCCGGCTGCCAGCGCGGCCGCGATCTTCATCGATGCGTTGATGACCGGTCCGTTCCACGACACCAGCGTCGCCACGACTCCGTACGGAACGTACTGAACGTAATCCAGCGCGCGGGCCGGATAGCTCGACACCAGCTCGCCGGCAAACTTGTCGCTGTACCCGGCATAGAATTCGAAGTTGTCAATCGCCATGTCCAGCGGGCTGGCCGATACTGGTGTGCCCGTTTCCAGCGCGGTCACGATGCGCAGTTCGTCCGCGTCGCGACGGAGCAGCTCGGCCACTCGCCACAACAGGCCGCGCCGCCGGTCGGCGGGAGTGTGCCGCCATGCACGTGCGGCGGCCGCCGCAGCGCGCGCGGCCGCGTCGACCTCGGCAGCGCCGGCGATCGGGAACTCGGCAAGTACCTCACCCGTTGTCGGGTCACGGCGCGCCATGACCCCACCGCTCGCAGTCGTGACGTGCTCGCCGCCGATGATCAGGGCGGGCTCGGGCAAGATCTTGAGCACTTTGGTCCGTTGCTGCACGGCCATCTGACTCTCCCTGTCTGACTGTTGATCGGTCGTTCTCCTGCGGGCCGGAGCCGTTCCGAGGTGTTGGAGCACGGTCAGTCGAAAAGGACGACTCCGCGGATGTTGCGGCCGTTGCGCAAGTCGTCGTATCCGTCATTGATCTGGTCGAGCCGGTACGTACGAGTGATCATCTCGTCGAGCTTGAGGACGCCGCGTCGATAGAGGTCGAGGAGCTCCGGGATCGCTGTTCGGGGGTTGGCCGACCCCCACAGGCACCCCCGAACCTGCTTTTCCCAGAAGGTGAGTTCCGCGAGGCTCACTGTCACGGTCTCCTGCCCGCGCGGGGCGGTTGACGTCACGACGACCCGACCCCGTTTCGCGGCGAGGCCCATCGCCGGACCGATCATCTCGCCCGCGGCAAGGGAGGATGTGATCATGACGGCATCGGCCATGACTCCTCTCGTCCTGTCGACGAGATAGGCCGCGGCATTCGCGATGTTCTCGGCCGCGTGGGTCGCGCCGAACCGCAGTGCCTGGGTCCGCTTGAACTCGACTGGGTCAATCGCCACGATTTCGGTGGCACCGGCCGCGCGAGCGCCTTGGACGGCCGATATGCCGAGACCGCCGCAACCGATCACGACCACCGTCTGTCCGAGGCGGACGTCCGCGGCGTTAACGGCGGTTCCCCATCCAGTTGTCACGCCGCAGCCGACTAAAGCGGCCTTGTCCAGCGGGATATCATCGTCGATCCTGATCGCCGCAAGCTGGTTGACTACGACGTACGGACTGAACGTCCCCAACGAGGTGTACGTCGACACGTCCTGGTCCCCGACATGGACCCGGTATCCGCCGTCGGACAGCGCCCGGCCCGTCATGATATGTGCGCCGTTGTCGCACAGATTCTGGTGTCCTGACACACAGAACGCGCAGACGCCACAGGCCGGGATGAATGTCAGGACGACATGATCCCCTTCCGCCAGATGGTCGACTCCGGGCCCGACTGCGTCGACGACGCCTGCACCCTCGTGGCCGCCGATGATCGGATACGGAACACCGGGAATGTCGCCGGTCACGAGATGCTCATCGGTGTGGCAAAGACCGCTGGCGGCGAGGCGGACACGGATCTCGCCGCGTCGCGGCTCATCCAGCGTCACATCTTCGATCTTCCACGGCTCACCGACGCCCCAGAGAACCGCTGCCTGTGTCTGCATACGAACCCCTCACCTCCGCTGTCGCCATAACCTGACTTATTGCTTTAAATAAAGCCGCTTCGGCTGGTCTCAGGCTTCCGTGGGACCGTCGGAACCGAGGCGATCCCACCGATCATCACGTCCGAGAACCTGTCCTGAATCTTGGTGATGTGTACTGGCCGTGGTCCGCCCCTGATCTTGCCGATGTGTTGGTGTGGTCTACAGGTACGGGCTGGTGACAGCGCCTATTCGCCGACGGCGGCTTGGCCGGCACGTTCGTCGACTGGCTGGTCAGAATGCATGCCCTGGCCGAGGTACTCCGCGACCAGCCGCGTCTCGTCCAACGTCGAGGGATGGCCGGCATGTGTGACGGTGCCCTTGCGCATCAGGTGGACTGAGTCAGCCATCGCGAGTGCGCGCTGCACGTACTGCTCGACGATAAGCAGGGACCGGCCCTCGGCGGCCAGCGCGGCGAGCGCGGCGAAGATGACATCCACGATCAGCGGCGCCAGCCCCATCGACACCTCGTCGAGCAGCACCACCGACGCCTGCGAGAGGATCGCCCGGGACAGGGCCAGCATCTGCTGCTGGCCGCCGGACATGGTGCCGGCGACCTGTCGCCGTCGGTCGGCGAGCAGCGGGAACGCCTCGTAGGCAGCGTCGGGGCAGGCGGGCCGGATCCAGGGTGGAGTGCTCAGCCGCAGGTTCTCCTCGACGGTGAGCGCGCGGAAAATGCCGCGCCCTTCGGGGATCAGGCACAGCCCACGCCGGGCGCGCTCGGCGGGCGACAGCCGGGTGACGTCGTCCTCACCGAGGTGGATCGTCCCGCCGGTCGCCGGGACCGTTCCGCTGATCGCGCGTAGCAGCGTGGTCTTGCCCGCGCCGTTCGCCCCGACCAGGGCGACGACCTCGCCCCGCCGCACGACGAGGTCCACCCCACGCAGCACGGTGACGCCCCCGTAGCCCGCGGTCAGGCCACGGACGGTCAGGGCCGGCCGCGCGGGCTCGTTCACAGGAGCGGGAGCGGCGGTCACTGTGCCTCGACCCTGACGTGGCTGTCGTTACCGGACGAGGCGTCAACCCGGTCGGTGCCGGCCATCGGTCCCCCTGTCCCGAGATAGGCGGACCTGACCAGGTCCGACGCGGTGACCTCGGCCGGGCTTCCCGCGAACAGCGGCTTGCCGAAGTCGAGGACGAAGATGTGGTCGCAAAGATCCATCACCAGCGACATGTCGTGCTCCACGAGCAGGATGCCGACGCCGCGGGTGGCGACGACACGCCGCAGGAGCGCGCCGAATGCCTCCGTCTCGTGGGCATCCAGGCCAGAGGACGGCTCGTCGAGCAGCAGCAGGTCGAACGGTCCGGCGAGGCAGCGGGCCAGCTCGGTGAGACGGCGTTGTCCGGTGGACAGACTGCCCACCACGCGATCGCTGAGATCAGCGATGCCGCACAGGTGCAGCGCCTCCCGCGCGGCCCGGTCGATGACGTGCCGGCCGCGGCCGGCGAAGATCTGGTTCAGCGGTCCCCGGCCGGCGAGCGCTGCCTCGCGTCCGAGCTGGACGTTCTCCAGGACGGTGAGCGAATCGTAGAGCTGCATCTGCTGGAACGTCCTGCCCAGGCCGGCCGCCGCCCGCGCCGGCGGGGAGGAGCGGGAGATGTCCCGGCCGTGTAGCTGGACCCGGCCCTGGGCCGCGGGATTCAGCCCACAGATGGCGTCGAAGGTGCTGGTCTTGCCCGCGCCGTTGGGCCCGATCAGGCCGGTGATCTCACCGGCGGGTGCGGCCAGGGCGAGATGGTCCACGGCGACCAGCCCGCCGAACCGCACCCGGAGGCTGTCGACGCGTAGTCCCTCGCCGGCCGGGCGCTCCGCAGCGCCGGAAGGGCTGGGAAGACCCGCCTCACCCGGATCCGGCGCGGCGTCGGGCGCCGCGGGCACCGGCCCTGTGTCGCGCTCGCCGAGAAGCCGGGCGATGCCCGCCGAGCTGAGCCGCACCCATCGCGGCACCTGCCGCGTCTGCGGCGAGAAGATGAGCAGGACGGCGAACAGGCCGAAGACGATCTGCAGCCAGTAGCCGACGGACCCCGAGGTGACGTAGGCGGGGATCAGCATGAGGCCCGCCGCCTGCACGAGCGCATACCAGGGCGGCCCGCCGACGGCCAGCACGATCAGCGCGAGGTAGGTCAGGGACAGCGTCGGGTTGAAGGAGGTCGGGTCGACCTGGATCAGGCTGACGCCGAGCAGCGCCCCCGAGATGCCGGCGAGGAACGCCGAGACACAGAAGACGAGTACCTGGGTGGTGGGCACGCTGGTCCCGCCCATGGACAGTGCTCTCGGCGAGTCACTGAGCGCGCGCAGCAGCCGGCCGAGCCGGGTGCGGGTGAGCGCGATGACAGTGGCCGTGGCGGCGGCGAGGACCGCCAGGACCACGTAGTAGAAGCCGGTATCGGACTCCAGGTCCAGCCAGGACAGATGCGGCCGGGGCATGGGCACCCCGTAGCCGTTGAGGCCGAACATCAGACTGGTGTTGTAGAACATGTTCTGCAGCAGCAGGCCGAAGCCGAAGGTGGCGAGCGCCAGGTACAGGCCGGACAGACGAATCGCCGGGATGGCGATGACGGCGCCAATGGGGACCACGACGAGCCCTGCGACGAGTAGCGCCAGCAACCACGGCAGGTGGGCGTCGGTCGCCAGCTTCGAGAAGGCGACCGCCCCGATCGCCCCGAATCCCGCGTGGCACAGGGAGACCTGCCCGGACGTTCTGACCAGCAACCCGAGCGACAGGAACATGATCGCGACCGCGAGGAAGCCAGCCCACTGGCCGATGTGGTCGCCGCTGAACTGCGGCACGAACGCCAGGGCGGCCAGGGCGGCCAGGCAGAAGAAGATCTGCGTGCGCAGCGGGGCGGTCCAGGCCGCGCGCGGCAGCGGGATGCTTTGCAGGCGGGTGGCGAGCCGCCGCCGCGGAAGCACCACCAGGACGCCGAACAGCACCACGAACGGCAGGCTGGCCGGCAGGCCGGCGAGGTATTCGCTGGACGAGGCGTACCTGGTCAGGATCGCCGACAGGACACCGATGGCGAGCCCGCCGGCGTAGGCCGCCGGGAGGCTGGCGAACGCGCCGAGGGCCGCGGCGGCGAAGGCCTGCGCGACCAGCGCGGTCAGCGTCACCGGGTCGAGGTTGGTGCTCTGCGCGAGCAGGATCCCTGACATGAGCGCGCAGACGGTGCCGATCATCCAGGCGATCCGGCGGACCGTCGCGGGACGGGTTCCGGCCAGGTCGAGCAGGGCCGGGTCGTCGACGACCGCCCGCATGGCCATGCCCAGCCGAGTGCGGTGGAGGAAGACGTAGAGCCCCAGCGTCAGGACCAGCGCAAGGCCCATGATGATCAACTGGCTTGCGCTGACGTACGCGTCGAAAACCTTGAAGCGGTTGTCCGGCAGGAAAGTCGGGAAGGTCTGCGACTCGGTGCCGTGGGCCAGCAGGAAGGCGCCTTCGATGACGAGCACGATGCCCAGCATCGCGACGATCCGTACCGCCAGCGCGGCATGTGAGAGGTGCCGCGCGAACAGTTCGAACACGTAGCCGAGCACGGCGCCCAGCACGACGGTCGACAGCAGCGCCGCCACGGGCCAGGGCAGGCCGTGTGAGACGTTGAGGCTGTAGAAGACGTAGGCCGCGAGCGTGCCCAGCGCCCCGAAGGCGAAGTTGAACACACCCGAGGTCTTGTAGGTGAGAACCAACCCGACGCCCGCGAGGCCGTAGGCCGACCCGCTCGTCAGGCCAAGGATGATAAATGGCAGCAGGTCGCGCATGCGGACCCCCAACTACGGCTGTGGACGGGAAAAGCGGCGGAGGGCGGCCTGGGATGACCAGGCCGCCCCTGGTGGTCAGCCGGTGGGCAGGCAGTCGTACTTGCCGGGTGTCGGCTCGACCCACGCGCCGTTCTCGACCTTGGCCGTGTAGTAGCAGCTGATCGCCGGGTTGGGGCTGCCGGCGGCGCCGAACGTCAGCGGCGGGGTCACACCGTCGACTTTCCAGCCCTTGGGCAGTGCGTGGATCGCGTCGACCAGATTTTCGGCGGTGGAGCTCGGCGTCAGCTTGCCCTGCTCGACGATCGCCTTGTACACCTCGAGCGAGGCCCAGGTCTGGGAGATGTTGGCGTTGAAGGTGTGGGACTTCGACAGGTCCGGGGCGTACTGGGCGATGGCGGCCTGGAGGGTTTTCTCGACCTCGGTCTCCGTGCCGAACCAGGGGAAGTTCTGCTCTTCGACGAGGGCGCCGTCCAGGGCCGGCTCGGTCAGCCAGCTGTCGTCCGCGGACGGCCCGTAGCCGACGACCGTTGGCTTGAATCCCTGGCTTGCGCAGTCCTTCAGAATGCGAACGGTCACCGACGCGGAGTTCGCGACGTAGAGGGCGTCGACCCCGGCCTGCTTTGCCGCGAGGCACTGCGCGGTGTAGTTCGGCGCGGAGGACGCCACCGTTCCGGTGTACGCGATGGAGATCCCGTTCAGCGCCGCCGAGTACTTCGCGGTCGCCTTGGTCAGTACCTCCGTCTGGGAGGCGCAGGCCGGAGCCTCGGTGCAGTACATGACGCCGAACTTCTTGCTGCCCTGGGAGGCCGCGAGGCTCACAACGCCGGCCGGGTCGGTCGCGCCGGTCGGGAACAGCAGCGGCTCGGTCTGGTACAGGCCCGCGCCGTTCGTCTGCCCGCCGATCACCGGGATCCCGGCGGCGGTCACGATCTTGTGCCAGCTGGCCACGGTATTGCTGACCGGGCCGACGATCGCTGTCACCTTGGCGGACATGAGCGCCTTGGCGGCCGCTATGCCCTTCGACGGGATGCCGCCATCGTCCTTGGCAATGATCTTCACGGGGTGGCCGTTGATGCCGCCATGAGCGTTGGTCCACTGCACCCACGCGTCGACGAGGGGGGCCGCGCCGCCGATCGAGCTCGCGTAGGTGCCGGTCGCGGACGTGATGTTGCCGATGACGAACGGCGTCTCCGATCCCGCCGACCCTCCGGTCGACGAGCCGCCGGAGGACGAGCAGGACACCGCCAACACGGCAGCCGCGAGTAAGGGAAGGCCAAGGCGGGCACGGCCCGCCCGCGGCCAGGGGCGCGCGGAGTCCGTGGTGGCGCGGCGGTCTTGGGGCATGGAAGTCAACTCCTGGTTCCTCGACGTGTGGTAGATCGTTGAGCGGGGCGCGCCGACTGCCCGCAGGCGGTCCTGCCCGCGCCGTGTGGTGCCGGCCGGCGGTCGCAGCACGGTCCTGCCTGGCTGCACTCGTTCCCGGCGCCCGATCAGGCTGGGTCGAGCGGTTGGCACCGGCATCTAGCCGGCTCCGGCTCAATCACCCGCCAAGTGGCGGGTGGGGGCTGTTGCACCGAAACCGACACGTTCGACCAGGCGCGCCGATACAAGCCGTCGCCGTCGGTTCCCTGGTTCAGATCGGTTCAATATGACTTCGCGGTCCATGCCGCGGCGTAGCCGGGCAGCGAGAAGGCGGACGAGCGACAAAAGTCGATCACCTTGCGCTCTTTCGCCTCATGTGCGCGTATCGCGTCAGGCAGCGCCTCGACCAGTTCCAGTGGGACCTTCACGACGCCGTGGCCGTCACCGTGCAGCAGGTCTCCGGTGGCGACAGCGACACCGCCGATCTCGACGGGTTGCCCGGTCTCGAGGACTTTCACGAAGCCTCCGCCGACGTCGACGCCGCTGGCGTAGGTCTGGAACCCTACCTCCTGCATTTCGTCGATGTCACGCACAGGGCCGTTAGTGATGCCCGCGGTACAGTCGAGCGCCTTGTAGAGATTGGCTGCGACTTCTCCCCAGATACAGACACGGCCCCGCCAGTCACCGACGTTTTCGGCGACGAGGATACGCGGCCCAGGTACCGCGAGGATGTGATCGTCGTGGGCCCCAGGATTATCCAAGGCCGTCAGGCCGCTCGACTCGGGGTTGTCTCGGCCGGTCCATACCTTCCGGGTGGCAGCGAAACCGACACGTCGGCCGAGCCCCGGCGAGATGCAGCGGACCACGTTTCGGTCGAGGCTCTCCAGCTCGGACGGGTGCTTGCCCAGTCGCTTGAGTCCGTTCAGCACGGACGGCGTGCTAAACGCCAGCAGTGCCTCGACGGCCTCTCGGTCTGGAATTCCCGCAGTCATGTCAGCCGTTCCGATGTGTGCACGGTGGATCCTGACTCGTCGTTGTCTCCGGCTGTGAAGAACACCTGATCGTAGATCGCGAGCATGGACTACGACCGAACCCCGCCGCCATCCGTTTCCGATCCGGGCAGGCGGCTCCAAAAACCGAACGCGGTTCGGAAGGTAGCGCCGCGAGTGGCAGCCGTCAAGGGGCGCCGCTGCTCAGACGGGACGACGAGCACCTACTCCTGGCGCTACCGAACCGCGTTCGGTAGTCTTGGCGGGCCGGTCTCGCCGCGCTCCGACCGGTGGACCTCTCCCCGTGGAGCTCCCCCCGGAAGAAAGGCGGACCTATCTGTGTCCCGCGGAGCCCAACGTTCCTCGCGGCCACCAAGACAAGAAGGGAAGGCGAAGGGTCGGACGAACGAGGAGCGGAGCGCCCAGTCGAAGCAGGCGATGCTCGATTCGGCGCGCCAGTTGTTCGCCGAAAAAGGATACGCGGCGACGTCCATCATCGACATCGCCGAGCGCTCCGGCATCAGCGTCGGCGGCCTCTATCATCACTTCGGGAGCAAGAAGAAGATCTTCCTCGCACTGTGGGATGAATACCAGCGCGCCCAGGAAGAACATACGCGATCGGCGGTGGCCGCGGCGCGCAGGGCCAATTCTACCGGCAAGGAACTGCTCCTGGCGGGAGTCGAGTCCTACCTTCAGGGCGCGTGGCTGGCGCGGGACTTCGAACCGATGGTGGTGCTCGGTACCGACGCACCTCCCGGCTTCGACGAGATCCTGGCCGAGGCCGACCGTCAGTGGGCTCGGCAGAACCGGGCGCTGTTGTCGGAGTACGATCCCCGGTTGGTGAACGCCGCCACGGTGATGTTGGCCGGCGCGCTTAAATCGCTCTGCCTCGAATTCCCTCACTGCCGCGGTGACGCAGAAGGCAAGCGCCTGATAGACGACGCGCTGAAGCTGTTCTCCGGCATGCTGGCGCTCCTGTAGAAGGTGGTTGGCGACCGTCCGCGAGCGGCCTGCCTGTCACCGCGGCCGTGTCGGCCGGACAGTGCCACGCCGGACCGCCCGCCCGGCATGTCCATGGCGCGCTCGATACGCCGGTGGCTGGGCGGTCTTCGGACCGGCGCGCTTGTAGACGTCCTTGCGACGGGCCGCGGTGTTGATGCGGGTCCGCCGCTTTGGGCGGCGGCGGAGATGAGACTGAATTTCGTTCAGTATGGAGAAAGGTGGTTGTCCGGTGCTTGCGCTGCTTAGCGAGGAGCAGGAGCTGCTCGCCATGACCATCAGGTCCATGCGCTCCGTCGTCGGAGTGTCGGGGCCAAGAGATCTCGACGACTTCGACCACCGGCGTGCCTGGGACTCGCTGGTGGAGGCGGGACTGCTCGGCCTGCGCCTCCGCTCGGACGACGCACCGCTGGGCAGCGGGGTGGACGCGATGATCGTCGCCCGTGGCCTGGGCGAGATGCTGTGCCCCGCTCCGTTCGTCCCGGCGCTTCTGGCGACCGAACTGCTGTTGCTGGGTGGTGAAGCAGGCGAGCTCGCCGAAGCGGTCGCCGCCGGTGACATGACAGCAGCCGTACTGCTGCGCCGCGACCTCGGCGGCCTGGCGACTGCCGACGACCTCGACGGCGCGGTCCGCTGGGGAGACGGGGAGGTCGGGCTGTGCATCGGTTCGCCCGGGACTTTGGCAAGAGTCGCATTGTCACCGATCGAGCGCCACGGTTCGACCGGTGACATGCTTTTCCCTCTCGACTCGCTGCCCCCCGAAGGAGCGGTCGAGCGGAGCGGGCGCATCGACGCCTCGGACCACGACCGTTGGATGTCGCTGGCCATCTCCCTGGTCTGCGCCGACGCCCTCGGTTCGATGCGCGCGGCGGTCGACGGAGCGATCGAATACTCAAAGACACGGGTCGCGTTCGGCGTGCCCATCGGTTCCTTCCAGGCCATACAGCACATGTGCGCTGACGCGGTGGTCGTCTGCGAGGCGGCCGATGCCGCGATCAGCTACGCCGCCTGGGCCGCCGACGAACTCGACGCCCCGGACGCGCGACTGGCCGCGTCGACCGCCAAGGCGTGGCTCGGATACACGGGTCGAGAGGTGACAGAGATCGTCATGCAGGTTTTCGGCGGCGTCGGCCAGACCTGGGAGCACCCGGCCCACCTGTACACGCGGCGTGTGATCGCCGGAAGCTCCCTGCTGGGCGACGCCGATGGCCACCTCGACCACGTCTACGACGCGAGGGTGAGGCAGTACTAGTGGACTTCCGTGACACGCCGGCCGAAGCGGAGTACCGGCGGGCCTTGGCCGACTGGCTGCGCACCTTCGTCGCGAACCACGACGCGGCACCGAGCAGCCGTGAATGGCAGCATGCGCTGTACGAGGCGGGATACATAGCGCAGACCTGGCCCGAGGAACAGGGCGGCAAGGCTCTCTCGCCGGTCTACGACGTGATCCTCAACGAGGAGGTGGCCCGGGCCGGCGCCCAGGCCATACCGCCCAACGTCAACTATCTGTGCCGCGCGATTCTCGAGTTCGGTACAGAGCAGCAGCGGGACCGCTTTCTCCTACCCACGCTGCGCGGCGACATCCAGTGGTGCCAGGGCTTCAGCGAGCCGGGCGCGGGGTCGGATCTCGCGGCCCTCACCACCTCTGGCCGCTGGAACGGCGACGCGTGGATCGTCAACGGGCAAAAACTGTGGACCAGCGGGGCGAGCGATGCCGACTGGTGCCTGCTGCTCGCCCGGTCCGAGCCCGATGCCCCGAAGCACCAGGGCATCTCCGCGTTTCTCATCGACATGACGAGCCCCGGGGTGTCCGTCCGTCCGATCATGACCGCCGATGGCGAAGCCGACACCTGCGAGACCTTCTGGGACGACGTCGTGGTACCGGCCGACTGCCTGCTGGGCAGTCAGGGCGACGGTTGGCCCATCGCCATGTGGGCGCTGCAACTCGAGCGTGGTCCCGCCGACCTCGGCGTGGTTCCCAACCTGCTCAACAGTCTTGAGGACCTCGAACGGATCGTCACGTCGAGTGGGCTGGACCGGCACGAGCGGATCCGGCGTACGCTCTCGCGGGCCTACATAGATGTACAGATTCTCCACCTGTACTCCATTCGACAGGTCTCGCTTCGCGCGGCCGATCGGGCTGAGGGACCCTCCGGGCCCGCAGCCAAGCTGCTGTGGGCACGCGCCGCGCAGGCGGTCGGGCACGCCTGGCTGGACGCACTGGGGGGTCTGGCAGTCACCGGCGCCGAGTCGGACCGAGCGGTCCGGGAGTACTTCCACTCACGACCTACGAGCATCTACGGGGGGTCCGCGCAGATCCAGCGCAACCTGCTCGCCCAGCGGGTACTGGGGATGCCCCGAGCAGACGCCCGGCGTTGAGCGATCGTCCCGCACCACGCCCATCGGCGGTTTCAGCAGTGGTCGCGGGCGGGGGTGTGGCCGGGGCTGCACCGAGACGGAGGAACACCTCGTGCGCCGTGCCAGGCAATCCCCAGCGTTGCAGCGATCCGACTGACCGGGACGAGCCAGTCCCCGCGTAGACGGCCGATCGTCCCGCGGCCCGGCGGGACATTCCCGGCCCACGGGAGCGACACCCAGTCACCACGGCGCGTCATGATCTGTAGGCGCACCGACACGGTTTCCAGTTGAACTGTGCGGAGCCGGTTTTTCAGGCCCATTTCAGCACTTATCCAGGAACTGCCTGCGTAGGTGTGTTCCGGCCAGGAGTGGCTCGGACCGGGTTGCCGCCGCTGGCGTCAGCGGCGGCAACCCGCAGCGCCGCCACCAACTTGGACCCATTTTCCTGGAACCGCGAAGAGGGTACAGCCAACGTCATCGCGGCGACCACTCCGTCATTTTCCAGAATTGGCGCGCTGGCGCAGGTCAGACCGACGACATATTCGTCCCTGCCCACCGAGACCCGGTCCCGCCGGATCCGTTCGAGGTCACGGTTCAACTCGGACCGGCTCGTGATTGTCGCCCGCGTCAACCGACGCAGCTTCAGACCGTCGAGCCGCTGATCCCGTACCTGCGGATCCGCGAAGGCAAGCAGGAGTCGAGCACTCGTGCGCGCGTGCAGATTCTGCGAGTAGCCCACGACGAGCCCTGAGACGCGCACGGCATGGCTTCCTTCGGCTACCTCCAGGATCCGTACCTCGCCCTCCTGCCAGGCACTCAGATACGTGGTCTCGCCGGTTGACTCCGCCAGCTCGCGCATCGCTGCTATGTACCGGTCCGGTCCGCGGGCTCCGCGACTGATGCCGTCGGCAACGATCCCAGCCATTGGACCAAGTACGTACCGCGATCCTTCTTTCGTGAGGATTCCCTCGACAGCCAGCGAGTTGAGCAGGTGGTACGCGGTCGGGAGCGAGAGCGAGAACCGCGCCGCAGCGTCACGAGCTGACAGCTCTCCGTTTATCGCAACGGCGACCAGCAGCCGCGTCGCGCGTCGGGCCGACTGGATCGTCGTAGCCGCGCCCCGGCTGGCCAGAGAGCTGGGATCGACAACCGCCGCCAGGGGTTCGGCGAGTTCCGGGTGGGCCGATAAGATTGTCATAATATGAAATTCTACTTCAGACGTTGACTCCTGGGCAAGCTGGCAGCAAGCTAACAAACCAGAGCCTGCCAGCTGGGCGGACGACGCGGGAAACCTCCTTCTCGAACTCGCTAAAAAAGTGGACGAAGGCCGCGCCGAAAACGGAACGGGCATTGACGATGATCCGCTTCGGTCTGTCCGCCGCGCGGCACCAAGAACAACAGTTCGCATGCCCTTGTGGTCCCGCTGCCAGGCAGGGGATCCCGGCGGTCAACAGCAAGGAGACGACGACGGATGGCTGAATCAACGAATTCCGCAGCAGTCGAGATTCCGCCGATCATCTCGGTTGATGACCATGTCGTCGAGCCCCGGGATCTGTGGCAGAGGTGGCTGCCGGCCCGTTGGCGGGACGCAGGTCCAAAGCTCGTCCGAGGGCCGTACGAGATGGTCCCGGCGGGCGAGATCTCTCGAGCGGCGCGATCGGGCTGGAGCGCGTTCCGGCCGGCTGCGACGGGGCCGGAGACAGACTGGTGGCTCTTCGAGGGCGACGTTTCGGCGACCCTGCTCGGCAACGCCGCGGCAGGTCTGCCGTCGGAGGAGGTCGTTCCGGGACCGATCGGCTACGACCGGATGAGGCCCGGGTTCTACTCGGTCAAGGAACGCCTCGAGGACATGAGCGTCAACCACATAGAGCGGTCGATGTGTTTCCCGACCTACTCGCGGTTCGCCGGGCAGCGCTTCCTCGACGCCAAGGACAAGGACCTCGGCCTGGCCTGTGTCCGCGCTTACAACGACTGGATGGTCGATGAATGGTGCGGGGACAGCGGCGGTCGGCTCATCCCGCTGTGCATCGTGCCGCTGTGGGACGCGGAGCTGGCCGCGCTGGAGGTAAGGCGGAACGCGCAGCGCGGCGTCCGTGCGGTCGTATTCACCGAACTTCCGTCGGCCCAGGGCCTGCCGAGCATCCACGACGCCAACGGATACTGGGATCCGTTCTTCACCGCGTGCAACGAGACCGAGACGGTGATCTGCATCCACATCGGATCGTCCGGACAGGGGCAGATGACCTCCGACGATGCCCCGTTGTGCGTGCCGATCGCGCTGACGACCACGGCGTCGCAGTTTGCCATGGCCGACTGGCTGTTGTCGGGCAACCTCGTCAGGTTCCCCAAGCTCAGGATCGCCTTCTCGGAGAGCCAGCTTGGCTGGATGCCGTTCCTCTGGGAGCGCCTCGACAACCTCTGGCACAAGAAGAACTATCATGACGACTGGAGCCCGCTGATCACCCAGCCGCCCAGCAGCTACGTTCCCGGCCACATCTGGGGATGCTTCTTCGAGGACGCGTTCGGGATCAAGGCCAGGCAGGACATCGGCATCGACATGATCACGTTCGAGTGCGACTACCCGCATCAGGATTCCAGCTGGCCGAACACGAAGGCCTACGCAGAGAAAGTGCTCGCAGGCCTGAACGCGACGGAGATCTTCAAGATCGTCCGTGGCAACGCGATTGAGATGTTGCAAATCGAGCCCCACCTCGCGGATGCCCAGGTGAAGGAGCATTAGCGCCACGAGCGTCGGGTATCGTGTCCGCCGCCGTCCGATCCCGCCGGTAGAGGCGAACACAACCTGGTTTGACGCGGAACCACTGCGAATCGGCGTCGAGAGCCGCCATCTCGATGACGAGGTGCTTCGGCGGGCGTACGGGAATGGCCCTTCGGACGTTCACGTGGATGACTGGGGAATCTCGATCCACGTCTGCGGTTCCGTTTCCGGAAGCGAATATCTTCGGTTTGACTGTTTCGAGGACGAGCCTCACTATCACTACATTCACCCGACGGATGACTTTCAGGTCTGGGTGCCCTTCGACGAGGGGCCAAACGGCCCGATGCTGGACTGGGCTCTCGACTGCCTGGCGAACCGCACGCAGGAAATGCTCAGGTGCTCCGGCGGATCATACCTTGCAGATTTCGTTGATCTGACACGACTGGGCGAGACATGCGCGGCCGTTGCGCGACTCGCTCGCTCCCTGAACAACGCGAAGGTGAGACCGGAAGTAGCCGCATGAGTGGCCTGCGTGATGGCGTGGATGGCAGTTCAGATCTTTCCTTTGGGCCACAGGACTGTCATCCGCGAGATATGGAAGTAGCCAACGTACTTAGATGGTTGACCCGCTGCCGGTGAACCCGCTTGCTTGCACCAGTTGAAAGACTGTTCGGGACTGTTCTGGAGTTAGTCGAGATCGGAGATTGCAGATGGCCAGGCTTCGACACGTCGCGATCAAATGCGACGATCTGCACTGGGCTTCGAAGTTCTACTCCGCTTTGTTCGAGATGGAGGAGGTGGGCCGCGCCGGCGATGTCGACAAGTCGGGCGCCGTCTATCTGAGTGACGGCACGGTCAACGTCGCGCTCATCAAGGTCGATGCTGACTATGTAAACGGCAAGCCCGAGGGTCTCAACCACATCGGCCTGGTCGTCTCCGACATGGACGCCGCGGTCCGGCGAGCGAAGAGCCTCGGAGTGGAGATGCTCGTAGATCCGGAGGCTGATCATGCTGGCGTCACCTGGGAGATGAAGATGCGGACGCCGGACGGCGTCTACTTTGACTTCTCGACCCATGGCTGGCCCGGGATCTCCGGGCTCGACGACTGAGCTCGGCCGTCGGCGACGCTTTCGGCGAACCCAGCTCAGGCCTGGATCTTCGAGCGGGCGCCCTGCGGTGGCACTGCATCCACCGTCTTCAACAGATTTCAGACATTGCCGTGCGACGAAGGAGGACGCTCGTGGTCGGCATGATATACAGCCTTCCGCCACAACCACCTGTCACCGAGAACACGCACCTGCATCCGGCCGGGGCACTCACGATCGGCGTCGAGTATCGCAATGTCGACCCGGCGGCTCTCGAGGAGACCTACGCCGACAACGAGGCCCTCCTCACGGAGCTTCGGGAGGCATCGCCGGACGGCGGATTCACCGATGAGGGTGTGTCCATCCATGTGTGTGGTACGGACGACGGCTATGAATACCTGCGCTTCGACCTGTTCGACGACAAGCCGCACTACCACTATATCCGTCGGGAGGCCGAAGGGTCGGAGGTCTCCAACCGGGTCGTTGAGTTCGACACGGTCGCGGGCGGTAGCATGCTTCCTTGGGCCCTTGAAAGGATCAGGACGCGCTTGGCTCCGATGCTCATTGAAGCTGGCGGTGGTTACCTTGTCCCGTTGCTGGACGAGGCCCTGATCGCCTCGGCGCTGGACGACGTGTACCAGGAGGCGGACGCCGTCCAGCGTGCCAGAGCCCGGCAGGGCCGATCGGCAGGCTGAACATCGGCTCCGACCCCATCGACCTTGTTCAATGTGGCCGAACGACACGAGAACGCTCGATTTCATGTTCCCGGAAATGTCCTGTCTTCGGCGCAACCAATAGGCGATCCCTGCGGCTTTGTGCGGGCATCCTGCTCCAACAGCTGCCAGATGCATTGTTGCATTTCGAGAAACACTCGGTTGTTCATGTTCGGCCTTTGGAAGGTCGACAGGGAGGTTTTGGCATGTCCGAGTCCAGCGTCGAAGGCTATGAGAAGCGGATCGCGGACCTCGAGGCTCGGCTGCGGGAGCTTGAGGACGTGCGGGAGATCAACGAGGTGTTCCGCCGCTGGCACCATGCATGTACAGGTGGGTTCAATGGCATCCAGGCGGGACGTATGGAAGCCCTGGAAGTTCTCACCGATGACGCGACGATCGAGATCCAGGCCCTGCATGAATCAGGGAAGGGCCCGAAGGGTCGCGAGGAGTACACCAAGTACTGGGACTTCTACTTCGGCGACGCCGGTCCGCTGCCGTACGTGTTCCAGACCAGCCTCGACCAGCGCATCGAGGTCCACGGCGATACCGCGGTGCAGTACTCGAACCAGCTCGGGATCTTCCAGTCCCGCGGGGCTGCGCCGATGCTTAGTCTCTCGCGACGGGTCAACTACCTTCGCAGGACCGACGGCGGATGGAAGATCTACAAGACGACCGGTGACAGCGCGTTCGCCACCACGCTGGCCGACCTCAACGGTCCCCTCAATCCGCTCCCCCCCGAGGAACAGCGGGTGCAGTGGACCTACGGCGGCCGGGCCGAGGTCGATCCGATGGCGCCGCTCAAGAACCACTGACAGGCTGAGGACGCTGGCCCAACCTTCCGACCGTGTACGGATGGTGCTGTGTTTTCGGACGCGTCCTCTGGGCGCGATCCCGTGGCCGTCGGCTTCGGCGCCGTCGGCCACGACCGGCTGACTACGGATCGCGAACCTATGGGGCCGGATCGGTGGGGGCGGTGGCGGGCTGTTGCAGGGAGGCCAGGACCGGGGACGGGGCGTGGTTCGCCCAGCCGGTGCCGGGCCAGTTCAGCCAGCCGGAGGAGGCGTAGGTGCCGCCGTCGGGGTGCAGGGTCGTGCCGGTGAGGTAGGACGACAGGCCCGAGGCGAGGAACACGACGCACCCGGAGACGTCGGTCGGCACGCCGGCGCGGCCCATCGGGATGCCCACCTGCAGGCCGGTGGGTGTTGAGTAGGCGCCGTCGCCGCCGACCATCCGGCGCATGTTCGGGGTCGGGGTGAAGTCCGGGGCGACGTTGTTGACCCGGATGCCGTCCGGGGCGACCTCCACGGCGAGGGTGCGGCCGAACTGCTCGACGGCCGCCTTCGCCGCCGAGTAGACCGCGAAACCCGGGGCGGCACGGTGCGCCTCGATGGTCGTCAGGTTCACGATGCTGCCACCGCGACCGCCGGCCTGCATCCGAGGGACGGCCAGCGAGCAGGCGTGCAGGACGTGCATGAGGTTCAGCCGCAGCAGGGCGTCCCAGCCCTTGGCCCGGGTCTCGACGAACGGGGCGCGGAACGTGCCGCCGACGACGTTGACCAGGGTGTCCACCCGGCCCCAGGTCTCGTCGACGGCGGCGAACAGCCTGTCGAGCTCGGCGGGGTCGCGGGAGTCGCCATGGTGGACGATCGCGTCGGCGCCCTGGGCGGCGAGGGAGTCGCGCAGGGCCTCGACCCCGGCCGGGTCGATGTCCAGCACCGCTACCCGCACCCCGTTGGCGGCCAGGTCGGCGGTGATGGCACCGCCGAGGCCGCCCGCCCCACCGCTGATGACGGCGACACTGCCCGCCAGACCACTGCGTTCCTCGAACCAGCCCACGCCGGGTTCGCCTCCGTTCGGATTCTGGATCTCGACACCTGCCGGGTGGTTCAGGGGATCAGGGTCTCGCCGAAGGTCTCGATGAAGCTGATGGTCTCGGCCGCCGACCGGGTGTGGGAGGAGATCACGACCCAGGTCACGCCGGCCTTCTCGATCTCGGCGAGGGCCTCGCGGTGCCGGTCGGCCTCGGCGGTGACGCTGGTTTCGGACGGCACCCCGGAGTAGGAGTACGAGACGTCGATCAGGTCGGTCCGGCCGTTCGCCGCGGCGGTGTCGCGTATCTCGCGGATCATGCCGGCGAGGTTGTCGAGGGAGCCGATGGACACCGTCCGGGCGGTCGTCGACAGCTCCGGCCCACCGGACATCGCCATCCAGCCCTGGGCGCGGGCCGCGACGCGACGCCGGCTCAGCTTCGAGTTCCCGCCGATCCAGACCGGAATCGGGTCCTGGACCGGCCGCGGGCGGGCGATGACGTTGCGGGCGTCGAAATGCAGGCCCTGGTAGCTGAACGGCTCGCCCTTCCAGTGCAGCGGCAGGACGTCCAGGATTTCGTCGAACAGCGCGTTGCGCTCCTCGAAGTTCACGCCGAGGGCGTAGAACTCGGACTTCTGGTACCCGGCACCGATACCCAGGGTGAAACGGCCGTCGGAGATCTTGTCGACGGTGGCCGCGGCCTTGGCGAGCAGGAACGGATTGCGGTAGGGCGCGACCGACAGGTGGGTGAGCAGCCGCAGCCGTTCGGTCGCGGCGGCGACATAGCCGAGGCCGACGAACGGGTCGAGGCTCTGGTGGCCGCCGTTCTCCAGCCAGCGGGCACCGGGAACCGGGTGCTCGGTGAGGGAGAGCGCGTCGAAGCCGGCTCGCTCGGCGGCCTGGGCGACGTCCCGCAGCGGCCCGGGATCGAGCATGTCGCCGTCGGTACCTGACGTCTCCGGGTAATGAAAGATGAAGCGCATCGTTGTCGTCACCCTGTTCATGCGTCCCGCGCGGGCCGGACCTGGGCCGGTGTCTCAAACCTGTCTACCAGAAGGTAGACACGACAGTCAGAAATCCAGCTGGGGTACCTCTCCCGCAGCGGCTCTTCCGGGCCGAATCTGCTGGTGGAGCGCCCGTGATCAGGGCTGGAAGCGGTAGCCCATGCCCGGCTCGGTGGTCAGATGGCGGGGGCGCGTCGGATCCGGCTCGAGTTTGCGACGCAGCCGGTTGATGTAGAGCCGCAGCGACGACGTGTCGTCGGAGTAGGTCGGGCCCCAGACCCCGCTGACGAGCGCGCGGCTGCTGACGAGCTTGCCCGCGTCGCGTACCAGCGCCTCGAGCAGCCGCCATTCGGTCGGCGTCAGGTGCACCGGCGGCACTCCGTCCTCCCGGGCGGTGACGGACCTGGCCGCGAGGTCGACCCGGTAGTGGCCGACGTCCACCGCCGGCCCGGCGTCGCTCGTCGAGGCGCGCCGCGCCACGGCTCGCATGCGGGCAAGCAGTTCCTCGACGGAGAACGGCTTGGTGATGTAGTCGTCGGCCCCGGCGTCCAGGGCCGCGATCTTCTCCGGCCCGGACGTCCGGCCGGACAGGACGATGATCGGCACCCTGGTCCAGCTGCGCAGGCCGCGGATCACGTCGAGACCGTCCAGGTCCGGCAGGCCGAGGTCGAGAACGATGATGTCCGGCGGATGGGCCGCGGCCTCACCGAGAGCGTCCTCGCCGCCGACGGCCGTGCGGACGTCGTACCCCTTGGCACGCAACGTGATCCGCATGGCCCGCAGCAGTTGCGGCTCGTCGTCCACGAACAGCACCCGAACCCGCGCCCGCGGCTCGGACCCGTCGCCCATCCATCAGCTCCCGTCACGTGCCAGTTCGCCACAGCATGCCAGGTTGGCGGCCCGGCCGGCGGCCGTCACCCATCTGACAGGCGGCGCTGGACGGCACTGAACGGCGCTGGTCCCGGCACCGCCTACCATCCGAGAAAAACTACTGATAGTAGTCATCCATATTCGGGGAGGATCTGGTGGAGGTCACGGCAAGAGCGCGGGCGCGCACGCGCCTGCGGACGACGGGGTTCGGCGTGCTCGCCGCGTTCTGTTCCCTCAGCGCGCTCGATCCGCTCGCCGTGGCGCGGGCCGATCCGGGCGCGAGCTACTTCGGGGACCATTTCGAGCTGGTGGCGCTGGCGCTGCCCGCCGGACTCTCCGCCGGCAACGCCAGCGTGGTGAACAACGACGGCCTGATCGTCGGGCTCGCCTGGGCCGACAACGGGAGCCCGCAGGGCGTCGTCTGGCGCGACCGGGTGCCCGTCGTGATCCCGGACAGCCTGCCCGTCACCGTCAACGACGCCGGCCAGGTCGCGGGAAACCAGTTCCCGTCGGACGCGCCCAGCCGGGGCTTCCTGTGGGCGAACGGGCAGCTCACCACCCTGGCACCGACCTCGCCCGGCCCCGGCCGGTTCAGCACGGTCAGCGCCCTGGCCCCGGACGGGACCGCGATCGGTGTGAGCGGCTCGGACCTGGCGGGGTCGGAGATACCGGGCCCGAACACCCGGGCGACGGTCTGGTACGACGGCGTGGCGACGGACCTGGGCACCCTGGGCGGCACGTGGAGCAGCGCGGACCTGATCAACGACCGCGGCCAGGTCGCCGGGGTCAGCGCCACGGCGACCGGCGATCAGCACGCCTTCCTCTCCGCGCCCGGGGGCCTGCGTGACCTCGGCACCCTCGGCGGGCAGTACAGCTACCCGATCGCGATCAACAACCGCGGCCAGGTCGTCGGCATGAGCGACACCCCCGACGGGCACGGTCACGCGGTTCTCTGGGCGGACGGGCAGATCATCGATCTCGGCGTGGCACCCGGCTTCGGCGACAGCGCGGCGATCGGCCTGAACGACCGCGGCCAGGTGCTCGTGGAGAACTACGGGACGGCGGGCACCGGCGTGGACAGCCAGGCCCCGGCGCTCCCGGCGAACACGCCGTCGGCGTACGTGTGGACGGCCGGGCAGCGCCAGTACCTCACCGGTTTTGGTGGTGACACGATCTCGCCCCTCGAGATCAACGAGGACGGCGCCGTCATCGGCTCGGCCACCACCCCGGACGGCGTCGCGCGGCCCTACCTGTGGTCCGACGGGGTCGCGCGCGACATCGGCGGTCCGGGGACGCTGGCGTCGGGCGTCGTCAGCAGCCGCAACCGGCTGGGTCAGCTCGTCGGCTTCACGACCCCGCAGAGCGGGCGCCAGGTCCCCCTGTTCTGGCAGGCTGACTGACCTTTTCGAAGCCGCGGCTTCCGCCGCTTCCGCCGTCCCCGCCAGCGCTGCCGGCCGCTGACCCGGCCGGCGCCGGCTCGCCCCCGGGACCACGCCCCGCGTCGGTGTTCGTGCGGGTGACGGCGGGGGCCTCGGCGCGGGCGGCCGAGTCCGCACGGGTGGCCGAGTCCGCACGGGTAGCGGAGTCGGCACGGGTAGCGGAATCGGCAGGGATGGCGGCCGGGCCGAAGGGCCCCGCGGCGAGGCGGGCCGGCTCACCGCGGCGGCGGGCCAGGTACCACCGCAACGACGTGTCGAGCACGCGGCGGGCCCGTCGCAGCGCCGGGACCTGCATCGCCCGATGCGCCTGGTAGCTCCACGGCGGCTGGTCGCTCTGGCGGGTCGCCATCGCGTACGCGAACTCGACCGGGTCGGCCCCCGTCGCACCCACCGCCTCCCGGTCGAGCAGTGCGTCCACCCGTTCGAACCAGGACATGCTGGTCCGCGCCCTGGCCTGCAGCGGTTCGAGGGCCGCGTGGCCCTCGTGGTCGAACTGCGCGAGCGCCGGGGCGACCTCGCCGTGCTCGTGGAGCATCTGCGCGAGCATGACCCCGTCGATCATCGCCAGCGTCGTGCCCGAGCCGAGGGTGAAATGCGTCGTGTGCGCGGCATCGCCGAGGAGCACCGTGTTGCCCACCGACCAGTGCTGGTTCCTGACCTGCGTGAACCGCTGCCAGCGTGCCGGCCGGCGCGGGTTGTCGGTCAGGCCGTGCCCGCCGAGCGGCACCGCGAAGATGTCGCTCAGGGTCCGCAGCATCTCCGGGCCCGACGAGATGGCGAAACCGAGCCGTTCCCAGGTCTTCGGCGAGCACTCGACGATGCAGGTGCTCACGTCCGCGCCGGAGGGGTAGGCGTGGAACCACACCCAGCCGGACGGGGTGCGTTCGAACGCGAACGTGAACCGGTCGAAGTGTCGGCGCGTGCCAAGCCAGATGTACTGGTTGCCCCCGACGTCCGTCGAGGTGCCGAACTGGCCGTCGAACATCGATCGCACCCGGCTGTTCGCACCGTCCGCGCCGACGACGAGATCCGGGGTGGGACGCGCCTCGTCCCCGGGTCGAGTGCCAGCTCCACCGCGCCAGCCCAGCGCCGCCAGGTCGGCCAGGTCGCTGACGTCACGGCCATGCTCGACACGGATCCCCAGCTCGATCGCCCGCCGGGTGAGGATGTCGAGCAGGGCCGCGCGCTGCACGCTGAACCCGTACCCGGCGAAGTGCGCGACCCGGCCGGGCCCCAGGCTGATGTCCTGCTCCTGCCACAGGGTCGACGCCGCGCGGATCTCCCGCGCGCTCACCGGGTCGTTGCGGAACAGGACGTCGAGCAGGTTGTCCCAGTAGACGACCCCCCAGCCGTAGGTGGCGCCCGGCGGGTCCCGGTCGATGACGGTGATCTCGTGGCCGGCGTCGCGGCGTTTCGCGGAGATCGCGAAGTAAAGCCCGGCCGGCCCCGCACCCACACAGACGATCCTCACACGGTCCCCCTGCCCTAGACGTGGACGACTTCCCGCAGCTGTCCCGGAACGAGATGCCCCGGGAACGACGACTGCCCCGGGAACGACAAGGGTCGTGCAGCTCGGAGGAAGGTCCACCGACCTGCACGACCAGGAGCGGGTTACCCGGGCTGGGACCCGCCGCGGGGCTCAGTGGCCCCGGGACTCACTCACTTCCTCGGGCGAGTGGCGGTCACGGTTGCGGATTCGGAGCTCACCAGCCCCAGCCACCGCCCCAGCCCCAGCCGCCACCCCAGCCCCAACCCCAGCCACCGCCCCAGCCCCAACCCCAGCTGCGGCCCCAGCCCCAACCACCGCCGCCACCGACGAACACGAAGACTCCCCGGGTGACGTCCCGGAACGAGCCCTGAGGTGCAATCGCGGGCGCTTCGTACCTGGCCTTCATGACCTACCCCTTCCGTCCGAGCTCTCGTGCGTCCGGCTCCTGTTGGTCCGGCTGCCGAGTCGATCCGGCTGCCGGCCTGGTCCGGCTGTCCGAGCGCGCCTCGTCCGGCGCGGATCTGCCGGACAATCCGTCCATCCGCCTGGCCCATCGGCGTCAGGCAGATGGGAGCACCCGTCCGAGCTTCATCGTGCCCCGCACCGGTTCAGTGACGGTTCAGCCACCATGCGCTCACCACACGTCCGCCGCGGCCCGGTTGGGAGGGACCGCGCAGCGGTACGCCGGACTACACGACCCGTGCCCTTGCCATGCCCGCGTCGGCGCCGCTGCGGTGGCCGCGGGGTCAGGAGTACGCAGATGAAGAACTCGCCGACCATCGCCCGCCTCGTCCGCCGGACCGAGCAGTGGCGCCACGCCGGTCCCGAGAACGCGCCGCCCAAGGAGGCGCCGGTGCTGCGGCCGAGGGCGTTGACGTCGGCCGATCTGATCGGGGACGGACGGCGACGGCCCAAGGTGATCGTGGTCGGCAGCGGCTACGCCGGGCTCGGCGTGCTGCAGTACCTGGAGGCGCGGCTGCCGGCCCACGCCGCGGACCTCGCGCTCGTCTCCCCCGTGGATCATCTGCTCTACACGTCGCTGCTTCCGCAGGTGGCCGCCGGCGACATCGAGCCACGCCACCTCGCGGTCTCCGTCCGCGGGACGTTGCGCCGCACCGTGTCGCATCTGGGGCATGTGACCGAGATCGATCCCACCGCGCGCAACGTCACCGTCCTGAGCCGAGCCGGCGTCCCGTTCACCCTGGCCTGGGACAGGCTGGTCCTCGCGCCCGGGGCGCACACGCGGACGTTCGACATCCCCGGCCTGGCCGAGTTCGGCCTGGGGATGAAGAACCTCGCGGAGGCGGTCTTCCTTCGTGACCACGTGCTGCGCCAGATGGCCTACGCCGACGCGGCCGTGCACGAGGCCGAACGCCGGGCGCACTGCACCTTCGTCGTCGTCGGCGCCGGGTACACCGGCACGGAGCTGGCGGCGCAGATGCGGCGGTTCACCATGAAGGCGCTGGCGCAGTTCCCGCGGCTGCGGTCCGACCAGGTCCGCTGGCTGTTGCTCGACCTCGCCCCGAAGGTGCTGCCCGAGCTGGACGAACACCTCGGTATCGGGGCGTCCCGGGTGCTGCGGGAGCGGGGGGTGGAGGTCCGGCTGAAGACGTCGGTCCAGCAGGTGCGCCCCGACTCCGTCACGCTCACCAGCGGCGAGATCATCCCGACCCACACCCTGGTCTGGTGCGCGGGTGTGACCCCGAACCCGCTGGTGAGCTCGTTCGGCGCGGAGACCGTGCGGGGGCGGCTGGTCGTCGACGAACGGTTCCGGGTGCCGGGCCACGCCGGAGTGTTCGCCCTGGGCGACGCGGCGGCCGTACCCGACTCGACCCGGGGCGGTGTCCCCGCGGGACAGACCGCGCAGAACGCCGTGCGGCAGGGCACGGCGGCGGGCCGCAACATCGCGGCGTCACTGGGCTACGGGGCGATGCGCCCCTACCATCACCGTGACCTGGGATTCGTCGTCGACCTCGGCGGGGCCGACGCCGTCGCCAACCCGCTGGGCCTGCGCCTTTCGGGCGTGCCGGCGGCGGTGGTCACCCGCGCCTACCATCTGCTCGCGCTGAAGGCGGGCACCAACCGAGCCTACGTCGCCGCGGACTGGATCCTCGGTGCCCTGATGAAACCGCGGACGGTGCAGCTCGGTTTCCTGCCGCCGCCGCACGCGACGATCGCCCAGGTCGAGCAGACCGAGCTGTACCAGGCCTGACCGGACGTACCAGGCCTGACCGGACGCATGTCGGCCGGACCGCGGGCCGGGATGACGGGTGGCAGGCGCAGGATGCCGGCGGGCGGACCGGTCCCGGCCCCGCCGCCGGCTCACACCTGCGAACCCGATCAGGCCTTGGCGGCCTCGGCGCGGGCCAGCACACCGACGTCGGACTGGTCGGTGAACAGCCCGTCGATGCCGGCCTTCAGGTAGGCCACCTGCTCGTCGATGCCGCGGCCGAAGTCGCTCACGACGGTGCCCGAGCGCAGCTCGGCCGGCAGGAAGGAGTTCTCGGCCCGGAAGGTGTACGGGTGCAGCAGCAGCCCGACGGCGTGCGCGTTCTTCACGAGCGCGGTCGGGGTGCCGAGCTTCCCGTCCACGACCGGGATGACCATGGATTTCTCCGGCCCGATCCCGCCCGCGTAACCCGCGATCGCCTTGAGGCCGTCCGGGGTGATCAGGTCCGCGTAGGTGCGCGGGTCACCGGCGGCGACCAGGTCGTAGGGGGCACCGCTGGCGCTCAGCAGCTGCACGGCGTTCGTCCGCAGCCCCTTGCGGCGCAGCTCCTGCAGGTTCGTCGTCTCGAAGGACTGGACGAACACCGGCGCGGTGCGCGAGTTCAGGCCGTTGCGGCTGAGCAGGTCCAGCAGCCGCTGCTCCAGGGGCAGCCCGGCCTTCTGGAAGTAGGTCGGGTGCTTGGTCTCCGGGTAGATGCCGATCTCCCGGTGCAGCTCCGCGGACAGGCGCCTGCGCAGCTCGATGACCTCGGCGAGGGTCGGGATCTCGAAGCGCCCGTCGTACATCGTGTTCTCCTGCCGGATCGCTGGCAGGCGCTCCTTCGCGCGCAGCGTCTTGAGCTCGGCGAGGGTGAAGTCCTCGGTGAACCACCCGGTGACGGAGACGCCGTCCAGCAGCTTCGTCACGCGCCGGGAGGCGAACTCGGGGTGGTCCGCGACGTTCGTGGTGCCGCCGATCTCCGGCTCGTGCCGGCAGACCAGGTGACCGTCCTTGGTCGGCACCAGGTCGGGCTCGACGAAGTCGGCGCCCATCCGCGCGGCGAGCTCGTAGGAGGCCAGCGTGTGCTCCGGCCGGTAGCCCGACGCACCGCGGTGCCCGATCACCAGGATCCGGTTCCGGCTCGGCGACTGCCCGCCCGACGACGAACCGCCACCCGACCCGGAGGACCCGGCCGAGGCGGCCGACGCCGAGGCCACGACCAGCGGCGCGGCGGCGAGACCGGCGATGAGGCCACGACGGCCCACGCCACGCCGGGGTTCCACCGACGGCTCGCCGGACCCGTCCGTGCCGGCAGCATCCAGCCCGCGAGGCTCCACAAATCCTCCAACGCGGCACCGGCGTCCGTCGCCGGCGGCGCGCCACCCAGCGAAGCAATCAGGGAAGACGGGGGAACGGATCAGACGTTTCTTTTCGTGGTCGGGCGGACGTCCAGTGCGCTAACCGATGCCGACGCACGGACAACGCGCTAACCCGGGGCGCCCGGAAAGCAATGATCAGGCGACGTTCCGGTGAACACCCGGCGTGCTGTCGCGGGGCCGACATCGAGAGCTTCGCCCGATGTATCACGATCACGCGGTGCGCCTGACCCGCGTGACCCGTGTGATCGGACCCGCGCTGGCGGTCCTGCTGCTGGCGGGTGTCGCCGCGCTCGCGATCGTGCCGCGGCTTCGCCCGGCCGGCGACGACAAGCTCGTGACCGTCCACGCGCTGGTCGGGTCGGAGAAGCGGTCGTTCCTGACCGACCCCGAGGTGGTCTCGGTGCTGGCCAGGGCCGGCTACCGGCTGGTCATCGACACCGCCGGCAGCCGGGAGATCACGACCCGGACCGACCTCGACGCCTACGACCTCGTGTTCCCGGCGAACACCCCGCAGGCCGACCGCATCAAGCAGGCCCGGGGCCTGACCCGGTCGTACTCGCCGTTCTACTCGCCCATGGCGATCGCGACCTTCCGCCCGATCGCCGACCTGCTCGCCCGCGCCGGCGTGGTCCACACCGACGGCCCGGTGGCCACCTTCGACATGCACGCCTACCTGAAGCTGGTCCGCGACCACACCCGGTGGTCCGACCTGCCGGGAGCCGACGCCGTGTACCCCACGGACCGCTCGGTGCTGATCGCCTCGACGGACGTCCGCACCTCGAACTCGGCGGCGCTCTACCTGGCCCTCGTCAGCTACGTGGCGAACGGCGACGAGGTGGTCACCGACCGCGCCGCCGCCGAGCGGCAGGCCGAGTTCGCGGCGGGCCTGTTCGAACGCCAGGGCTACCTCGACAACTCGACCGCCGAGCCGTTCGACGAGTTCCTCGCCATGGGCATGGGGAAGGCGCCGATGGTGATGATCTACGAAGCGCAGTTCCTGGAACGGGTCCGGGCCGCCGACGGCTCGATCCGCCCCGACATGCTGCTGCTCTACCCCGAGCCGACCATCTTCGCCCGGCACACCGTCGTCCCGCTGACCGACACCGGTGACGCGGTCGGGAAGCTCCTCTCCACCAGTCCGGACCTGGTCCGGCTGGCCGTCCGCCACGGGTTCCGCCCCAGTGACCCGGCAGCCGCCGCGCAGGCGCGCGGGCAGGGCGCCGCGAACGCGGCCTCGGCGCCGCCCGAGCTGGTGAACACCGCCGAACCACCCAGCCAGGAGATCTCCGACCTGATGATCGAGCTCATCGCGGACGCCTACCGGACCGGCACCGGATGAAGCGGCCCCGCATGATCCGGCACCGTCTGAGCCGCCGCCGGCCGCGCGGCACGCTCGCCCTGCTGATGGTCATCCTCACCACCGCGGCCGCCGCGCTCGGCGCCTGCTCGGGCTCCGCCGACAAGGACGGCGATGATCCCGACCTTCGCGGCGGCACGCTGCGCATCCTCGCCGGCTCCGAGCTGCGTGACCTCGACGGGCTACTGGACGACTTCCGCCGCCAGACGGGCATCGAGGTCACCCTGGAGTACACCGGCACCCTCGACGCCGTTGACCGCATCACCGCCGGGACGACGGACGCCGACGCCGCCTGGCTCGCCTCCGACCGCTACCTGCGCCTGGCCCTCGGGGATGCCCCGGACCGGAGCGGCACCATCGTCGACCGTGCGACCACGATGATGTCCCCGGTGGTGCTCGGGGTCCGCAGCGAGCTCGCGCGCCGCTTCGGCTGGGTCGACAACAAGGCGGTGACCTGGGCGGACGTCGCGCGGAAGGTCGCCGCGGGCGAGTTCACCTATGCGATGACCAGCCCGTCGTCGTCCAACTCGGGGTTCTCCGCCCTCGTCGGCGTCGCCGCCGCGCTCGCCGGCACGTCCGACGCGCTGACCCTGGACGACATCCACCCGGTCGCGCTGACGTCGTTCTTCGCCGGCCAGGTGCTCACCGCCGGAAGCTCCGGATGGCTGACCGACGCGTTCGTCCGCTCGGCGACCCCGATCGGCGGGATGATCAACTACGAGTCGGAGATCCTCGCGCTGAACGCCGGGGCGCTGCGCGACGACCCGCTCACGATCGTCTATCCCCGCGACGGCGTCATCACCGCGGACTACCCGCTGCAGCTCCTGCACGGTGACGCCGCCCACCGCGGCGCCTACGACCGGCTGGTCAGCTGGCTGCGCGCACCCGACGTCCAGCGCCGGATCGCCACCACGACCTACCGGCGCCCGGCGGCTCCCGGTGTGCGCCTCGACCCGGCGCCCTGGCCGGCCCCCGAGCTGCCTGCCCAGCTGCCGTTCCCCGCCACCAGCGAGATCGCCGACCATCTGCTCGCCGCGTACCAGGACGAGTACCGCCGCCCCACCCACGCGATCTTCGTCCTGGACGTCTCCCCCTCCATGCGGGGCGAGCGGCTGGAGCTGCTGCGCTCCACCCTGCGCGAGCTCGCCGGAACCGGAACGGGCTCCGGAACCGGCACCGACGACACCCTGGAGCAGCGGTTCGCCCGCTTCCGCGAACGTGAGCGGGTCACCCTGATCACCTTCAGCGGGACGGTGCACGCCACCCTGGAGTTCACCGTCAACGACCCGCAACCCGGATCGGCCGACCTCGCCGCCATCTCCGCCGCCGCCGACGGCCTGACGCTGGGCTCGGGCACCGCGATCTACTCGGCGCTGGAGGCCGCCTACCGCTACGTCGCGGACAGCGCGGCCGCCCCGGCCGACGGCGTGGCCCCCCTCACCTCGATCGTGTTGATGACCGACGGGGAGAACAACCAGGGCACCACGGCCGACGCCTTCCACTCCTCCTATCTGGCCCTGCCGGATGCCGCCCGTTCGGTGCGGACCTTCACCGTGGTCTTCGGGGACGCCCGCGTCGACGAGATGCGGACCATCGCGGACTGGACCGGCGGCGCGATGTTCGACGCGCGGACGTCCTCACTCTCCGAGGCATTTCGGGAAATACGTGGCTATCAGTGAGCCTGTTCCATCGTCGGCTCGAACCTGCCGCAACCCCGGCGACGCCCCGTGAGACGGAAAAGGCTCGGTAGGCGGGCACTGGCCTGGCTCGGCTCGACCCGCAACACCGTCGGCTGCGTGGCGGCGCTGGGCGGCGTCACGCTCGGCGCCACCGGCGTGCTGCCCGCCGGGCTGTGGCCGCTCGCGACCGCCGCCCTCTACGTCGCCGGCGCCCTGGCGATCCCCACCCGCGGACGTCCACAGCCGCCACCCGAAGCGCATTCCACGTCCGAGACACACCCGGCGCCCGGTGCGCTCACCACGCAAGAACCGTTCACCACATCAGAACTGCTAGCCACGTCAGAACCGCTAACCACGTCAGAACCGCTCACCGCAGAGGTCCACAGCGCGCCCGAAACGCACACGGCCCCGGAAATGCACACCGCGACAGGAGCACACACCCCACCCGAACGGAACGCCACGTCCGAACCGAACCCGTCGCCGGCGGGGCCGCTCGGTGCCGGCGACCCGGCCCACCCGGCCCACCTGCGGGTGGTCCTGGGCGAGCGGATCGCGGCGATGTCCGCGCAGGCCGTTCCCGTCGAAGCGGACCTGATCTACGCGGTCCGCGTTCTCGCGGACGCTGTCGAAGCCTTCCTCGATCTGCCGGAACCGGACCGTCGGCCCGGCCCGCACCGCACCCGCGCGAGCCGAACCGTCGAGCGCGTCGTTCTCGATCATCTACCGCGGGTGCTCGACGAGTACCTCGCCCTGCCCCGCCTCTACGCGACCCTGGGCCGGCGCACCGACGGCCGCACGCCCCACCAGGCCGCACTCGACCAGGTCACGCTGCTGTCGTCCGCGGTCCGCGCGATCACCGTGGCCACCCGGAACGGCGATGCGCACCCGGGCCGCCTGGCGGGCGTCGTCGCCGCCCAGGAGCGCCTGCTGGCCGGCGAGCGCTCAGGTCCGGGGCACGGTTCAGCTCCGGGTCCCGGTTCGGGTTCGGGTTCGGGGCCCGGTTCGGGTTCGGCCGCGGATGGCCCGGTTCGCCCCGCCGGCTGACCCCGAACCCGGCCCACCGGTGCCGCCACGCGTGCATCGCCCGGGCGGCGGCCTCCGCCGTGGGGCATGCTCCGAGTCGATGGCCACCGCAGTCGACACCAGCACACCGGGCCACGGACCGGTCCGTGCCGTGGTCGGCGCGCGGGTCAGCGCATCGGGTTGCCGCACCCCGGCGAGGAGGCGCGAACCGACATCGTGGATGATCACGGCACAAACACGCCTCAACCAACACGGCGCGGGTGGCGACAACCCCCCGACGCATCATTCTGGGACGGTGCCGGTGCGGATCCGTGATCGGGCAGGATGGTCACAGACAGTGCCGATCGGCGCGGGACGTGACCACAAATGCTGATGACCTACCTGCTGGGCCTGGGTTCCGCGGTCTGCTTCGGAGTCGCCGCGGTCATCCAGCAGCGCGTCGCCTTCCACGCACCTCCCGAGGACGTCCTGCGGCTTCGGCTGCTGCTGTGGCTCGTACGACGTCCGCTGTGGGACGCCGGTGTGCTCCTGTCCGCGGTCGGGACGTTCGCGGCGGCCGCGGCGCTGGCCCGGTCCACGGTCGCGTTCGTCGCGCCGCTGCAGGTCTGCCAGTTGCTCTTCGCGCTGCCCCTGGCGGCGGTGTGGGCCCGTCGGCGGGTGCCGCGACGGGACTGGGCGGCCGCGATCGCCACGGCGCTGGGGCTGGGCACCTTCCTGTTCGCCGGGGATCCACACCAGGGCGAGGTGGAGGCCGCGACCACCGTCGGCTGGCTGCTGACCGGCCTGTCGATCGGTGGCCTCGCGACCTGGGCGGTGCTGGGCACCCGCCGGCTGGACCCGGCGCGCCGTGCCACCCTGCTGGCCGGCGGTGCGGGCCTGCTGTCCGCCCTGCAGAGCGCCCTCGTGAGCGGTGTCGGCCGCCGCGTGGAGACCTCCGGTGTCGGTTCGATCTTCGGGTCCTGGGAGCTGTACGCGGTCGTCGTGGTCGCGCTGACCAGTGGCCTGCTGTTGCAGAGCGCCTACGAGATGGCCCCGCTGCCGGCGTCGCTGCCGGCGGCGGTGACGCTGGAGCCCCTCGGCGGTGTAGCCATCGGCGTGTTCCTGCTCGGTGGCATGCTCCGTGTCAGCCCGCTCGCGGTGGTGGGTGAGATCGCGGGTCTGGCCAGCATGATTGTCGGCGTCCGCGTCCTGGCCAGCTCGCCGCTGGTCACCGGGCAGATGTCCCGGCTGCGCGCGCGGACGTCTCAGGGCCAGCTCTCACGGCTCGAGGATCTGCTGCACCGCGACCTGGAGGTGCTGCGCGACGACCTGGCGCGCGGGCGGCGTGCCAGCACCGACCGCGCCCAGCGTCGCCAGTACCGCCGCCTGCACCACGACCTCGACCGCATCCACTGCGAGCTGGCCCGGCTGGTCGACGACCGGGACCACCTCGATGCCCGCATCAACACGATGCGGGCGGCCAGTGTCGGTATCGGCGCCGGTCGCCGTGCCCCCGGGACCACGGCCGCCGCCGACACGCGCATCGCCGGCGGCACCGCCCCGGGCAGCACCGCCGGCGGCACCGCGGCCGGTGCGCTGCGTTCGGTGACGTCCTCGCCCCGGAACGGAGCAAACGGGCAGGTCCCACGCTCGACGACCAGCCGACGCCCGACGGCCGGCCGACGCTCGACGACCGGCCGCCCCTCCACCCGCGTCCCGCACGGCACCGGAGCGGGCCTCGGCCCGGTGCCACCACCCGGCGCCGGGACCGGGACCGGTCCGGTACCAACGCCGGTGCCCGCCGGATCGGTGTCGTCGCTGCCACCGGCCGGCAGCTCGCGGGCGCGCGGCGGCGACGAACGGACCCGCGCGCGGGCACGCAACGGGGACGGACATGCCAGGGACCACACTCCCGGCCAGCCGACTCCCGGCCACCCGACGGGATCGGACCACCGCGCCAACGGGCACCGCGAGGGCGACGGCGGCGACCATGCGGACGTGATCAGCGATCACGAGCTGGCGGCGTCCCAGCGCGCCCTCGACGCGCGGGCGGACGCGCTTCTGGCCCAGGCCGAGGTGCTGTCGGCGAAGGCGGAGACGATGCTGCGCTCGCTCGCGTCGTAACGCCGCTCCCCTACCAGGGACACGCACTGACCTCGGTCGACGCAATACAGAAGACTAATTGTATGATGCACCCAACTTGCTGGCTCCGGGCTTCAGGCCCGCGAGTCGACCACAGGAAGAGCACCGCCCCATGGACGAAAAGACAGCCGCGGCCCCCACGGCGAACACCGGACGAGCCCCCGCGATCAGGACCACGGCGCAGGAGACCCCGTCGGACCGCGGGCACCAGGTCGCGCAGCTCGCCGACGACGTCGCCCGGCTGATCCGCGGGCTCGCCCGCGCCCGCAGCCAGTTCCTCGCCCGGGCACGGGATGACATGGAGTGGGCGGCCCAGATCCTGATCTCGTATCTGGCCGCCGGTGGCCCGATGCGCCTCGGCGCCCTCGCCGCCGCCGTGCAGTCGGATCCGTCCACGGTCAGCCGGCAGGTCGCCGCCCTGGTCCGGGACGGTTTCGTGGAGCGACGCGCCGACCCGGCCGACGGGCGGGCCGTGGTTCTGGATGTCACCGAGGCCGGCCGGCAGGTCCACCGGGACCACATCAGAGTGCGCAACGAGCGCTACGAGGAGATGCTCGCTGCCTGGAGCAGCGAGGACCTCGCCACCTTCGCCGCCCTGTTGCACCGCTTCGGCGACGCGATGGAGATCCACCAGCCCAGCTGGTCGGCCAGGCCACACCAGGCCGACCCCGCCACTGACCCCGCCACCGACACCGACGCCTCGCCAAGACCGGACCAGGAACAGGACGACCGATCATGAGCTCAGCCGGCGCGACCTCCACCTCGGCCGTGCCCGCCACGCCAGGCGGGCCGAACGGGCCAGGGGGGCCCGCCGCGCCGGCGCCGGGGGCGCTCACCCATCGACAGATCATGACCATCGTCACGGCACTGCTGCTGGGCACGTTCCTCGCCGCGCTCGACCAGACGGTGGTCTCGACGGCCATCCGCAGCATCGGCGACGACCTGCACGGCCTGTCCGCCCAGGCCTGGGTGACCACCGCGTTCCTCATCACCTCGACGATCACCACGCCGCTCTACGGCAAGCTCTCGGACATCTACGGCCGCAAGCCGCTGTTCCTGCTCGCGATCTCGATCTTCGTCGTCGGCTCCGTTCTGTGCGGGATGGCGTCGAGCATGTACGTGCTGGCCGGGTTCCGCGCCCTGCAGGGGCTCGGGGCCGGCGGCCTGTTCTCGCTCGCGATGTCGATCATGGCCGACATCCTGTCGCCGCAGCAGCGCCCGAAGTACATGGCGTACTTCATGGCGACGTTCGCGACGTCCAGCGTCGCCGGACCGGTCATCGGCGGGTTCCTGGCCGGTCAGGACAGCGTGGCCGGGCTGGCCGGCTGGCGCTGGATCTTCTGGATCAACGTCCCGATCGGCCTGATCGCGCTGGTCGTCGTCAACCGGGTCCTGCGCGGGGGCGGGAAGCGGGGCAGCACCCGCATCGACTGGTGGGGCACCGTCGCGATCATCGCGGCGGTCGTGCCCCTCCTGCTCGTCGCCGAACGGGGCCGGGAATGGGGCTGGGGCTCGGCCGTCTCCGTAACCTGCTATGTGATCGGCGCCATCGGCCTGGCCGGGTTCGTCGTCGCCGAGCGGTACATGGGTGACGACGCGCTGATCCCCCTGCGGCTGTTCGGCGGCCGGACGTTCTCCGTCGGCACGGTGCTCTCGATCATCGTCGGTATCGGCATGTTCGGCGGGCTCGCCGTCGTCCCGCTCTACCTGCAGATCGTCAAGGGGGCGTCCCCCACCGAAGCCGGCCTGCTGCTGCTGCCCATGATGGCCGGCGTCATGATCGCGTCGATGACCTCCGGGCGCCTGATCGCGAGGACCGGCCGCTACCGCGTCTACCCGCTCGTCGGCTTCTCGTGCATGGTCGCCGCACTCGGCCTGCTGTCGTTCGTCGGCGCGGACACGCCGCTGTGGCGGACGGAGCTCGCCATGCTGCTGTTCGGCCTCGGGCTGGGCCAGACCATGCAGACCCTCGTCGTGGCGATGCAGAACAGCGTCGCCCCGCGTGACATCGGCGTCGCGACCTCGTCGGCCACCTTCTTCCGGCAGATCGGCGGAACGCTGGGCACCGCGGTGTTCCTGTCGATCCTGTTCGGCGCGGCGCCCGAGCGGATCACCGACGCCTACCAGGCCGCCGCCGGCACCACCGCGTTCGGCGCGGCGGCCACCGCGCACCCCGACCAGCTTCGCCAGGTGACGTCGAGCGGCTCACTGGACGACTCCGGCTTCCTCCAGCACATCGAGAAGGCCATCGCGCACCCGTTCATGGTCGGCTTCTCCGACGCGATGGACCTGGTCTTCCTGGTCGGCGCCGCGACCGTGGTGATCGGCGTGCTGCTCGCGCTGTTCCTGCCCGAGGTACCGCTGCGCACCATGTCGGGCCTGGAGGCCGCCCGAGCCGATGCCGCTACCGCCGACGCGGCAACTCCGGCCACCCCCGTCACCGCCCCCGACACCGCCGGCGTGGAGATCATGATCCCCGAGCCGGCCGCCGGCAACCCGCTGGAGGCGGCCACCGACGACGCCACTGTCAGCGCCACCGACCCCGCCCCGGCCGGCGCCCAGGTCGAGGCGGAAACCCAGGTCGAGGCGGAAACCCAGGACGAGGCTGAACCCCAGGACGAGGTCGAGGCCGAGGCCCCGGACCACGCCCGGACCGGGTCTCAGGCTCAGGCCGGGACGGCTTCCTGATCCTGGCGCCGCCTCGCCCGTCCCAGGCTCTCCGCGAACATCGACGTGATGAACCAGTCCGGGAACTGGCGGACGAGACCGGCCGGACCGGTCAGCCGCACCTGCCCGCTCATCCGCAGCTCCCGGAAGGTGGCGACACTCATCAGCCACCGGAGCATGGCCGAGGTCGGCGCCTCGATCACGAGGTCGGGCTCACGCGCGGGCTCCTCCTGGCACACGGTGACCCCGCCGTCGGCGATGTCCAACCAGCCCTGGGCCGCGCCGGGGCCGGTGAGCACCAGGTGCACCACGGTCCGTTCGGCTGGCAGCGCCCCGGGGTTCGCGCACTGGTGCAACCGCCACATGAGCGTCAGCCCGTCGCATTCCTCGTCCGTGGGATCGCCGAACGTCCACTCGGCCGCCCACTGACCAAGGGACCACACCACGGACGACAACGCCGCGCCCGAGGCGGTCAGCGAGTACCGCACCTGCTGACCCCGCGGCGCCGGTTCCTTCCACACCAGCCCGCGGCGCTCCAGCATGCGCAGCCGCTGGGACAGCAGGGTCCGGCTCAGTCTGGGCAGGCCACGGGCAATCTCGTTGAATCCGGTCGCACCAACGCTCAGTTCACGGATGACCAGCGGCGTCCACCGGTCACCAAGGATCTCCACTCCGACCGCGATCGGGCAGTACTCAACGTGGCCAGTCATACTCGGATGGTCCCATTACAACGACGTCTACGGGGACGTCGATCCAGTTCCCGACAGCGCCACCAGTACGAGATCGATACTCGTCGACCCACTCCCCCGCGACGCATGCTTACCCCTGTCGCCGCAGCCCGCACGCATGGCGACCATCCGAGGGGAGCACAGCATGTCCACCACCCAGACCTCACCGGACCTGGCCGCGATCACGACACGTCAGCAGAAGACGTGGTCCAGCGGAAACTTCGCGAAAATCGCCTCCCGCATCGTGCTCTCCAGCGAGCTGCTGGCCGACGCCGCCGACCTCCGCGCGGGCTGGCATGTCCTTGATGTGGCCTCCGGAACGGGAAACGCGGCCATCGCCGCGGCCCGGTCGGGTGCCCGGGTCATCGGCACGGACTACGTTCCCGAGCTGCTGCGGGAGGCCGGCGTCCGCGCCCGCGCGGAGGGTCTCGACGTCGAGTTCCGGGTCGCCGACGCCCAGCACCTGCCGTTCGCGGACGACAGCTTCGACGCCACGCTGAGCGTGTTCGGCTCGATGTTCGCCCCCGACCACCGCCGCACCGCCGCCGAGATGGTGCGGGTCACCCGCCCCGCGGGCACCATCGGCCTCGCGTCCTGGACGCCCGACGGCTTCATCGGCGACATGTTCCGGGTCATCTCCGCGCACGTACCGCCGCCGGCGGGCGTCGCGTCCCCGCTGCTGTGGGGCACTCGCGAGCATCTGAACGACCTTTTCGGCGGCGCGATCGGAAAGGCCGAGTCGGTCGAGCGGACCTGCACGTTCCGCTTCACCTCCGCCGAGGACTTCGTCGTGTTCTTCCGCCGCTGGTACGGGCCGACCCTGAAGGCGTTCGAAGCGCTCGACGAGGCCGGCCGTGACCAGCTCGCCGCCGAGCTGGTCGACCTGGCCCGACGCTGGGACCGGTACCGCGGCGCCGAGAGTGCCGTCGCCCTGCCGTCGACCTACCTGCAGACGGTTCTCACGCTCCGCTAGCCGACGGCAGCACCACCGCGTCGGGGCACCGGCCAGTGCCCCGGCAGACGTGGCACCAGCACGACGGGCCGGACAGGCGGGACGCCATCGCCCGTCAGCTGCAGGCGCATTTCAGAATCCATTGGATAAACCGGACAGATTTCCTGGCCTTGTCGCCATCACGACAAAGGCAGTCTCACTGAAGAAGAAGGTCCCCGCGGCTTCGGCGGCGCGTAGCTGTTCCCACCATGAGGCGATCTCCTCGACGGCGACGCGCCCCCTGCCCGCCTGCGCACAACGGCGAACCGCTTCGGTCACCTCCCTGAGACGCAGTTCCGTCGCCTCGGGCAATGTGGTGCGCACGGTGGTGACCGCACGCACCGATTCGAGGTGCAGCCCGCTGTTGCGGACGAGCCCGGCCAGCCGTCGCCCCATCCAGGGGTCGGCAGCGGCCATGTTGGCGTAGAGAACCGGCAGCTCCGCGTACGTGAGCAGGAAACGGCGGGCGAGATCACGGTTCTCGATCGCCACCACAATCGTCTCGAAATCCGTGTGGGCGACAACCGCCCGCCCTCCCGGCCGCAGGATGCGGCCGACCTCACGGAGCAGCGCGGCCGGCTCGACCAGGCATTCCAACGTGTTGTGCGAGACGGCGACGTCGAACGCACCGTCCGCGAAGGGCAGCGGCCTGCTGAGGTCATGTCGGACGACGCGGGCGGCTGGTAGTCGAGCGGACAGCGCGGCCAGCGCGCCCTCGTCGACATCGACGGCGGTCAGGGAAACCCCCGCTCCCGCGAACCGAGCATCGATCTCGACCAGCGTGTCGCCCCTTCCGGCTCCCAGGTCGACGACAGCGCCGCCGTTCCAGCCGGACACCAGATCCGCGACGAGGCCGTGCACCGTGGTCTCCCCGATACCGGTCCGCCCCTCGCGCATCGCGCCACACCCTTCTGGACCAGCAGACGGAGCAGTCCACCCGCCACCGATGAGTTCCACCGGCCCGACTGGTCTACCAGGACGTACCCGTCGCGCTATCGACCTGGAGACCCGTCATGACCGCTCCCGCACACCCGGGCCGCATGCTGTTCGTAAGCATCCCCGTCGCGGACCTCGAACGCAGCAAGGAGTTCTTCGCGAAGCTCGGGTTCGGCTTCAACCCGAGCTTCACCGACGAGACCGGCGCCTGCATGCTGGTCGGCGAGCAGGCCAGCGTGATGCTGGTCAGCCATCCGAAGTTCGCGGAGCTCTCGAAGCTGCCGATGGCCGATCCCGCCACGCACACGCTGGCTCTGTACTGCTTCAGCGTCTCGTCCCGCGAGGAGGTCGACACGGTCGCCGAAGCCGCGCTGGCCGCGGGTGGCGTCGAGGCGGACGGCCTGGAGGACTACGGCTTCATGTGCTCACGCAGCTTCTTCGACCTCGACGGCCACGGCTGGCAGGTCATGTGGATGGATCCGGCCGCCGCGCAGAAGGGCCCCGAGGAGTTCGCGACCTCGACGCAGGACGCCCCGGCCTGACCTGACACCGGCGCAGGCCGGCACCGCCCACCCCTCTCCGGAAGCGGTGCGGCGCCGGCCTGTCTCCGTCCGGGCCGCCGACGGAGCACGGTGGGCGCAGTGGCGTGGCCACACCGCGGTCGCGGGTCGCCGTCGTCCTATCCTGTGCGGATGCGGGAGTCCACGACGAGCAACGAACAGCCAGCGCGCGGCTTCGAGCTGATCTGCGAGATCGAGCCGCCGACCCGGCCGGACCTGACTCACGCGCGCCATCAGATCGGTGTGCTGAGCCCCGTCGCCGACGCCTTCCTCATCCCCGACAACCACATCGGGCGGGCGACCGTGTCGAGCATCGCTGTCGCCCACGAGGTGCAGACGATGGGAGGGCGCAGCATCGCGTGCGTGAACTCCCGTGACCGCAACCTGCTGGGCCTGCGCCGCGACCTGCTCACCGCGGCGGCCTACGGCGTCGAGGAGTTCCTGTTCGTCCGCGGCGACAAGCCCAGCGCCGGGAACCGGACGGGCGACCTGACGGTGCGCGCGATGATCGACGAGGCCCGCGCGGCCGGGGAGGATCCCGTCTTCGCGGACATGCCGGCGTTCCGGGTCGGAGCCGCGGCCGGCCTGCGGCCGTTGCCCGCCTGGAAACAGGCTGCCGACTTCCTGTTCGTGCAGGTCAGCTACTCGGTCGACGCCCTGCTGCGCTGGCGCGACGCCCACCCGGTCGAACTGCCGGTCTACGCCGGCGTGATGGTGCTCGCGAGCGCCGGGATGGCCCGCCGCCTCGCCGCGACGATCCCCGACATCGACATCCCCGACGACCTCGTCCAAGCCGTCGAACGGGACCGGGCGGCCGGGGTCGAAGCGGCCTGCGACCAGGTGCTACAGCTACGCGACAGCGGGGCCTTCGCCGGTGTGCACCTCGTGCCGGTCAGCCGCTACCGGCAGGTCGCCGCCCGACTTGAAGATCTTCTCTGACTCCCGGACGCCGGTTGGATCAGTCGGCGGCCTTCGCTCCCCCGACACCTCGTGGCGCGGGCGCGGATCCGCTTCACCGCCGAGCACACCATGCACCATCACGTTCGTTACCAGCGTGCCGACCGGCATGCCGGCTGACGTGGCCGGTGACGTGCCGGCTGGGTGACCAGACGTCTGCGCCAGGTCGTCGATCTGCGTTCACGCGACGAGTTGTGTGCGAATGGTGAATATGTGGTTCGACCCGCACGGTCGACCCGCCCGCCGATCACACGCGGCGACCTTCTCGCGATCGCCCGCTTCGCCCTCCCCGTCGGACGCCTACGCGCCTACAGGTTCGCCGCGGCACTCCCGGCGCCGACGAGGGGGCACCCGAGATGAGGCGGACCAGATCACCAACGGAAGACGGATACATCAACAGAAAGACTATCCAAACCGGATATATTGATGGCCCGTAGTCATCTTGTCAACCCGAAGGATGATCGGACTCTGTTCACATCGCAAGGCGACGCCTCTGGCGGCGAATCCGCGCACACTGGGGGCACGCAGCACCCCTGACGGGCCATCCCGCGATCGCCAAGGCCAGGGCACAGCAGATCAGGGCACCACAGACCAGGAACCCAAACCGCACCGGAGCAGACCCGGTCCGATCCGGTCACGCCGGGCGAGACCATGTCTGCCCAGGTCAGACGAGATCAGTGGCAGGTCGGCCGGCCAGCGGACATGCTGATCGGCTGGACGGCAACCGTCACGTCCGACCGGTGCCGCGTGCCGTTACGCCAGCATGTGCAGGAACCCGCAGGAAGCAGGAGGAGGACAGGTGTCGACGCAGGCCCCGACCCCACAGGATTCGATGTCTCCCGCCGGGCCGGGTGAGCCGGTCACCGCGCTGCCCTCCACCTCCGACTCGCGGCTCGCCCGGCAGCTCGGGTTCATTCTGGAGATCGACAAGCTCAAGTCCGTGCTGCGCCGCAGCCGCCTGGCCGACGACTCGCGCGCGGAGAACGATGCCGAGCACTCCTGGCATCTGGCGATGATGGCCGTGGTGCTCGGCGAGTACGCCGACGAGGAGGTCGACACCGGCCGGGTGCTGCGCATGCTGCTCGTCCACGACCTCGTGGAGATCTACGCGGGCGACACCTTCATCTACGATCAGACCGCGATCGCCGAGCAGGAGGCCCGGGAGAAGGCCGCCGCCGACCGGCTCTTCCCGCTGCTCCCCCGCGACCAGGCCGTCCAGCTGCGCTCGCTCTGGGAGGAGTTCGAGGCGCGGCGCACACCCGACGCGCGTTTCGCCCGCGCGCTGGACCGGCTGCAGCCGCTGATCCTCAACTACGTGACCGGCGGTGGGAGCTGGCAGACGCACGGGGTCCGCGCCCAGGACGTGCTCGCCCACCAGCGGGTCGTCTCCGAGGGCTCGCTGGCCCTGTGGGAGTACATAAACCAGCTGGTAGGGGACGCCGTCCGCCGCGGCTACCTGGCCGCCTGACCAACTGGCCGGCCAGGCCGCCTGACCGGCAGGTCAGCGGCCGGGTCACCGCCAGGCCAACGGGTCCGCGCACCGCCAGGCCGGCGGCTGGCCCACCGGCCGGCTGGCTCAGAGCTGGACCCGGCTGGCCGCCAGGTGGGCGAGCATCGCCTGGTTGGCGGCCCAGCCGTCCGGGAACCTGACCGGCTCGCCGAGATGCACCGGGTCGCTGGTCGGGTGGGCGTCGAGCAGTTCTCGGATGCCGGCGCGGGCGACCACGAGGCAGGCCTGCCGATGCCTGGACGCCAGCACGCACAGCCGGCCCGCCTCCAGGTGGAAGGCGGTGGCGTCCCGCCGGCCGGACAGTGGGTGCAGCACCACGGTGACCTCGTACTCCCGGCCCTGCAGCCGGTTCGCCGTGTCCACCACGACCTGGCCGTCCCAGCCCGCCGAACCGGTCCCACCGCCGGCCGCAGCAGAGCCCGGCCCCGAGCCGGAGCCGGGCGGGGGCTGGTCCGGGTCGCCTTCGGTCGCGGCGAGGCCGCCGAGCGCGGCGCGGATGGCGACCACCTGGTCCCGGTGCGCGGCGCCGACGGCGATCCGGCCCGGGGTGATCCGCGTCTTTCGCCGCCCGACGTCGCCAGGGTGCCCCGCTCGAGGATCCGTCGGGTGAGCTGCGCGACCGCCGCGACGGCTTCCGCGTCGGTCCGCATGGTGTGGCGCGCCGGCAGCTCCAGCAGGCCCCAGCCGGTCGTGGCGGCGACGTCGAGGAGGTCGTCGACGGGGCTTTCGGCGCGTCCGGGCACCACCAGCCCACGCTCATCGAGGTCGGTACCGGTCCGGAAGCCGGTGAAGGGGTAGAAGGCGTCCGCGACGACGTCCTGGGCCGTGCGCGGCAGCCGCCAGGACACGGGCAGGCGATGCACCGGCAGGTCGGGGTTGTTGCGCTGCAGCACCGCCACGGCGCTCTGCATCGGGTTCCAGACCAGCCCGTGCCAGCGGTCGCCCGTGACCGTGGAGAACGGGTCGAGCTGACCGGGGTCGCCGACGAACAGGGCGCGCTCGAAGCGTGCGGCGATGGCCAGCAGGGTGTCGGAGCGCATCTGGTAGGCCTCGTCGACGATCGCCCACGGCCAGGTTCCCTCACGGACGTAGGCCCATTTCGCCGCGGTCGAGATCGTCACCTCGGGCTCGCCGAGGCTGTCGACGTCGCTGGCGGTGATGACGTTGGACAGGCCGGCCAGGCGGGCAGACGGAAGGTAGCCGGTGCGGCCGAGACGTCCGATGCGGGCGGCGGGCAGCTCGTCGGCCAGCCGGGCCGAGAGCCGTTCGACCAGGTCGTCGACCTGTTCGTTGGTCTGGGCGACGATCATCAGCGGGGCACCGGAGGCGGCGAGGACCGCCGCCGTCCGCACGACCAGGGTGGATTTCCCCGCTCCGGGCGGCGAGTCGACGATGACACCGCGATGCCGGCCGGCGCGCAGGTCGTCCAGGATGGCGAGGGTGACCGCCTCGGCCTGCGCCGCCGGCGAGAGCCCGGCGGACCCGGCGAGCCCGGCGGACCCGGCGAGCCCGACGAGCCCGGCGGACTCGGCGAGCCCGGCGACCTCCCCGACAGCGCTCACTCCCAGGCCTCCGCGGTGTCCTTCTCGGTCGGTTCGTAGGGTTCGGGCGGGCCGCCGTGGGTCCACGGAGTGTCGGCGGTGTCCGGCATCGGGGCGGAGCGCACACCGTCCGCGAGGACCGCGCTGTAGCAGAGCGACTCGCCGACCTCCGCCACCGTGCCGGGCGCCGGTGCCGCCGACCGGCCCATGCCGCTGCGCGCCTCCAGGGTGATCAGCAGGCCACCGCCCGCGGGTGGGACGTCGATCGCCTGGATGACGCATTCCTGCCTGCGGCGGCTGCTCGCGACGACCTTGGCGCCGACGGTGAGCCGGACCGGGTCCTCGGTGCGCACCGTGAGCAGCGGACGGGTCACCAGACGGCCCTTGCCGCGCCCGTTCGGGATACGGCGGTCCCGTTCGACGGCGACGACGATGCCGCTGAAAGCCTCGCCGGTCACCCGGTGCTGCGCCATGACCAGCGGGTCGTCGAAGGCACGGTCGGCGTCGTAGCCGGCCTGTGCCTGCTCGATCCGGTTCAGGCGGCGCGCGGCGGTGACCGCGCCGTCCCGGCGGGCCTGCGGGAGCCCTTCTTCGACCATGTAGGTATGGAAGCCGGTGTAGCGGGCGCGGTCGGTCTCCCAGCGTGCCGGTACCGAGGCCCCGGCGGGCAGGCCGCCAAGCAGGTCGAGGGCACGCCAGACGAGGTCCCAGGTCGGCTGGAGCTGGGTACGCAGCAGGTTCTCCAGGCGGGTCACCGCACGCGCGACGCCGGCCCGCCCCGCCGCCGGGTCGGCGGCGGCCGCCGCGGGGTCGGCCACGGTCGCCGCGACGGCCGTGTCGTAGGCGGCGATCGCGGGCGCGAGCTGCTCGGTGTCGAAACCGGGGTCGGTGGTGGGCCCGGCCGGCGGGCAGTGCCGGGGATCCTCGGCCAGCCGGGCGGCAGCGGCCCCGCGCACGCCTGGCGGTGGGTCGATCCATCCCAGCAGCGCGGCGAGGTTCGCGTCCTCCAGCGCGCTCTGCCCGGTAGCCCAGTGCAGGCCGAGCAGGTCGGTGACCGCGAGCATCAGCGAGGACCCTGGGATCTCGGCCCGCTCGGCGAAGAACGTCAGCCAGCGACCCAGCACGGGCACACTCGGCGCGACCGCGTACTCGCCTTCCGTCGAGCGGAAGCGGGTCGACCGGGCGAACAGCCGGACGAACTCGACGCCGGCCGGGTTGGGCACGATGAGCTGCGGCGCGTCGAGGGACCGTGGCCCGTTGGTGAGCTCCTCGGTCGCCGCCGCGAAGCCCAGGACGTGCGGCAGCATGATCTCGGCAAGCTGGTCGGCGAACGCGAAGCGCAGATCCCGGTTCCGGGGCTGGGCCACCAGGAGCAGCGTGGCCTCGTCCCGCGCGGTGCCGACCATCGCGGCGAGCGGGGCGTTCGCCTCCCCGGCCAACGTCAGCGGCACGAGGACGAACGGGCGCGCCGACAGGTGCGCATGGCGCACGGTCGCGGTCGGCGCCGCGTTCCCGGTCGCCACCGCGAGCGCCCGGGCGTACGAACTGATCGCCGTCACCCGCGCTCACCACCGGAAGCGGATGCCGCAGCGGCAACCGGGGCCGGCGACGGAGCCGGGGCTGGGGCCAGAAGCGGGGCCGGCGACGGAGCCGGGCCCGGGGCCGGCGCGGCCGCCAGGCCCTCCGCGTACATCCGCGCCGTGATCATGAGGTAGGCGGCGGCCTCGGCCTGGCTCTCGGTCGGTGTCCGGGTGCCGCCGGCGAGGTCGAGGACCTCGGCGACGGTGTCGATGCCGCCGAGTTCCTCACGCACGCTCGCGCCCAGCGCGGCGGTGCGGCCCGCGGCCTCCTGCCGGCAGCGGAACGCCAGCTCGCAGACGGACAGGCAGTCCGGCGCGTAGCGGGCCGGCAGCTGTTCGAGCGCCTCGGTGAGCTCCCCGGCGGGCCTGCTCGGGGCACCGTCCGCGGCCGGTGCGAGATCGAAGGTCAGCTCGGGCGGCAGTGCGTCCAGCAGGGTCCGCACCGTGGTCAGCCGGGCCAGCTGATGGTCGAGCGCGAGCAACTGGCGCCGGACGTCGACCCGGGTCGCCATGGGCACGTTCGAGAAGTCCTTCGGGCAGACCAGGACGACGTCGTGGGAGACCGCCCCCGGCGTGCCGAGCATCCGGCGCAGCGCCAGCACGTAGACGGCGGCCTGCACCGCCGCGGCGGCGACCTTCTCCCCGTCCGCCTGACCGTCGACGACGGCGAAGGACTTGATCTCCACCACGTGCGCCCGTCCGTCCGGGCGGATCACCAGCAGATCGGGCTCGAGGTACACGTCCTGCCCGCCGACGGCGAGCCGCAGCAGCGGATGCGCCAGCAGCACCGTCCGCGGCGCCTCGGCACGCGACCCCGCACCGGCGCCGGACGCGGCCTCGGAGCGCAGCACCGCCTCGGACCGCAGCACCGCCTCGGTGCGCTCCAGCCGCCGTGCGGGACCCTCCGCGTCGGAGCCGGCACCGGACGCACCCAGATCCAGGTAGATCACATCGCCGGACGTCGCCTCGTCTACGCCGGCCCCCGCGTCGGAGGCGGAGCCGGAGTCGAGGCACTCCGCGAGCAGGGTGAGCAGCGCGGCGCACTCGTCCGCGGTGACCCGCGCCTCGAACACGTTGCCGCGGACGATCGCGAACGGGGACTGGCCGAAGGGGGCCGCGAAACCGATCTGGCGGGCCAGGAGCTCCTTGTCGATCCCGGCGGCGTCCAGCACGGCCCGGCGGGCACAGCCGGGGTTACGGGTCAGCGCGGCGATGGTGCGGGCGTCGTGACGCCGTCGCGGGGCGCGGCCACGGAGGCGGTCCAGGCGTTGCTCGGTCCGGTCCTCGGTCCGGTTCTGCACTGGCCTCCCGCGCCCCTCCCGTCGTGGCGGCTCTCGCCGCGGAGCAACCGCGGCAAACGATGCCTTCGACGGGGACGTCCGTCCAGTCTTGTGCCGGCATGTCGGTCAAAGAGTTGTCCTGGCAGCCGACTGGACCGGGCCCCGGACCGCCGCCTGGACGGATCGCGGGCACGGCGGTGCGTGGACGGGCGGGGTGGCACCCCGGTCCCGCCCACGCACCGTTCATCGGCAGTCAGTTCATCGGCAGTCAGTCGATCATCTGGACATGGCGACGCGGTCGACGATCCACTGACCGAGCTCCTCGGTCATGGCGGTGTGCGGGGTCGGACGGGACGAACAGAGGAAGTCGTCGAGGTCGGACTGCTCCGGCGGCAGCGCGTTGATGTCGACGTAGAGGTCGTCGTTCGTCTCGACGCCGCGCACCGAGACAGCGCTGACCGACGGGACGAAGCACGCGGTGCGGTGGGCCACGTCCAGGCCCTCCCCGATCTCCTTGAGCGCGTCGGCGAGGATGCCGAACGAGTCGAGGGTGCCGCCCGGAGCACCGTCGATGTCGGGGAAGTCGTTCGTGGTGATCTTCCGCTCGCCGAGCAGGCCGCGCAGGTCGGCGACGAGGCGGTCGCGCCCGCCCGCCTGGGTGTAGAGGACGGTGTCCGTCAGGTACGGGCCGCTGCTGCGCAGGGCCTCGACGCCGGGGGCGATGCCGTTGTGCCGCCCGTCGCCCACCCCGTTCGCGACGCCGATCAGGCGCGGAATCCGGGGCCAGCCACCGGCCCGCTCCAGGGCCTCCAGGAACTTCTTGCGAGCCGGATCGACTCGCGGCGTGCCGTCGACGGTCTCCAGGTGCCGCCAGAGCAGCTCCCGCGACGCCGGGCTGTTGATCTGCCGGGCCAGGGTGTCGTCGACCGGAGCCAGGTGATGCGCGATCGCCTGCAGCGCGATCGGGACGGACGCACCGCGGTGCGGGCTGTCGAACGACAGGTACACGCCGGTCTGGTGATCTATCCGCTGTGTCTCCAGCTGCGCCAGCGCGAGGCGGGTGACCAGCCCGCCCATGCTGAAGCCACCGACGACCAGACGCTCGTCACCCATGCGCTCGGCGATCGCGCGCATGATCGTCTCTTTCACGACGTCCGCGTTGACGAGAATGGATTCGCTGCGCTCGTTGAATCCGATGAGCACGACGTCCCGCTGGCGGTCACGCAGCTGCGTGATGAAACGGTAGGGGTCGCTGTCGAGGCCCTCCCAGAGCCAGTCGAAGTCCGTGGGCCCCATGTTGAAACCGTCCGCCAGCAGTACGGGACGGACAATGCCGTTGTTGCCCTTTCCGTACCAGACACGAGCCGATCCGTCCCGGAACTTCCAGACGGCGTCGGGCTTCGGCGCCACCACACCGGCGCGCGCGTCGGCGGGGATGACGAGCCCGACCGGGCCCATCGCCTGCTTCATCTTCCCCAGATCCTTGCCCGCCATCGATGAATCCCCCTCGGTAGGACGACGAGTACGCGAGGAGTATCACCGAGAACCGGAGAGATCGCCGGGCCGAGCCGTTCAGCCCCGGTCACGGCGAAATTCACCGGCGAGGGAAATAGGTCAGATTCCGGCTCGGCGAAGGAACTGCCGGAATTCGCCGCCGACGTTACCGGTGCCTCCCGACGTCCCCGATCCCGACGCCTTCCCGCCGCCCCCGGCACTCCCGCCGCCCCCGGTGTCCGAACCGGCGGCCGAACCACTCGAAGCCGACGACACCGACGAGGCGGCCTTGGACTCCTTCGAATCCTTCGGCTCCTTGGACTCCTTGCCGGTGGCCGCGGACTGCCGGGAGCGGGCCGCCCGGTCGGTCTGCCAGCGCTGCCCCAGGTGCACCGCGGCGGGCAGGATCGCGGCGCGCACCAGAAGGGCGTCCACCGCGATCCCGATCGCCAGGCCCCCGCCGAGCATCTTGAGGGTTCGGGGCGGCTGGGCGGCGACGGACAGGAAGATGAACATCATCACGAAGTTCATCGTGAGCACCACGTGCCCGAGTTCGGCGTGGCCGCGCCGGATCGCGTCGCGCCCGTCGCGGATCGGGTCGGGGCGTGCTCCGTCACGGCGGCGGGCGAGCAGCCGCGCCGCACCCCGCAGTCCGCCTCCCCCGCCTGCCTTCGACGGTTCCGCCGCGCCGCCACCGCCGCCCTCGCGCAGGCGGGCGAAGAGGATCAGGTTCATCACCGGGGCCAGGCCGAACACGCAGACCATCACCGGTATGAGGACGAACGGCTCGACCGGGCTGGTCATGACATGGAGGTGCCGGGCGGCGTCGACATCCTGGAACACGGGGCGGAGCATTCCGCCGGCGGCCACCACGGCGAGCACCGCGGCCACGCCCAGCAGAACCGCGAGTGCGGGCAGCCCGGAGGCGACGAACACCATGAGACCGACGGCGACCAGCACCACGGCCAGGAACAGCGGCAGCGTCGAACGGAACTCGTCGGCCGAGTCGTCGAACATCGCGGTGGGTCCGCCGACCGCGGCCTCGGTGATGCTGCCGCCGAGGGTTCCGGGGAGCACGTCGTCACGCAGGTGCCGGACCAGGTCGCTGGCCTCGGTGGTGCGCGGGCCGGCGTCGGGCAGGATCCGGATGACGGCCGGGCCGAGGGTCGGGTCGTCCAGGGAGATCCCGGCCGACCGCACCCCCGGGGTCGCCCGGATCGCGGCCGCGACCTGGGCCGGCTGCACGATCCGGTCGGCGGGGTTGACGGGCGTGCCCCGGTCGACCGTCACCAGGACGGGGCCGTTCAGGCCGGGGAAGAAGCCGTCGCTCACGAGATCGTAGGCGCGGCGAGTGGTCATCGACGTCGGATCGGTGCCCGCGTCGCCGCCGCCGATACGCAGCCCGTCGGTCTGGTTGGCCAGGGCCATAAGGACCACACCGACGGCCACCGCGACCAGCGCCGGGTAGCGCCCGACCTGGGCCGCCCACCAGGACCGCAGGCCGGGCCGCCGGGCCAGGCCCGCGCCGGCCATGGCCAGGTAGTGCCGCTCGGCCCAGCCGAGCAGCCGGACCCCGCCGGTGGCGAGCAAGGCCGGCAGCAGCGTGATCAGCGCCAGCACGGCGATCATCACGGCCGCGGCCGCGGCGACGGCCAGGCCCCCGAACTCGTTCGGGAGCAGGCCCGCCACGACCAGCAGCGCGATGCTCACCCCCAGGCCGCCGATGACCACCGCGGCCCCCGCGGCCGCCGTCGCCGACGCCGCGGCCTGCTCCCTGTTCTGGCCGCGCAGCAGGGCCGACTGGGTCCGGTGCACGGCGACCACGGTGCCGCCCAGGCAGGTGCCGAAGGCGAGCACAGCCGCGGTCACCGGTGCGAACGGGGTCAGCTGCGCCGTGTGCGACAGCCGGCCGGTCACCGCGACGGCCTGCACCGCGCACACCCCCGCGGGCAGCAGGCAGACCACGACGCCCAGGCGTGACCGCAGGGTCACCCCCAGCAGGACGATCATCGCGAAGGCGGCGACGGCGAGCGGTGCCGGCGAGAGGTCGACGGAACCGATCATCGTCGCACCGGGGCCGGACATCTCGACCTGGATCTCGGGGCCGTCATAGGCCCGGGCGGCGGCGATCACCGCGCGGACCGCGTCGAGGTCCGGGGTGAGCGCGTCGTCGGCCATCAGGACGGACACCAGGGCCGTGCGCCGGTCCGCGCTGACCGGGTCCACACCGGCCGTCGCCGCGCCGAGCGGTCCGGCCGGGTCCGCGACCAGGGTCACGCCGCGAAGCCGCCCGATCTCCGCCACCAGCGCGGTGATCCGTTCCCGGGCCCGCCCGGCGTCGACGGTGCCGCGGCGCGCACGGATCACGATCGTCTCGACGTCCGGCAGCTGTCCGCCTGGCGACGCCCGCGCGACACCGTCCATCGCCCGCGCGGACTCGGAGCCCACGGGCGCGACCTCCTGGGCATACCGGGCGCCGCCCTCGCGGATGTGCTGCACGGCGGGCACGAACGCGACCAGCCATGCCGCCAGGACAAGCCAGCGATGACGGGAGCAGGAACGCGCGAGAATCCCCACGACCCCGGCAAGTTTCTCGGGCCTGTCGGTCATTCGAACACCCTAGAACGGAAAAATGACCCCCTTTCCGCCTTTGGTGGGGGCGGCGGCAATGGTCCGCGTACTACCTTTTCTCACCCTTTGCCGGTGACCAGATCGCACCAACACCGGAAACGCCGTCAAACTCCCCCAAGGTGCTCTTCGTATGGCCGGTCGCGAGGGGTGTCCGGAGTCGCCGCCGTAATTCCCACTCAGGGCATCGGCGGCGACGCGAGCCCGCCAGAGGCCCATCCGGAACCAGCCAGTGATACGCCCCACCTGCCGCCGACCGCACGATTTCCCACCACCGCAGCGCCATCGCGGACGGCGTCGTGCCACTGCACCACCTCTCATCACGGCATCACCCCGCATCACGTCATCACCACCGCACCGGCGCATCACCGCCGCGGTCATCGCGGGGACGCCGGAATTCCGGGTAAGGGCCACCCGGCTACCGCCACGGCGGCCGTGGCGGCGATGATGACGACGGTTTGACGATGGCGACGGTCTGACGGCACCGAGAATCGAGGACGCGCGATGGAGACGACCGCACCGTCCGGGCGGCAGATTGAGCTGGAACACGGCGACAGCCGGGTGGTGATCACCGAGGTGGGCGGGGGCCTGCGCGACTACCGCGTCGGAGGGTTCGCGGTCCTCGACGGGTACGGGGCCGACGCCATGGCCAGCCGCGGGCGCGGCCAGCTGCTGCTGCCCTGGCCGAACCGCGTCGACGGCGGCCGCTACACCTTCCGCGGGACCGAGCACCAGCTGCCCGTGAACGAGGTCGCGCTGAACAACGCAAGTCACGGCCTGACCCGCTGGCTCGGGTGGGGCCTCGAACGCCTCGACGTGAACGCAGCCCGCGCCGACGTCATCCTGCGGGCCCAGTCCGGCTACCCGTTCACCGTCGCGTTCTCAGCGCTCTACCGACTGGCCGACGACGGGCTGACCGTCACCGTCACCGCGACGAACCTGGGTGCGCAGGCGGCGCCGGTCGGCCTGGGCGCGCACCCGTACTTCGTCCTCCCCGGAGCGGACGGGGCCCCGGTGATGGTCGACGACCTGACGGTCGCCGTGCCCGCCGAGACCCGCCTGCTCGTCGACGGACGCCTCCTTCCCGTCGGCACCGAGAAGGTCGCCGGAGGCCCGTTCGACCTGCGCGAACCCCGCCCGCTCGGAGACCTCGCGCTCGACACCTGCTTCACCGACCTGACCCGCGACGCCCAGGGCCGGGCCGTCGTCACACTCGCCGCGGCCGGCGGCGCGCTCACCGTCTGGCAGGACGAGACCTGGCCCTACCTGCAGCTGTTCACCGGCGACTCGTTCGGCCCCGGGCAGGCGCGGCGCAGCATCGCCGTCGAGCCGATGACCTGCCCGGCGAACGCCTTCAACAGCGGGGACGGGCTGCGGGTGCTGGAACCCGGCGAGTCGTTCGGCGGCTCCTGGGGAGTATCGCCCCGGCTGGGCACCGGCACCCCGTAATCCCGGGCCAGGCCAGGCCAGGCCAGGCCGGGCCGGGCCGCACGCCGGCGCCTCAGCTGTGGTGACGTGCCGCGAGCAGGTCGAACTCGGCCTGCGCCTCCTCCGGCGAGGAACGCAGCCGGCGGACCAGGCCGCGCACGGCCTCGATTCCCTCCGCCTGGTAGCGCTCCTCCAGGACGTCCGCGCCGCGGTAGGGCCAGGAGCGCGCCGGGCCGGACCGGATGTAGTGGACGCATTCGCGGGCCATCCGCGGATCGTCCCGGTAGAAGTGCAGCTGCGCCCAGGTCGCGATCGCCTCGTTCAGGCCGGTGCCGGTAGACCAGACCGACGTCCCGACCGCGGCGGCACGGGCGCCGTGTTCGTCGAGGCCGGTCGCGATCGCCGCATGGGCGTGGTCGTGCAGCAGCGCGAGCTCGCAGAACTCGGCGGCCCGCTCCCAGATCGGCTCGTCGAGCACCGCGTCGCCCCGCAGCGCCGCCGCGACCTTGGTCAGCGCCCCGGCGCCGATGAGCACCGCCGGCGCGGAGGTCGGCACCAGCATGCCGGACCGGCCGAACCGCCCCGCGCCACCGGAGAACCGGAACACGCCGAAGGTGTTCGCGCCCGAGCTCAGATAGTCGGAGACGACCTGTTCCCGGGCGCCGACCAGGGCACGCAGCTCGTCCAGGGCCTCGGCGAGCCCGGCCCGGAACTCGAGGTCGACCGGCGGTTCGGCGACGACACCGCCCACCGACCGCTCGATCGCCGCCGCGGCACGCGGACCCAGCTCCGCCACCAGCCTCGCCCGCACCTGCGGGTCGATGCGGTTGCGGGACCGCGCGCGGACGTGCCGGTCGACGTACCGGATGACCAGCTCGCAGTAGAGGCCGGCGAAGCTGGGGAAGTCCTCGGCGCAGCGCTGCCGCCAGATCATGGGCGGCTCCGGGAAGCCGGGCGGCACGGCCGAGTCGTCGTCGAGCCGGGTCGGGCGCCCCGCCAGCGCACGACGGATGTTGCGGACGAACCCGCCCATCGCCTCCCGCCGCACATGCACGAGATCGGTGTCGGGGCCGACGTCGACGACATGGGCCCCGAACGTCAGCAGGAGCTCACGGACCCGTTCGACCAGCTCCTCCTCACCGGCATCGAGGACCCCGGGCGCGACCTCGCCGGCCTGTTCCTCCGCCAGGAAACGCGCGTCCGGTTCACAGGTGCGGCGCAGGCGGGTGGCCGTCGTGTCATCCGTGACGTAGGTCGGCGGCGGGTAGTACCGCAGGCCGGTGAGGTCCTCCAGGAACGGGACGATCGTGCGCAGCGACTCCCCGATCCGTTCCACGTTGCCGTTCGCCAGCGTCGGCACCAGCGTGAAGACCGGGAAGGTGACGTCGACACGCCGAGGCCCCACCGGCGGTGGACCGGCGGCGGGCCCAGATCCGGCCATGGGACCGAAACCCGCAGCGGGACCGGAACCAGCAACGGGACCAAGGCCAGCAACAGGACCGGAACCGGCGGGTTCGGCCGCGGTGGGCACCTCGGTCTGCTCCGAGGCCCCGACGGGCCGGCCTGGCTGCGCCGGCTCGGAACCCGCGGCCACACCGAGATCGCCCAGCTCGGGACCGGTCTCCATCCCGAACTCCTCCGGCTCGGAACCCGCGGCCACTCCGAACTCCGCGAGATCGACCCCTGTCGCCACACCGAACTCCCCGGCCTCACCCTCGCCGCTCACCGCCTCGCCGGACTCGCGCCGCAGGCCCTGGCGCGCCACCAGCGCGGACGACCAGGGATCCATCCGGCGCAGCCGAAGCTCGGCCAGCGGCGGCGGCGGGGCGGGCACCGACGGGGTCCAGCTCATCGGGCAGACGAAGGCGTCGAGGGAACCCCGGGAGCCCGCGACCTCCAGCGCGCGGCGCCATTCGGTCTCCACATAGCCGGACACCGCGCTGGCCTCCGACCAGAAAAGCCCGAACAGATCAGCACGTTCGATGGCGGCTTCGAGCTCGGGCTTCCATTCCCGGGGACCAGGCGTGTCGAACCCGTCGAGGAAGAGCGTGATACCCAGGCTCTGATAGTTCTCGCGGAAGCGGCGCACGATCTCGGCATCACTCGACGCATACGATCCGTACACTTCACGGAACATCGCGCCCGACCGGACGACGACCTGCGGCAGCCCCGACGACACCGCCGGCTCGCCGGCCGCGGCGGAATCCGCCACCTCGCTGTCCTCGACCGTGAGATCCAGCGGAAGCTGCGCGATCGGCAGCCCGCCCACGCTGACCTCCACCTGCCCGATACGCCGTTGCCGCGCGTCACCACCCGCCGTCGCGGCGACCTCGAACGACGCGGTCTGCGCGGTGCCCTCCCACTCGACAACGCGGCGAGCGGGACGGAACCGCAGGCCGGACGCGCTGGGAACGATCTCGATCCAGGTACCGGACGCGATCCCGTCGGCCGCCGGCGGCACGGTGACCAGGACCGGATACCAGCCGGTGACCGAGACAGCGGCAGGCTGCCGGACGACGAACTCCCCGGCGGCCGGAGCCGACTCCGGCCGCGACTGCGGTTCCGGCTCCAGCTGCGGTTCCGGCTCCAGCTCCAGCTCCGGCCGCGGACCCGACTTCGGCTGTGGTTCCAGCGGCGGTTCGGGCTGCGGATCCGGATCCGGCTGGACCACCGCCGCCTGGGCATCCGGGCGCGACGCCCGTGCGGTGGGGCTGGGCAGCGCCTGCCCTGGCACCGCGCCGGCCGGGCCCGCTTCGCGCTGCAGCGACTGCTGGGCGACACGGCGGCCGGCCGCGGAGATGGCGCGGCCGAGGTCCTCCTCCCCCGGGGCCGCCTCCCAGGTTCCGCCGGTGACCTTGACGATCACTTCGGCCAGCTCGGCAGCACGCGGCGATCCGTCGAGGACGACCACGTCGACGGTGATGCCCGCATGCGCACAGTCGTAGGCGGCCTGGAGCAGGTCACCGGGAGCGGTGAGGTCATCGGTGACCAGCAGCAGGCGGGCGAAGGCCGGCTGCTGCTCGAGCCCGGCCAGGTGGCGCCAGGCCCGTTCCAACGCGGAGGCCACGGTCGCCTCACCACTGCCGCTCCCAGCAGCAGCGCTGCCTGCGCCCGCGCCGATTCCGGCGTCGGCGCCCGGCGCGGTGGCGGTGGCGGTGCGCATCGTCCGTTCGAAGGTGGCCCGATCGCCGGCGCGCCCCTCGTACACGACATCCGCGGAGTCGGTGAAGCCCACCAGCACCGTGGGCAGGGCCGGCGGCAGCTCGGCCAGTGTGTTCGACACGCTCTCGACCGCGACATCGAGCTTGCCGCGGCCGGACCGTCCGTGCTGATTCGAGTCCGCTTCCGTGGTTCCCGACTGGCCCTGCGGCCGGTTATCGGAATCGGGCCGGCCAGCGGACTGCGTGGATCTGGCGAGTTCCTCGGCCAGCCGCACCCGGCGACGCCCGGCGGCGGGGAATGCCCGCGTTCGGGCCCGCGCACGGCCATCTCTACGGCGCCCGAACAGCGGGCGGGCAGAATCAACGGCGAACGGCCGCGCCATGGACGCCGAATGGTCAACCAGAACAATCCACACCGCGCCGACTCCCCCCTGACCGACGGCAACCGGAACGGGACCTCGGGTATGTGGATCAGCGTACGCGAAGGTCGGCCCACCGCCTGCCACGGGATGTCGTCAGGTGGTCTTCTTCGCGCGGCTGGGCTGCACGCGGCGGGGCTCGCCGGCCATCTTGGGATGGTCCGGCGGGTAGGGCAGGTCCGTCAGGCCGTGCTCACCGACGTCCCGCTCCCACCACTGCAGCAGAGGTGTGAGCTCGTGCCGGGTGTCGTCGATGCCCGCCCACGGGTCGCCGAGGCGGGCGAGGCGGTCTGGCACGGTGATGACGGTGAAGTCGCGCGGTTCGAGGTCGGGCAGCTCCTCCCAGCTCACCGGGGTGGACACCGGCGCCCAGGGCCGCGGCCGTGCCGAGTACGCCGACGCGATCGTGCGGTCTCGAGCATTCTGGTTGTAGTCGACGAACACCTTGGCGCCGCGTTCCTCCTTCCACCAGCTGGTGGTGACCAGGTCGGGGCGGCGGCGTTCCAGCTCCCGGCCGAACGCGATGGCGGCCTGGCGGACCTGCGTGAACGTCCACCGCGGCTCGATCCGGACGTAGACGTGCAGGCCGCGGCCGCCGCTGGTCTTCGGCCAGCCGGTCCAGCCCAGCTCGTCGAGCAGCGCGTGGGCCTCCTCCGCGACGACGACCGCGTCGGCGAAGTCGGTGCCCGGCTGGGGGTCGAGATCGATCCGCAGCTCGTCGGGGTGGTCCACGTCGGAGCTACGCACCGGCCACGGATGAAAGGTGATGGTGCCCAGGTTCACCGCCCAGGCGACGACCGCCGCCTCGGTCACGCAGATCTCGTCGGCGGCGCGGCCGCTGGGGAAGGTGATGCGCGCGGTCCGGACGAAGTCGGGCGCGTTCCTGGGCACGCGTTTCTGGTAAAAGGCGTCACCCGGTGTGCCGTCGCGCTGGGTGAGACGAGCACCCTCGATCACGCCGTTCGGCCATCGCTCCATCGTCGTCGGCCGCTGGTTCAGCGCACGGACGATCCCTTCGCCGACGGAGAGGTAGTAACGGACAAGGTCGATCTTCGTGACGCCCGCCTCGGGAAAGTAGATCCGGTCGGGATTGCTGACCCGCACCGTCCGGCCGGAGACGTCCAGCTCGATGGGCTCGCCGTACTGCGCTGCCGCCATCGTGCGACGCTATCGCCACCACCGGTCATTGCAACCACCTCGGCCCGGGAATGTCCGCCGGTCCGTCATCCGTCCGTCGCCCCGGCCGCATTCGGGACGAAAGGCCCGGGCGGCGGACCGGTCGCACGGCCCGGTGTCCCCGGCGTTCGACGGTCACCGGCCGGGCCGACCGGTCAGGGCAGGGCCATGACCAGCGCCGACGCCGCCGGTGCCCGCGCCATCACCCCGCCCGCGGGCACCGCCTGCCCGGGTGACCTTCCTCCCCCGAGGGTGCGACCTTCGGACGCCCGCAGCCCGACTCACGCACGCTGCGATTCCCGGGGGTCGACCGGCAGTCTCATTCCATGGGTATGGCGACGACCGGCATCGCGGTCCCCGTAGGCGCCGGACACGGTCTCGGCGCTGTGCCAGGCCTGCCCGCGGCTCTGTCCGAGACGCTGACGTCCGTCCTCGTGTTCCTCGGTGACCGGGTCTACAAAATAAAGAAGACGGCCGATCTCGGGTTCCTCGATTTCCGTACGCGTGAGGCACGTCTCGCCGCCTGCCAGGCCGAGGTCAATCTCAACCGCCGGCTCGCCCCCGACGTGTATCTGGGCGTCGCCGACATTCTCGGCCCCGACGGTACGGCGCTCGACCACATGGTCGTGATGCGCCGCCTGCCCGCGGAGCGCCGGCTCTCCGCCCTGCTCGCCGCCGGCAGCGACGTCACCGGACCGCTGCGGGCCGTCGCCCGGCTGCTCGCCGACTTCCACGCCCGCGCCGCCACCTCGCCGGAGATCACCGAGGCCGGGTCCACCGCGAACCTGCGCTGGCTGTGGGACGAGGTGCTCGAAAGCATCGAGCCGTTCCTCGGACCGGTGCTCGACACGACCACCATCGACGCCATCCGCCACCTCGCGAACCGCTACCTCGACGGCCGGGCACCGCTGCTGCGCGAACGGCAGCGCGACGGACGCATCCGCGACGGGCACGGCGATCTGCTCGCCGACGACATCTACTGCCTCGACGACGGTCCGCGCATCCTGGACTGCCTGGAGTTCGACCGGCGCCTGCGGGTCGGGGACGTCCTGTCCGACATCGCCTTCCTCGCGATGGACCTCGAGCGCCTCGGCCGGCCCGACCTCAGCCGGTTCCTGCTCGACCAGTACCGCGCCTACACCGCGGTGACCCATCCGCTGTCGCTGGAAAGCCTCTACATCGCGTACCGAGCGTTCACCATGTGCCGGATCGCCTGCACGCAGTACGCGCAGGGCGCGACCGCCGCCGCGGCGGAAGCCCGGGCGCTGGCCTCGCTGGCGCTGGCGAGCCTGCGCCGCGGGCGGATCCGGCTCATCATCGTCGGCGGCGCGGCGGACACCGGACGTTCCGCGGTGGCCGCCGGACTCGCCGAGAGCGAGGGCTGGACGCTGCTGCGGGCCGCGTCGGTCGAGCGCGAGCTCGCCCACCTGGCCCCGGCCGGCTGGACGGACGCCCCGACCACCGCTGCGGTCACCGCGACCACCACCGCGACCACTGTGACCACCGCGACCGCCACCGCCACGACCCCCGACACCGCCGCGACCGCCGCCACCGCGACGGCGGTCCGCGACGAGCTGCTGCGCCGGGCCAGGACCGCCGTCGAACGCGGTGAGACGGTGGTCATCGACGCGTCCTGGGCCCGCCGCCACGACCGGGAGCAGGCCGCCGCCCTCGCCCGCGCGACGTTCACCGACCTCATCCAGCTCCGCTGCGCGCCCCCCGGGCCCGGAGCGGGAATCGCCACCGCCGGCGCTGGCACCCACCTCGACCGGTCGACGTCGGCCGGTCCGGAGCACACCTTCCACACCGACCCGTGGCCGGAGGCGAAGACCCTTGAACACGGACCCACGCCGTCCGACATCCACCGGGCGGCGCGGCGGGCGGCCCGGTGAACCGCCGTCCACCCGCCCGCCGGAGGCCACCCACCCAGCCTCCGCACCGACCGCCCACCCGCTCCCGGGCCCGCTCGCGCCCGCGGCCGCGTCGCGGTCCGCCGCGTCCCCGCCTCCGGCCAGGCACCCCGCCCCGCGCCCCACGGGCACCACGGGCCCTTCACTCACACCGCCGCTGCCGCAGGCCGGGCAAATGCCACCAGTGGCGCCCGTCGCGCCCGTCGCGGTCGCCATGACCGGCGGACCCGGCGACGGCCTGATGTTTCCGACGGTTGCCCGGCTCGAGCTCGACGACCTGCTGACCCAGCTCGTCGAGCGGGCCCAGGACGTCCTGGCGACCCAGAGCCGGCTGCGCGGCCTGCTGCAGGCGAACCGGCTCATCGCCACGGACCTGCGGCTTCCGGTGCTGCTCCGGCACATCGTCGAGGCCGCGACGGACCTGCTCGGGGCCCGCTACGGTGCCCTCGGTGTGATCGCTCCCGACCGCACGCTGGAGGAGTTCGTCCACGCGGGCATGACCGACGCCGAGGTCGCCCGGATCCGGTACCTGCCCACCGGGCAGGGCATCCTCGGGCTGCTGATCGACGACCAGCGGCCGCGGCGCGTCGACGACATCGCCGAGGACCCCAGCGCCTACGGCTTCCCGCCGGGCCACCCACCGATGCGGACGTTCCTCGGTGTCCCGATCATGGTGCGCGGCGCCGTGTTCGGGAACCTGTATCTGACCGACAAGCACGACGGCATGCCGTTCACCGCCGAGGACGAGGAGCTCGCCCTCGCCCTGGCGGCCAACGCCGGGGTGGCCATCGAGAACGCCCGGCTCTACCACGAATCGCAGCAGCGGCATCTGTGGATGACCGCCTCGGCCGAGATCACCAGGCTGTTCATGGCCGGGGCCGACGACGCGCTCGACGCGCTGGCCCAGCGTGTGCTCGAAGTCGCCGACGCCTCGTTCGTCGCGCTGGCGCTGCGCGCCGAGAACGGCCCGGACGACCACGCCCGCATCGCCGTCGCCGCCGCCGGTGCACCCGGAGCGGCCGGTTCCGGGGCCGGCAACGGCACCGGTGGCGGCACCGGTGGCGGTGGCGGTGGCGGTGGCGGCGTCGCCGGCCGGGCGGGTCGGCGCATCCCGCTGGAGCACACCCTGACCGGCCGGGTCCTCACCGAGCGCCAGGCACTACGGGTCGACAACGCCCAGCTCGACGCCCTTCCCGACGAACGCACCGCAGGTACCGGGCCGCTGATGGTCGTCCCGCTCGTCGCCGGCCTCGACCAGTGCGACGGAGCCCTGCTCGTCGGGCGTGACCATGGCGCGCCGGCCTTCACCGACACCGATCTCACCCTGGCCACCAGCTTCGCCGGCCACATCGCGATCGCCCTCGAGCTCGGCCACGCCAAGGCCGACCAGGAACGCCTGCTCGTCCTCGCCGACCGCGGACGCATCGCGCGCGACCTGCACGACCATGTCATCCAGCGGCTGTTCGCCGTCGCGCTCGGCATGCAGGACCTCGCGCAGTACGAGAACCCGTCCAACTCCGACCGCATCACCAGCTACATCGAGGACATCGACGCCACCATCAAGGACATCCGGCGCACGATCTTCGAGCTCCGCAGCGCTCACCCGACAAGGGTCGCCCGGCTGCGCGGCGCGCTGGAGGAGATCTGCGACGACATCCGGCCGGCGCTCGGCTTCACCCCGACGATCACGCTGACCGGCCCTCTGGAGTCGCTGGTGGACGACCGCCTCACCGACCATCTCATCGCCGCCGCCCGGGAGGCCCTGACCAACACCGCCCGCCACGCCCGCGCCGGCGCCGCCGAGCTGCGACTCGCCGTGCAGGGCGACAGCGTGACCCTCGACGCGATCGACGACGGCGTCGGCCTCGGCAGCTCGACCCGCCGCAGCGGCCTCGACAACCTGCGCACCCGGGCGGAGATCGTCGGCGGCAGCTTCTCCCTCTCGACCCCGCCCGGCGGCGGAACCCACCTACGCTGGACCGCGCCTCTGTGACGTCGCGCACGGCCCTGGGCGCAGCCATCCGAAGTGTTGAGGATTTTCGTCGCCCCAGACTCCCAAGCTTCGGGCGTCCGCCGCCACCACTGCTCCCGAGCAAGAATTGAGGATTTTGGCTGCTACAGCGACCGAAATCCTTACTTCTTGCGGTTTGCCAATCGGTACTGTGCCCTATTCGCCCCTATTGGCAAGAATGGCCGGCGCCGTGCGGCGGCGCGGAATCCCCGGTGGGTCGCCGCACGCGGGGTAAACCCACATTCCCGCCGAGTTCGCCAGAATCGCAGGCTCCGCCGGCATCGCCCGGAGCCAACGGAGCCTCAGACCACAGATGAGATCACGCGGCCACGATCGTTGCCGCGAAGGCGACTCGGTGATCCTTCCCCCAGGGTGGCCCCAGCGTTGCCCGTGGTCCGCGCAGCACCTCATCCGTGCGCTCGCCCAGCCCACGGACCGCTTCAGCCTCAACGGTCCTCGGGTCATAGGAATGGATCACCCAGCCGCGGTTTCGCGCCACGTCGGCGAGCACCTGTCGGTACATGACGGCGTCGGCACGGCTCTCGTACGGGACGCGTCGTTGCACGGCGATGTCGGCCGGGAAGCTGGCCGGCCAGGTCCGCAGCGAGAGCGAGACGATCGGTGCGGGCAACGCCGCGACCAGCTCGTCCAAGGCCGCCGAAGCGGCCCGGAGCGCCGAGGCTCGGACCTCGGCCACCAGGGCCGCGAGTTCGGCGTCGCGCAGCGGCTCCCCCGACCGATGGAGCTGGTGCGGACCACCGCAGTGGTGGATCGGCGCCACCGGCAGGCCTGGTTCGATCAGCTCGATCCGCCGGCGGTCCACGACCTGATGGTCCTCCGTCGCCGTGACGGCCACAGCCCAGCCGAGATGATCGGCGGTGCCCAGACGCATGGCGGTCATGGTGCCACCATGCGCGGGAACGGCCACAGCGACCTCGGACGGGCCAGATGTGCAGTGGGTGGATCAGGACTCCGGCGCGGTTGCAGCAGTGCGCAGCTCAGGCTTGCCATCCAAGTCGCGCGTCCTACATCCGCCCGGGGCGTCCTCAGGCTCCCAGCGCAGCAGGTCACCCGGCTGGCAGTCGAGCGCCTCGCAGAGCGCCGCGAGGGTCGCGAAGCGCACCGCCCTGGCGCGGCCGTTCTTGAGTACCGCCAGGTTGGCGGGAGTGATCCCGACGCGGTCCGCGAGCTCGCCCACGGACATCTTCCGCCTGGCCAGCATCACGTCGATGTCGACGGCGATCGGCATCAGATCACCGTGTCCAGCTCGGCCTGCAGCCGCGACGCCTCGACGTCACGCGCGACGGCCTGAGCAAGCAGCATCCGCAGCACGAGCACGATGAGCGCGACTCCCAGGATGGCCAGGCCGACCCCGCCCATGATGACGGTGACGCCTGGATCGTCCCGCTGGCCCGGCGCGTTGAGGCCCGTGACCACGAACCACAGGAGGGCAGCTGCCACGATCGCGGCGATCACGCCGTCCACGTACCTGAAGGCGGCGTGGGAGAACACGGTCCCGCGGCGCACCATCGTCACCAGCCGCCCCACGCAGACCAGGACGACCTGGACCGACACCATGCCCAGGATCGTGATCACGCGCAGCGGGGCCAGCGGGAGCGACCCGACCTCAGGGTCGCTCCCGCCGACCAACGCCCACAGCAGCCCCGCCTGCACGAACACGGTTCCGGCGAGCACGATCACGAGCACGGCACGCAGCGCGCGAACGGTCAGCTTTCCCATGGCCCAGCCTTCCTATCGAGCTACGATAGTATTCTATCGAATATCGATAGGCGACTGTCGCACCTGCCTGAACGGGTGCTTCGTCATCCGCGGACGCCGACCTCCGCTGGGGGGCACGTACGGCATCCACGCAGCGACGAGTTGCGGAATCGCTGCACGTGTGCGTGCCCGCGAGTCAGATCATCAATCTTCCACTGGAGCCTGCTTCTCTCGCCCGCAACCAGCCGATCAACGCCTGACCAAGTCTTTCTGGCAGGCCCTCCAGTGCCACCGGGGGAGAGCCGAGGTCATCCCGTCTCGCCAGGAGCCAGCTGCTTCGGCTTGGTCGGATCCGTCTTGGTCGGATCCGTCTTGGTCGGATCCGTCTTGGTCGGATCCGTCTTGGTCGGATCCGTCTTGGTCGGATCCGTCTTGGTCGGATCCGTCTTGGTCGGATCCGGCTTGTTCGGATCCGGCTTGTTCGGATCCGGCTTCGGCTTGGGCGGGTTCTGGTTGATGTTGATGTTGATGTTCGTGTTCTTGCTCGCGCCGCCACCAGCGGGTTGGGTGACGGGGAAGCACCCGCATACAATTTTCGATCTTGGCGCGGCCATCGCCTGGTCTTGCGCAACCATCGCGGAACCAAAAAATGCCGAAGCGGAAACCGCCGCCACAGCCAACGTACGCGCAGACCTCTTCTTTACAGCCATTACCATCCCCTTCACCGCTTGGCGGATCCGCATGATCAGGGCTGCATATAGTGTTCCCATACGAGTCAAGCAAAAACACTAGAGGAGACGAAGACGGCCTAGAGCCGAAACTGCTCGGATAATTTTCCGATCTCTGGTTGAGGTCAGATGGTTGCGGGTACCGGAAACCGCCGGATGCCCCCTGAGAAGGAATTTTCTCAAGGGCCCCGCCACTATTTCGCCGGGAAGTTGCTCTTCCTGTTCCGAGACGTCCGGCCGCGCCACGCTGCGGCAGATCTGCGAGCGGCTGGAGGACGACCCCGGCCAGGCAGGCACGGCGAGTCGGGAGACGATTCCGCCCGATGCTCCCGGGTAGGGCCGTGCCGCCGCGGTGGGTGAACGTCGTCGTCGCTGCGCTCGCCGACCTGGCGGGCCGAAACCTGGGCGAGTACCGCTTCCCGGACAGGGACGACGATGAAACCGGCCTCGAGTCGCCCGACAGCTGTGGAACGACGCGATCGACACCGAACCCATCACACCGCCGCTGCCGACACCCGGCTCTGGTTACCGGCGTGCCGTCGAGGACCCTGGAGCCAGTCGTTACAGCGACGAGCCGCCTTTCTGACCGGGAGCGCCGCGGAGTGTGATGGCCGGGGGTTCTTTGTGCCAGGGGCCTCGGAGCCGAAGAGGGTGTCGAGGACGAGATGGCACCAGTGAGGGCGGCGTTGACCGCGAGGCGAGCGCGGCGGGCGCGTGGGGAATCGAGGAAGAGCTGCTCAGGATTGCATGTTCAGTTCGGTCGCGTGGGCGGTGGGTCGATGATCGGTGTGTACCGGTGTGCGCACCGCGGGGACCGAGCTGCTGCACCAGGGGCTCGCCGGTACCGCGACCTGCACGGGCGTCGACGAGATCAGGCCGCCGCCTCCCGCCGACGACGCCCGCGACGCACTCGGGGCCCTGCGCCGCCTCAGCTTCGCCGACCACATCCCCACCCGCACCGGCCGCGTACATCAGCTCCTGCAGCGCACGGTCCGCGACGCCCTCCCCGTCGACCAGGCCCCATCCTCGCCCGCGCCGCCGCCGACGTCCTCGTGCACGTCCAGCCGCGCATCTACCCCGACGGCGCCCTCACCCTCACCCAGACCCCGCGCGCCAACACCACGACTCTGCAGACGGTCGCTGGCGACCACCTCCACCGCATGCCCTGTCACCCAGGAAACAGCCTCGGCGACACCGGCATCAAACATGCAGATCCGCCGAACATCGGCGCCGACACGCTGCCGGCGCCGGACCTCTGTGCCCCAGATGTCCGTCCAGACAAGGCCCGGACGTCCGGTTGCCGGCGGGTAGATCAGCCGCCGCGGGTCAGCTGCGGCTGCGGCCACGCAGGACGCGCAGCTCCAGGTCGTGCTCGATCACCGCGTCCTCCGCCGAGACGGGCAGCAGGTCGTAGGTGTGGTTGACGAAGTCGTTCACCCGGTTGGCGGGAAGCTCGATCAGCGCGTGCCCGCCGGGGCTGGAAAGCTCGACGAGCAGCACCCGGCGGCGGTCCCGCACCATCGGCCGGACCCGGACGTCGCCCAGGCCCGCGCAGCGGCGGGAGCCGTCGACGAAGAGCCGACGGGCGAACGTCCACACGACGGCCCGCTGGTCGGTGACCCACATGCTCATGGTGATCGCGATCGGATCTGTCGGGTCGTAGCGCAGGCTTGTCGGCAGCGGTACCCGCTCACCGCTCTCGGCCAGGTACGTGGCGTTGAACTCCCAGGTCACGGCGTCTGACACGATCGGACGGCGGCTCATCAGGCCCTCCCACCCCTGGCGGCTGGCGTTGTGTGAAGACACACGACTCTGTCGTTACAGAACGGTGTCATCCAGGGCGGCCGGCATCATCCGGCCTTTGTCGCCGGGGTGAAGTACGAACGACCCGACCTGGCGGGACGCCGCCGTCAGGCCGCCCGCCCCGCCCCACCACGGCCGGGCCACCGCGTGACCTACCGCCTGGCTGCCGTCGCCTGCGGCCGGGCCGCCACCGCGGGGCTCAGTCGTCGCCGGCCCAGCGGCGGTTCTCCTCATCCCAGTCCTCATTGCGGCGGTCGAGCTCGTCCCGCCAGTTCTCGGCCGCCGCCGCGGTCGGGTACGGGCCGAGGCGCCGGTGCCCGGGGGCGTCCGGCGGGTTCTCCGCCCGCTGGTGCTGCATGCACCACCACCACCCGGACGGATTCCACGCCGAGCTGTCCACCCGCTCGCCCGCACGCCTGCCAGATGCCTGCCGCCGCAGCCAGTTCAGCATGGTCGATCACCTACCCAGCCCATCATGCGCCTATCCGAGCAGGCCCGGAAAGATCGTCGCGGGTGTGGCGGGAGCCCGGCGTACTTCTCAGGAGGACGTCCTGGCACGGGTGTGGCTGCCCGCCGAGGACGGCCCGCCAGGTCCGGGGGGCAGGCGCGTCCGTGAGGGGGACGCGCCTGCCCACCGATGAGGATGTCAGGCTGCCGGCTCCGCCTCGCCAGCTGCCCCGCCAGCCGACTCGCCAGCCGTCGTGCCACGTGCGGCTGTCGCCCAGCGGATCGTCGAGACGACTCCCCTGCCGGCGAGGCGCCCCCAGGTCGCCTCGGTGACGGGTAGGTAGGGCAGCCGCAGCGGCCAGCGGGTCCACCGCGGCATCAGCCCCACCGCCGCGCCGACGAGCGCACCGTAGGGCACCCGGGCCACCGCCGGCAGCGGGGCGCGCAACAGCAGATAGCGGGCCGCCGCGCGGGCCTCGGGGGTCCCCTCCAGCTCGTCCCGGAAGCCGGCGAGCTGGTGGGCCAGCTCCGCGCGGGTGCGCGGCGGGTCGGGCACGCCGAGCCTGCTCGCGACGAGACTGGCGTCCAGGACGTAGTCGTCGCACTCCGCCGGGCTCAGTGGCGCGGCCCCGTACCGCTGGTGGGCGGTGAGGAAGCTGTCGATCTCGGCCACGTGCACCCAGCGCAGCAGATGCGGGTCGGCCGCCGAGTAGGGCCGGCCGTCCGGCGCGGTGCCGTGGACCCGCCGGTGGACCGCCTGCACCGCGGCGACGGCCTTCTCGGCATCCTGCGCCGAGCCGAACGTCGTGACGGCCAGGAAGTAACTGGTCCGCTGCAGTCGGCCCCAGGGATCCTGCCGATAGTCGGAGTGGTCCGCCACGCCCGCCATGGCCAGTGGGTGCAGAGACTGCAGCAGCAGGGCGCGCAGCCCGCCCACGAACATCGCCGTGTCGCCGTGTACCCGCCGGATCGGGCGGTCCTCACCGAACCAGCGTTCCCCCTCGGCGCGCAGGATCCGTTCCCGCCGCGCGGGGCCGCGGGTGCCGGCGACCCGGCTGAAGACCTCGCCCGCCACGCGGGTGCGCAGGGATTCGGTGCCGATCCGCGACCTAAGTGGCGCCACCCGTCCATCATGCGCCCCGGCAAGCCAGGCGGGACCAACCGTGTGGAACCGCTCAACCCGCCGGCTGCCGCCGCCTTCCCGACGGCGGATGTCAGGCCGGCCGCGGCAGCATGCTTCAGTGACGGGTATGGGGGCCACCGGATCGGCGCACGCCGACCACGTCATCGTGTGTGGGCTCAACGACCTTGGGCTGAGCATCGTCGAGCAGCTCGACGCCGCCGGCGTGCGGGCGGTCGTCGTCGACGACCACGAAGCGCCTGGGCTGCGCCGGCGGCTGGAGCGGATGGGCGTCACGCTGGTCCCCGAAAGCGGCCGGCTGTCGGAGTCGCTGCACGACGCCGGGCTCGGCACCGCGCTGGCGCTGATCACCTGCCACGACCGGGATCTGGAGAACCTGCAGATCTGTCTCGTCGCCGCCGACAGCGCGCCGCGGACCAGGATCGTCGCCAGCATCAGCAACGTCGGGCTCGGTGAGCAGCTGCAGGACGCCTTCGCCCAGGTCCGGGTCCGCAGCGTCGGCGACCTGGCCGGGCCGGGCTTCGTCGAGGCGTGCGTGCGGTCCACGGTGATCCACGCCTTCACCCTGGACGCACCAGCCGACGGCACCGGAGCCGGAGCCGGGGAGATCTTCGCGGTGGTGGACGAGGAGGCTCCCACCGAGGCGCCCTTCCGCGCCCTCTACGGCGACCTGACGCCCGTCGCGCTGCGCCGGGCCGGTGAGCGGCTGGCCGAGCTGTGCCCGCCCCGGGACGTCATCGTGGCACCCGGGGACCGTCTCGTCGTCATGGGCCGGCTCGCCGAGCTGCGCGCCGGCGGCCTGGCGGTGGACGACGTGCACGACGCCCGCGTGTTCGCCTCCTTCACCGCCGACGGCCGGCCCTCCACGGCCGCCACGCCCACCATCTCCCCCGTCGGCGCCGCCGCCGCGGCAGCGGGTGGGACGTCCGTGGAAGCGCCCGCGGGGTTGTGGTCGGGGCTGCGGGCGGCCCGGCTGCGCCGGGCCGGGCGGGTACGGCTGCGCCGGCTGCGCGAGCTGTTCGCGACCGTGCGCGCCGAGCTCGACCGGCCGTTCCGCCGGGCGCTGGCCGTCGTCACCACTGTGATGGTGGTGAGCACCGTCGTGCTGACCCTGACGTACCAGGACAACAACCCGGCCGCGCCGGAGAGCTTCGACGCTCTCGACGCGCTCTACCTCACCGTCGAGACAATGGTGACGGTCGGCTTCGGGGACTACAACTTCGGCGCGGCCGACGCCTGGCTGCAGGCCTACGGGGTCTGTCTGATGCTGTTCGGGGCGCTGTCCGTCGCCGTGGTCTACGCCTTCATCACCAACGTCATCATCAGCCGCCGCCTGGAACGGTCGTTCGGGCTCGGGCAGGCCAGCACCGTCCGCAAGCATGTGATCCTCTGCGGTCTCGGCTCGGTCGGGCTGGCGACGATGGAGGGGCTGCTGCGTGCCGGCGAGCAGATCGTCGTCATCGAGCGGGATGTGAACAACCGCTATCTGCCGGTCGCGCGGGAACGCGGGGTCCCGGTGGTGGTCGGGGATGCGACGGTGCGCTCGACGCTGCTCGAGGCGGGCGTCGCGCACGCGGCCACCATCGCGGCGATGACGAGCGACGGGCACGCCAACCTCGAGACAGTGCTGTCCGCCCGGGAGACCCGGGCCAGTGCGCACCGGCCGCGACCGGGCCGCCGTACCAGGCGCACGGAGGGCCGCAGAAGGCTGGCACTGCGGATGAACGGCACGGCCGGCGCCACCGGCGCCACCGGCGACGCCGACGGCACCGGCGACGCCGACGGCACCGCAGGCGACCCCGGCACCGCGGCCGTCCCGGGTACCACAGCCGTCCCAGGTACCGCGGACATCCCAGGTACCACAGGCGACGCCGGCGACGCCGGCGACGCCGGCGGCGAGGTGGCGGGATCCGGTGCCCAGCTGCGCATCGTCATGCGGGTCTTCGACGCCACGATGGCCGACGAGGTCGAGCGCCGGTTCGGTATCCACACGGCCCGCAGCGCGACGGCGCTGGCCGCCCCGCACTTCCTCGCCGCGGCCATGGGCCACGAGGTGATCAGCGCGTTCTACGTGGAGGGGACGCCGTTCCTGGTGGCCCGCCTGACGATCCGGGCCGGCGGCGGCCTGGTCGGCCCGGCCCTCGCGGAGCTGGCCACCGGCACCCGGGTCCTGGCGGTGACCCGGTGCCAGAGCAGCGAGGGCCCCCAGGACGAGGCCCAGGGCACGGCAGCAGGCACAACGGACACCGCGGGCAGCGCGGGCGCCGTCGGCTCATCCGGCACCGCGGGCGTGGCCGGTGCCGCCGGCTCGGCGGATGGCGGCCCCGGCCCGACGGCGGACTACCGCCCCGGGCGGCACACCCGCCTGCAGCCCGGCGACGAGCTGCTCGTCGTCGGCCCGGTGACCAGGATCATCGGCATGGTCCGGCGCAACCAGCTCGCCGGCCACACCCCGGCGCAGCCGTGACGATCAGGACACGGCGACGTTCAGGATGCGGTGAGGTTCAGGACGACTCGATGCCGCTCAGGATGCGGTGACGCCGAGCAGTCCCGTGCGGATCCGATCGGCGACGACCTCGATCTGCTCGGTGAGGTAGAAGTGCCCACCCGGGAGAACGAGCAGGTCGAAGTCGCCGGTGGTGTGCTCCCGCCAGGCCAGCGCCTCGTCCTCGGTCACCGCCGGATCGCTGGCGCCGATCGTCACCCACATCGGCACGCTGACCGTCGCGCCCGGTTCGGGGTGGTAGGTCTCGATGGCCCGGTAGTCCGCACGGGTCGCCGGCAGGATGAGCGCGAGGAGCTCCGGATCGCCCAGCAGACGGGGGTCGGTGCCCCCCAGCGCCGCGATCGAGCCGATGACGGCCTCGTCGCCGCCGAGGTGGACGCTGCCAGGACGCCCCCTGGACGGCGCCGGCCGCGCGGAGGGGAACAGGATCAGCGGCTTCGGCGCCGCGGGGTCGGCCTCCAGCCGCCGGGTCACCTCGAACGCCACGATGGATCCCATGCTGTGCCCGAGGAAGGCTGTCGGACGGTCGTCGAGCTGCGCCACCCTGGCGACGACCTCGTCCGCGAGCGCGGCGATGCTCGTCAGCGGCGGCTCACCGAGCCGGTCCTGCCGGCCCGGGTACTGCACGGCGACGACCTGGGCGACGTCGGCGAGGGCCACCGACAGCGGATGGAAGTAGGTCGAGGCGCCGCCCGCGTGGGGGAAGCAGACCAGCCGTGGGCCGGACTCGTTACCTCGGTTGAACCGCCGGATCCACCGATCCACGTCGCCGGTCAAGGTCACCACCATCTGGACGGAGACAAACAGCGACAAGGCGGGTCAGCCTGGCGCCTTCGTCATCAGACCACTCACCAGGCACCTTCGACCAGTCATCCCGCCGCGAGTGCCGGTTACCTCACGTTGCCGCCGCGGCGCGGGTGCGACGGGGCCGGTATGCACACACCGCAGTTCGCCGGTCACGAGCTTGACCTTGACACCATGTCAAGGTGTCCACTGGGTGCAGGAGGTGGTCCCGATCAACGCGACAGACGGAACCCCGCGAAGCACCCGGGTGGCCGACGCGCTGGGCGCCCGGGACTCGTCGGTCCGGCTTCAGGCGGCCCTGGCGGCCGGCTCTGATCCCGACCCCGGCGTTCTGGAGACGCTCGTCGAGCGGTGCGCGGTCGAGCCCGACTTCTTTGTGCGAGACATGCTGTCCTGGGCGCTGACCCGCCTGCCGCCGGAGGCCACGCTGCCCCGGCTCCGCCGGGAACTCGGCTCCGAGCGCCCCGCGGCCCGCAGCCAGGCGTTGCACACGCTCAGCAAGATCGGCGACAGGAGTGCGTGGGCCTGGATCACAGCCGCGTTGCTGCACGATGCCGATGACGAGGTCGCGCGGACCGCGTGGCGCGTCGCGGTCGCCCTCGCTCCCGCGGACAGCAGGAGCGGCCTGGTCGACGAACTGATCACGGAGCTCGGCCGCGGCGGCCGCGACCTGCGGCGGAGCCTGAGCCGGGCGCTCGTCGAGCTCGGCGACGTGATCGAGCCGGCTCTGGAGAAGGCCGCCGCCGGCCCCGACCCGGCCGCGGCGGCGCACGCCCGCGCCACCGGGGTTCTTCTGCGCGCCCCGGAGACCGCATTCGACGCGGCCATCGACGAGGCGAAGCGCGTGGTCGCGCTCGGCCCCGAAGGAGCCGCTGCCACCGCCGGCACGAAGGCCGCCGAGGGGGCGGGAGCCACGGGGGCCGCGGATTGCTGATCGGGGACGTGGCCCGTCATTCGGGGGTGAGCACCCGGATGCTTCGGCACTACGACGCCCTCGGGCTGGTGCGACCGAGCGGCCGCACGGTCGGCGGCTATCGCGACTATTCCGACGAGGACATCCGCAGGATCTTCCACGTGGAGAGCCTGCGGTCCCTCGGACTTTCGCTCAGGCAGGTCGGACGTGCGCTGGAGGACCCGTCCTTCACGCCCTCCGCCCTGGTCAGTGACCTCGTCCGGTGGGCGGAAGACCGCCTGGAGCGGGAACAGGAGCTACTCGGGCGGCTCCGCACCATCGACGCGTCGGCACCCACCGGCTGGCGGGACGTCCTGCGCATCGTCGAGCTCATGCAGGAGCTTGCCTCGACCAGTGCCGCGCGCAGGCAGCAGGCCGTCCTGGCCCGGCCGGAGAGTGTGCCGGTGGCCGCCGAGCTGCTGGCCGGTGCGGTGCTGGCCGAGTCCGACCCCAACGTGGCGGGCGCGCTGCGCTGGGCGCTCGCCCGGTCGGGCGGCGACGGCGTGACGGCACTGGCCGCCGGCGTGCGCTCGGAGGACGTCGACATCCGGCGGCGCGCCGTGCGAGCGATCGCCGGGATGTCCGAGGCCCCGGGTGTGACCGCGGCGCTCACGGACGCCCTCGAGGACCCCGACCCGACGGTGCGCGGGCACGCCGCTCTGGCGTTGGGCCGGCGTGGTGTGACCGCGACCGTGCCGACCCTCGTCGGCATGGTGGTCGAGGGCTCCTACGACGTCGACGCAGCGGAGGCCCTGGGAACACTGGCCCGGGATCCCGAGTGCGCGGGCCGGATCATCACGGCCCTGGCCGACGAGCTCGCCGCGCACACCGCGGAGTCCGCGGTCCGGATACGCCTGGCCCAGGCCCTGGTCGAGCTACCGGGAGCGGCCGTGCGGGAGATCCTGCGCCAGCTGGCCCACGACAACGACCCTGCCGTCGCCCTCGTCGCCTCGGCCTTCGTCGGAGTTCTCGAGGCGCGGACCCCCGAGGACCGAACGCGCGGGGACAGCCCGCCCGGAAATCCCGACACCTGACCGGAAAATCCCAGCCGAAATCTCGCCGATCCAGCGCCCGAGCCACGTGCGCGCACAGGAAATCCACTCCTCAACCCAAAAAACTTTCGCGCAATACTTCCACAACTCCCGGGACGGTTCTAGAATCACAGCGGCGGGTGATGGCGCCGCAATCAGCAGGCCCAGCCGCCGACCGGGTCGGCCACCGCATTCCTGCACGGTGGCCACTCACGCCGCACCGGGGGGTAACGTGCGAACAATCAGCGGCCGGGCGTCCGCCGGCACTTGCCGGCGAAGACGTCTTCCGGCGGTCCCGGGCGGGGTCCACACAGTTCCCGCACCCGTCATCCCACCCGGCCATAGTGGCTCTGGCCTGCGCAGATCCGGGCCAGTCTGACCGGTTGGCGGGGAACGACGCGTGCCTGCCGCACGCCACGGCGAAGCCGGAGAGCCGGCGCCCAGCTGGCCGCCCGATATCCGCTGACAGTCAGCTCGCCTTGACGCGTTTTCTCGGCTCCACCCTTCCGGACATTCGGCGACGTTGAATCCGCGAACGGATCAGACCAGGCTTCCACGGCCGCATTTCCGCATTTCTACGGGATCGGGACGGCCGGGTGCGGTGACGCGTTTCCATCCATCACCGGAATAACTGTCCGGCATCTCCCGGTGCCCGTTACCAAACTCTTCTGCACCGTCAGGAGCGACGGTTCCGACGCGTCGAATTTCCCGAACACCAACGGGCCCTCGCCGCCGCGGCTTCCCTACGGCCCGGCGCCGCCAGGCGCCGCCTACCCGGTCCAGCCCATCCATCCACCTGCGTTCCCGCGGAGAGGACCTCGCCATGACCGACCACCAGCCACTGCTCACCCGCGGCGTACCGACCCCCGACAGCCCGGCTTCCGACAGCCAGGGTCCCGTCGGCTCGTCTGCCGGTGCATCCCGACGTGGTCTGCTCCTGGCCGCGACCGGGGTCCTCTCCAGCGCAGCCGTGGTGGCCGCGACCGCCGCCCCCGCCGCGGCGGCGACCGAACCGGCCGGCGGCCCGGTTCCTGTCGGCCGGTCGGCAGCGGGTCTTCCCCCGCTCATCGACGTCCACCATCACGCGATGATGCCGACGGCGGTCCGTGACTGGCTGGTCGGTCACGGCGTGATTCCCGCCTCCGGCGGCTTCCTGCCCACCCGGTGGGACGTCGAGACGACACTGAGCACCCTGGACGGCCATGGAATCCAGCTCGCGCTGCTCTCCGCCGCCGTGCCCGCGGCGTTCACCCCCACGCCGGCGCTCGCCGTCGAGCTGAGCACCGTCGTCAACAACAGCCTGAGCGAAATCGCGCACGGGCATCCGCAGCGGTTCGGCTGGCTCGCCACGATCCCGTTGCTGGACGCGGCGGACGCCGTCAGCGAGATCAACCGGGCCTACGACGACCTCGGCGCCGACGGGGTGCTGCTGACCACCCACGCCGGCACCCGCTACCTGGGCGATCCCGCCTGGGAACCGGTGCTGGCCGCGTTGGACGAGCGGTCCGCGGTGGTGCTGGTCCATCCGTACGACCTGCCCGGAGCCACACCGATCGCCGTGCCCGCCTTCCTGGTGGACTACGCGGCGGACACCGCGCGCGCGGCCATCCAGCTCGTCGTCTCCGGCGCCCTCGACCGCCACCCGCGCATCGAGTGGATCCTCGCCCACGGCGGCGGCGTCTTCCCCTACCTGGCCGGGCGTCTCGCACTCGGCCGCGCGCTCGGCTACGGGGCGGACCCGGGAACCATCCGCTCCGCCCTGCGCAGGTTCTGGTACGACACCGCCGGCCCGATGTCCCCCTATTCGACACCGAGCCTGCTCGCTGCCGCCGGCGCGGACCGGATCCTGTTCGGCTCCGACTACAACATGGTCCCCGCCGCCACCCTCGGCGACGGGATCGCGGCCCTGCGCTCCGACCCCGCATTGGACGGACGGACCCGGGCGGCGATCGCCCGTGGCAACGCGCTGCGCCTGTTCCCCGCCCGGGCCGCGCGCCTGCCCTGACCGGGGGGTGAGCACCGCCGGGTGAACGCTTCGGGGAGTGAGCGCCGCCGCGGGCGCCGGCCGGGTCAGTCTTCCCGGTTCTCCCAGCGCAGCTCCACGGTGAGACGTCCGTCGTCGACGTCGACCAGGGCGGCCACGGCGCCGGTCAGGGTGGGTGGCGCCCGGTCCCCGGGCCAGGCGGCGGAGACGAACACGCTGCCACCACCGGCGTCGCTCCACATGGTGAGCAGCGCCCTGCTCTCCGGCAGCATCGCGAGCGTCCGGTCGAGCAGGTCGACCAGTCCCGCGCGCAGGTCGAGCGGGACGGGGAAGCCCACCTGGCCCACTTCGGTGGCGATCTGGACCTCGACCGTCAGCCCACGGCCTTCGGCAGCGGCGACGACGGCCTCGATGTCGGCGGCCAGGGAGGCAAGAGTCGCGCTCTGGTCCTCCTGGGCGAGCTTGCGCCGGATGCCGGCCGCCTGCCGGGCGCAGAGCCAGCGCCAGCCCTGGTCCCGCGGATCGGCGTCGCCCGCGGCCAGGGTGTCGAGCATGGGCAGCACGTCGTCGCGGATGGCCCCGAGCCACCGGGCCCGCTCACGGCGGATCATCGCGTCGGAGTCCTGCCCGGCGTGCGTCTCGGCCTCGGCGCGGGTGGCCCGCGCGGTCGTGTCGGCCGTCCGCCGCAACAGCGAGCCGATGATCGCGACGAGGAGCTGAAGCCCGACGATTCCGTAGACCAGTGCCAGCAGCCGCGAGAGGGTCAGCGGATCCGTCGCCTGACGGACGATCACGGTCACCACGATCGCGGCGAGGCCCACCCCGGCGGCGGCGACCGCCTGCACGGGCGGGCGGGACGCGGTCACGAAGGCCAGCAGCAGCGCGACGACGATGACGGGCCAGTTCGTGATCCGCAGCAGATCGGCGTTGTCGACGTTGACGCTGGTCAGCACCGCGCCGACGGTCAGTATGGTCACGCCCGCGGCATCCGCGGCCGACAGCGGCCGACGCCGCACCACAGCCGCGAGGAGGACCGTCGCGGCACCGAGCGCGCACCACACCCCCACCGCAGCCAACGGCGAGCGGACCCGGCCGAGGGTGACCAGCAGCGGCACCACCATGAGGATCTGCCAGGTCAGGGCCGCCCCCGCGACAGCGACCCGCAGGCCGGCGGCATAGTCGCGGCGAAGATCCTCCGCGGTCTCCTCCCGTGCCAGCTCCGCTCCGGTGCGAATCCCGCGATCGGCCCGGTCCCGGTCCGCTCCGCCGCGGACCGCCCGGTCCCGGGCGGCACGGTCAGCGGATGCCCGCTCCGTCGGGGGCCGGGCGATCTCCGGCCAGCGCATCGTGACGACGGTCCCGCGGCCGGGCGCCGAGTCGACCGACGCCAGGCCACCCGCGTCACGGACCCGGGCGAGCACCGACTGGCACACGCCCAGGCGGTCGGGGGCGGACCGGCCGGGCTGGAACCCGCCACCGTGATCATGGACCCGGACCGTCAGCTGCCCCGATGCCCGCTCCAGCCGGACCCAGGCCTCACCGGTGCCGGCGTGCCGCTCCACGTTGGCCAGGGCCTCACCGGTGGCTCCCGTCAGCGCGGCGACCACGGCGGCCGGCGGGTCGCCGGTCGCCGTGCTGGTCGCCGTGTCACCCGCAGCGGTCCCCGTGTCACCAGCGACGATCGCCGTGCCGCCCGCGGCGATCGTCGTGCCGCCCGCTGCGACCGTGGCCGGTGGGTCAGTGAGGGGCGCGATCCCCTGAAGGTGCACGACAAGACCACGTTCACGAGCCTGCGTCACCGCCGCGGTCAGGGCGGCGTCCAACCCGACCGCCGGCGGGCCGATGTCATGGGCGAGCAGCTGCCGGATGGCGTCCGCGCCCGCCGCGCAGCGCCGCCGCGCGAGCACCAGGTCCTCACCGCCGCCCCAGGCCAGCCCGGTCAGCGTGTTCAGGACCGTGTCGTGAAGGACCCGCTGCCGCTCACGGCGGTCACGGTCCAGGGTGAGCACGAGCACCCGGGCCCGATGCCCGAGCATCGCCGAGGTGAGACGGTCGTCGGCCCGGCGGGCGGTGGCCCGCAGCCGCCTTGTGGCCAACGCGAACAGGACCGGCACCACCAGGGTCAGCACCACCGCCGTGAAAACCTGTGGACGGCCCTGGTGACCGCCGATCGCGACGGCGGCCAGCAGCGCGGCCTCGGCGACCGCGAAGCCACGCCGCGGCAGCACCCACGCCGCGGTGAGGCCACCGTGCAGCACGCTGAGCGTCACCCAGCTCCCGGTGTCACCGACCGACTCGGGCGGCAGGCAGTGCGGGCTCAGCGCCGCCGCCACCACGGCCAGCGCGACGGTGCCGAGCACGAGCCGCGCCCCGGCTCCGTGGCGGTAGATCCGGACCACGAGGAAGGCACCCCACGCGGCCGTGAACGCGACGAATCCCAGCGCGACCGGTTTGTCGCGATACCAGTCCCACCACAGCACGACGTAGATCAGGGTGATGGCGCAGGTGGCCATCCGCAGGACCGCGAGCGCCCAGAGCACCGATCGTTCGAGAGCCTGGCCCGCCCGTGACGACGACGCGAGCGGCTGATCACCTGGCACCCGATCTCCGGGCAGCCGATCCTCCGGCACCCGGCGCCCGATGGCGCCCGAACGGCCCGCGAGGCCTTGCCCCAGCACCCGCCGGCGCGGCACCGGCAGGCAGCCCGACGACTCGGCGCGCCGGTCGACGGCCTCCGGGCCGAGTGGATGCCGGCCGTCAGCCACGCCCCCGTAGCGTGCTCTCATGATTCCAGCCTGCCATGTCGGCCGGCCGGCATTCCGGATGTGTCACCTCCCGCCGTGCAGTGGTGGCGCCGGGCAGTGACCTGACGGTCACTCTCGCCTACGCTCACAGCGCCGGACGGATCAGCGGGTCGGCGCATCCGGACCCGGGCCGACCGCGGACGCACGTTCGATCGATGTGTTGATCAGGTGACGCGGGCGGGCTCGCCGTCCGGACTGGCTGCGCGGGCGGCTCGCGTCAGCGCCGGGCCGCTCCCGCGCCGAGGAGGACCGGACCGAACGCCATCCCGCCGCGACGAGTCCCAGCCCGGCGGACGCCAGGCCGCGCTCCGGCGACGACACCGCCACCGACACCGACGCGGACACCGCTGCGGACGCGGACCAGGCGGACCAGTTGGAGACCGCAGCCGCGCCGGGCACGGCGCGTTGAGCACATGCACCTGCCCGGCCAGGTGCACCGTGGCAGGACAGCGCGTCGGCGGACCACCACGCTGTGTCCGGACCCGCGAAGCCGCACAACCGGCACGGCACACGACCGGCACGGCAGACGACCGCAAGGCAAGGAGGACTCGCATGAGCAACAGCACCGGGCTTCGGGACAGGAGCGTCATCGTGACCGGCGCCGGCTCGGGGATCGGGCGGGCCGCGGCCCTTCTCTTCGCGGCCGAGCACGCCAAGGTCGTCGTGTCGGACATCGACGAGAAGGCGGCCGAGGGGGTCGTCGCCGAAATCGACGCGGCCGGCGGCACCGCTGTCGCGGTGGTCGGCGATCTCAGCGAGCAGCCCGTGGTCGACGAGGTGACCACCACCGCTCTTTCCGCGTTCGGCGGCCTCGACGTCCTGGTCAACAACGCCGGAATCATGGACCGCATGTCCGCCGCGGGCGAAACCTCCGACGCCGAGTGGGAGCGGGTCATCCGGGTCAACCTGACCGCGCCTTTCCTGCTCTGCCGCGCCGCCCTGCCGCACATGCTGGCGGCCGGGAAGGGATCGATCGTCAACACCGCGTCCGAGGCGTCGTTGCGGGGCAGCGCCGCCGGCACCGCCTACACCGTCTCCAAGCACGGCATAGCCGGGCTGACCAGATCCCTCGCCGTGATGTACCGGGACCGGGGCATCCGCGCGAACGCGATCGCGCCCGGCGGCACAGCCACCGGAATCACTGTCGACCAGTCCGCCGGGGCCGTCGGCCCGACCGTGGTGCGCGGGTACGCGGCCAATGCCGGTCGCTGCTCCACGGCGGAGGAACAGGCAGCGGCCATTGTCTTCCTGGCGTCGGATGCCGCCAGCAACATCAGCGGCGTCATCCTGCCGGTCGACAACGGCTGGTCCGCCGTCTGAAGCTGGTCCGCCGTCCGCCAGCGCCCGCTATCCGCCCAGGTCAACCCGAGCGATGCCGGCGGGAAGGGCAGTGATCAGCCGGAGTGCGCCGACGAAGGTCGGTTGCCGGCGCAGCTCGCCGTACCGGTCCTCCCAGGCACCGGACTCCAGATCCGACCGTAGCCGCGCGAGCCCCCGGTCGACCGCCACCGGGTCGACGAAGCCCCAGGCGGACTGACAGCCCCGCATGGACGGGTCGAGAAATCGCTCAGGCCTGTTGTGGAAGGCCTCGGTGAACCCATCCACGCAGTCGGCGGGCACGGGCACCGGGCTCACTGTCGTGGCACCGCCCAGGACGGCATTACGGGCACTCCCACCGAGCAGCATATACCGATATGACTCTCCTGCCCGGCCCACCCGAGACCCGTTCGGACGGTAACTGGTCACCGGAAAAATGGGATGCGTGAACAGTGCCTCGGCGCCAGAATCACGACATGGTCAGCACAGGTTCCGAGGACGCTGTTCTCGGCGCGGCGCTTTACGGTGAGCAGATCGCCGGTGTCTATGACGACTGGTTTTCCCTTCCCGGTGGCAGGCCGGAAAGTGCTGCGGCCGTCGACTTCCTGGGTACGAGGGCCGGGCACGGGCCGACGTTGGAACTGGGTGTCGGGACGGGCCGGATGGCATTGCCGCTCGCCGCGCGGGGAACAACCGTCGTCGGAATCGACGCCTCGCCACGAATGCTCGCCCAGCTGGCGGAGAAACCCGGCGGGAAGGATCTCGAGGTCGTCGTCGGCGACTTCGCCGACGTCACCGCTCCGGGCGGCCCCTTCAGCCTCGTTTACGTCGTGTTCAACACCTTTTTCATGCTCCGCGACCAGGAGACCCAGCTGCGCTGTTTCGCCAACGTCGCCGGGGCGCTGCGCCCGGGTGGACTGTTCGTTCTGGAGGCGTTCGTCCCAGACCAGACGCGGTACCACCGCGGCCAGGATGTCCTCGTCGACAGCCTGGCCGAGGATGCGGTCAGGCTCACCCTCGCCATCCACGACCCGGTCGAGCAGCGGGTACAGGCCCGGCATCTGGCTCTCGGCCCGGAGGGAATGCGTACCTATCCGATCGAGCTGCGCTACGCCTGGCCGAGCGAGCTGGACCTGATGGGCCGTCTCGCCGGCCTGGAGCTCACCGAACGGTGGGGCGGCTGGTCCGGTCAGCCCTTCACCGCCGCCAGCCCCACCCATGTCTCCGTCTGGCGAAAGCCGGACCCGCGGCGATGATTTCGGGCCGGGCCGCGGGGGCTGGAACGGGCAGCGAGATGCCGAGCTTCGTGCTGCCACTGCCACTGCCAGTGCCGGCGAGCAATCCCTGACGGTTTTGTCCGACGGAGATCGCATCGCAGGATCCCGAGATGTGGTGGATCCGAGACCACCGATACTGACCTGGTGGCCGGGTGCCCATTAGCCGAACGCCGACCCACCGGGGATCCCGCGCCATCAGAGCGTGTATCAAAATCGTGAAAAGCGGCGGGGATCCGGGGTCCCCGGCTGGGCCAAGCGGCCCGTGCCCAGTCGCCGCCCGACCCAAGGGATCCGGCACCGACGCGCCACCCTCGACAATTCACCTCAATAGAGAGAATGGGGGCGTAAAGTCGTTTGACGATCCGCAAGAGTTGCGGATTTTTGTTGCCGGAACGACCAAAATCCTCAACTCTTGCTTGACAACAGCCAAAGTCCGAGGATCGGGTTCTACTACAGTCTCCGCAGGAGCGGAAATCCTCGTTTCTTACTCAGGGGCGGCGGCGAAGAGGGAGGCAGCGGAAGCCCGGGCTCGGCATTCTGCGGCAGTTCCGGTCCCGGGTGCGCACGGTGACGGCTGCCAGGCTTGCCGGTGTCCGTCCGCGGCGGCGTGGAATCATGGCGCGGTGCCTGAGCCTGCCCTCGTCCTGTGGGACATCGACGCGACCCTGCTGACGATCCGGCCGCTGGGCCGGGAGATCCATGCGGCGGCCTTCACCGAGACGATCGGACGTCCGCTGCGGGAACGGGCCGTGACGACGGGCCGCACCGAGCAGGCCATCGTGCGGGACACGCTGCGGGCCAACGACGCTCCCACCGACGACGACACCATCAGCGCGCTGTTCGAGGCGATGGGGCGGGCGGCCGTCACGATCGAGGACCGGATGCGGGAGTTCGGCCGGCAGATGCCCGGTGCGGCGGCAGCCATCGGGAGCCTCGCGGTCGCGGGGGTGATCCAGTCGGTGGTGACCGGCAACCTGCGGTCGGTGACCGGCTCGAAGCTACGCGCCCTCGGGCTGACCGACCACCTCGACCTCTCCGTCGGAGGCTACGGAGACGACGGCCTGGATCGTGCGGATCTCGTCCGCCGCGCGCTCGAGCGCACGCAGGCCGCCTACGGCCGGACGTTCGCGCCCGCCCGCGTCATTGTCATCGGTGACACCCCGCATGACGTGCGGGGAGCATTGGACGTCGGCGTGCGGGCGGTTGCGGTGGCGAGCGGTGAGACCACAGCCGAGGATCTCGCCGCCGCGGGTGCGGACGCCGTCCTCGCCGATCTGACCGACCTCGACGCCCTGTGGCAGGCGATGTTCGGCGGTGCCCAGACCCGCGGTCTGCCGGTCTGAGCCCCGGCCGGCACAGGCAGCACAGGCAGCACGGTCCGCGCGGCCGGCACGGGCAGCACGGGCAGCAGGCGTCCTGAGAGGAACAGGGAGATGCAGGGATTCCAGGGCCCGGCAGGGCGGAGTCAGGGGCCGGGAGACGGACAGCCGCCGAGACAATCGCAGCCAGGCCCGGGGCCTGCGCCAGCGGGTCCGGGGCCTGCGCCAGCGGGTCCGGGGCCGAGCGATCCAGGGCTGATGGCTCGGGGTCCGGCGGGTCCGGCGGGTCACGGGCAGGCACAGCCAGGGCACGGTCCGGGGCAGGGACAGGCGGGACTGGGGGCGCTCGCCGGGAGGGCGGCGCGGCTGGCCGGCCGGCAACCTGGCGGTCCGGCGCCCGTACCCGGACCGGTCCAGGGCCGGATCGTGTTCGACAGCGCGTGGTTCCCGATCCGCGAACACGGGTCCAGCGGATTCTCCATGATGGGCAGTCGCCGGCTGCTGCTGACCGACCGTCCAGCTGTCTACGTCCACGAGACGAACGTGCTCGGCGCCGGGGTCTTCTCCGCCCTGGAACCTGCCGTCGACCCGGATGCGTCCGTCGAGCTCGTTGAGAGCAGCACCCGCCTTTTCGTCAACGCGCGACTGCCCGGCGACCGGACACTGAGCGCGTCCACAGTGGCGCCGCTGCCACCCGACGCTCTGGCGGTGCTGACCAGCTTGCAGGGCCGCCTGCTCGCGGACGCCGCCTCGACCTCGTTCGTCAGCCCGTGCGCGGTGTCGGTGACGCTGCTGTTCGAGGACGACCCGGCGGCCGGGGCTGCCGAGTCCGGAGCTGTCGGCGGGGCTGGAGCGGAAGCAGCCATCCCGGGCGTCGATCCGACGGCGCAGAGTGGCTCGGCGGCGGGGATCGGGCCCGTGGAAGCAGGTGCTACCGCGCCGGGGATCGGGGGCGCCGGCAGACCGCACTCGTCGACGTTCCCGTTCCCCGCGGCGCCGGCGCCGCCGGCCGCTCCCGCACCTCCGGTACCGCCAGTACCTCCGGTACCACCGTTACCGCCGGTGGCTCCGGCACTTCCGGAGCTGACCGCGTATGTCGTGGTGCGAGGAGGGCGGCTGGAGCTGCGTTCCCGTGGGCGCACGCTCGTCGACTGGCCCCGCAACCGGATCGAGCTGACCGCCATGGGGCCGACGGCCGCACGGCTGCGAGGCGGCGCCGTCCTGGAGGGACGTTTCCTCACCGGCGTGATCCTGCACCTTGTCACCCCGCAGGTGCTGCACGCTTTCCTCACCGCGGCAGCCACGGCCACAGCCACCGGGTCCCACCGGGTGGCCGGCGCGGCGAGGCCGGCGGGATCGCCGGAGGCAGTAGGTGTCGCCGCGGCGCGCGGCGACGGTGCGACAGCCGCGGACGAAGCCGGCAGGGACCACTCCGGAGAACACCCCACGCCACTGCGGACAGGACCGGCACAGTTCGGGACGTCCGCTGCCGTCGCCGCGCGGGGGGTGGCAGGCAGCGCCGACGTCGCCCGGCTGGACTGCGTCCTTCATGACACCACCCTTGAACTGCAGGAAGTACACAGCTCCCAGGTCGTGGCACGTTTCGATCTGACGGACTCGCGGCTTCGGGTCGCCGGTTCCGCCGAGCGGTTCGTTCTGTTCGACCCGGAGCACGGTCCGGTTACGGTGCAGTGTGAGTCGGCGGCGTTCGGCCGGCGCCTACAGGAGCATCCAGGCGTGCGGACCGCGGCCGAGCGGACATTGGCCACCGGCCCCTACCCGGCCGAGCTCGCCGATGGACGTCCGGTGGCCTGCGCCGTTTCCACGGACGCGTTGCGGGTCCGTGGGCCTGGAGTGGACCTGTACCTGCCGTTCTCCGCCCTGCGGGAGGTGGCGGGGACATCCACCCAGGCGCGGGCGGAACTGCGGGTGACCGCGGCGGCAGCCGCGGCGACCGGAACGGCCAAGGCGGCCGAGGCCGCTGACGCGACGATCGTGGGGCAGCTCGAGCTGGTGCGGGCGGTGCACACCGACATCGTCGCCGGCCGCAACGCGCTCACCGACCCTCGGCACATCGCGGACATGCTGCGCGCCGCCGCGGGCCTTGAGGAAGATTACTTCCTCTATACGATCTTCGGTCCGTTCTACGAGCTACATGCGGTGTTGCTCGGCGACGGGATCGGCGCCAGGCTGGGCGGCCAGGTGCCGTTGCCGGGCGATGACGAGGGGCGTGCGCGCACCGCCGCGACCCTCGCCGAGGGGCTGGTCGAGCTGCAGCGCCACCTGGACCAGGTCGGTTCGGTGCTGCCGGCGTTCGTCCGGCATCGCGACGCACGGCTGCTGGAGCCACTCACCGGGGGCCGCGAGCCGGCCTGGCTGAAAGCGCAGGAGGGTCGGCTGCGGGCCGCGCTCGCTCCCGCGCAACGTGCCGCAGCCGAGACCGGTCAGCTCGCCGCGCAGGTGTCGCGGCTGCTCGACCTCGACCCGGCGGCTCTGCCACGACCGGACTACACCAGCGCCGCCGTGTCTCTCGGGGTCGCCGCGTTGCTCAATCCGGTCTTCCTCGTCTCCGGTGCGAGCCAGGTCTACAGCCGGTACGCCCAGGGCGAGAAGCGCGTCGCGGCGGTCGGGGCGCAGTCCGCCCGCGGCTGGGCGACGGTGATCGACCGGTGGAACACTCTTGTCACCACCACGCTTCCGGTGCTGGGCTATGTACTCACCGAGAACCTGTTCGCGCCACGCTGGGAGACCACTCGTCAGATGGCCCTCGAACTGCGCGGAGCGCCGGTCGACGCCCGCCACGAGGTGCTGCGGGCCGTCGCGCGACGCCTCGCCCGGCTGGACGTACTGCGGCGCTATCCCGCGAACTCCGGGATCCGGGTGGGTCGCGGCGCCATCGCCGACCATCTGCGCGCAGCCCGGGACGCCGTCAGCACCCCTCGGTTCGCCGACTTCTGAAAGGCGCAGGCCGCGGATATGCCCCTTTTCAGCAGCCAGTTCGACCGGACACGCCCCCACGTCGCCACCTACGCCGGGCGACACAACGACCCAGGTCTGCCGCCCCTGCTCGCCTCGGCCGCCGGCGGCGCGGTCGTCGGCGCCACGGTGGTCGCCACTGCGCTTCTTGCGGGCACGGTGGCCGACACGGACCACCACACCCACGACCTGGACCACGACACGCCACACGACCAGGAGCCGGCCCACGAACTGGACCCGGACTCGACGGCCCACCACGACGGCCGAGCCGACCAACACGACGGCAGTGTGGCCCACGCGGACAGCGATGGCGATAGCGGAGCGAAGACACCGGAGGACGACAGCCTCGCCAAGCACGCGGACGAGTCCTCCGGGTTCCAGCTCACCGGTCACGACAGTGACGGTGCCGCTGCCGGAAGCGGTGCCGCTGCCGGAAGCGGTGGCGGTGGTGAGGCCGAGTGGGGCCATGGATGGGACACCGGCTGGGATCTCGACCCGCACGCCGGCCGGCCGGAGATGTCCAACGCCGCGGCGGCACTGGCCGACAGCCGCACAGCAGCCGATCACAACGACGACCAGGCCGGCGCCAAGCAGGTCGTCGGGCCGGACGCCCACGAGTTCCAGCACGCCTCCCATGAACACGAAGGCGGCTTCGGTGACGGGTTGGATGACCACGGGCCCAAGGAGCACGCCGACGACACCCACGACTGGAAAGGTCCCGCCGATCATGGCGATCACGTCGATCATCTCGACCCGACCGCCGACTCGGTTCTCGGGCACGACGTCACGTTCGACGAACACCCCCTGACGCACCCGGACGATTTCACCGGCGGCCCGGATCTCCTGCATGGCTGAGGAGGCGAGCAGCAGCGCCCTCGACCACGGCAATAGTGCTCACCCGTGGTGAAAACGCCAGGCCAGGCCCGGCCCGTGGCCGAACTGGCAGAAAGGCCACCGGCGCAGAGGTCCTAGGGCGCCGGGGGCTGCGGGTAGTGGGGTGCCGTCGTCCCGCCCATCGGGATCGGAGGCAGGCCGAGCTTCTGGTGATCCCAGGAACGGACGCGCTCGACATCGACCCGCACGGCGACCCGCTTGTGCAGCATGTTCTCCACAAGCGGCTTCATCTCGTCGCTGTACGGGCCGTGATAACGCTCCCAGACGTTGACCCCGACCTTCCACAGCGCCTCGGCGTCATCGACGATCTCGGCCCGGCCTTCCAGGGACACGCCGCGCAGCGCGTCATAGGTCAGGCCATCCTCCATCAGGACGGTCACCCGCGGGTCGCGGCGAATGTTCTGCGCCTTCTGCGCCTTCGCCTTCGTCTCGAACCACAGGACCCCGTCGAGGACGGCGAACCACATCGCGACGGCATGTGGATGCCCGCCCGGGCCGAGCGAGACGAGCGTCGCGGTGCGACGCGTCGCCACGTAGGCCGAGACCTCCTCCGCCGTCATCTCGACCTGGGATCGCTGGTTGACACCCACCGTTCAGTCCCCTCTCCGGGAGGAACACCCGCTGACGAGCCGAGGTACGCGGCTCTGGAACACCTGGCCGGCACGGGGCCGATCCCACGACGCGGTGTCAGCGGCTGGCCACGGCGCGACGGGGCGGGACGGAGATGCCGGCGACCGGGCGGGTCCGGTAGGGGGCTTCGAGGCGGGCGGCCTCGTCGTCGGTGAGCACCAGGTCGAGCGCGGCGACAGCCTCGTCGAGATGCTCGGGCTTGGTCGCGCCGACAATCGGGGCGACGACGACCGGATTACGTACCAGCCACGCCAGTGCCACCTGGGCCCGGCTGACTCCGCGCTCCGCGGCGATCTTGGCGACCTCGTCGACGATCAGCCGGTCGTCGTCGTGGTAGAGGCTCCGGGCGAAGGCGTCGGTCTCGGTGCGGGTGGTGGTGGTGTCCCAGTCCCGGGTGAGGCGGCCGCGGGCGAGCGGGCTCCACGGGATGACACCGATCCCCTGGTCCGCGCACAGCGGGAGCATCTCCCGCTCCTCCTCGCGATAGAGGAGGTTGTAGTGGTTCTGCATCGAGACGAAGCGTGTCCAGCCGTGGCGTTCCGCGACGAACAGGGCCTTGGCGAACTGCCAGGCGGCCATCGACGAGGCGCCGATGTACCGGGCCTTGCCGGCGCGGACGACGTCGTGCAGCGCTTCCAGGGTCTCCTCGATCGGCGTCGAGTCGTCCCAGCGGTGGATCTGGTACAGGTCGATGTAGTCGGTGCCGAGGCGACGCAGGCTGGCGTCGATCTCGGTCATGATGACCTTGCGGGAAAGTCCCGCGCCGTTGGCGCCGCGCCGCATCCGGCCCTGCACCTTGGTGGCGATCACGACCTCGTCACGCCGGGCGAAGTCACGCAGGGCTCGGCCGGTGATCTCCTCGCTGCGGCCCAGCGAGTAGACGTTCGCGGTGTCGAAGAAGGTGACGCCCGCCTCGACCGCCCGCTCGAAGAACGGCCGGGACGCCTCCTCGTCCAGCGACCACGGATGCGTCCCCTGCCCAGGCGTGCCATAGCTCATGCAGCCCAGGCAGACACGGGAGACCTCCAGACCGGTCGACCCCAGCTTCACGTACTCCACGAGAACAGCACCCACTTCCACGGTGAGGAGCCTGCGACGATCCGCCAACCGGTAACTCTCCCACGGACCGGTCGCCGGGGATGTCCCACCATCACCGCCGCCGACGCCCCTGATCACCCCGGCCGGTGGCTCAGGCGGTGGCGTCTGGCTCAGTCGGTGGCGTCGACGCCGTAGCCGCGGGCCAGGTCGACCAGGCCGTGGTTGTGGCCCTGGCCGACCGCGCGGAACCGCCACATGCCGTTGCGGCGGTACACCTCGGCAAGCACCATGGTTCGCTCGGTGGTCGCCGCGTCCAGGGTCGCGTGCAGCCACGGCTGCCCGTCCGGGGTGCGGGCCGCCACGTTGACGGGCCCGATGTCACCGAAGGTCCGGCCGTCACCGAGTGCCGCCGCGACGACAACCCGATGCACCGAGCTTGGCAGGGTCATGAGATCGAGAGTGATCGCCTGCTCCGACGGGCCGTCCACGCTGAGGCTGGCGGCACCGTCGTCGGTGTGCGGCTGGTTGAAGAAGACGAAGTCGTCGTCGTCACCGACCAGCTCGTTCACGCCCACCAGGAACGCGACCAGGTCGATCTCCGCCGTGCTGTCCCAGGCCCAGGTGGCGGCGACGGTCCAGCGCGCGCCTGCCGTCGCGACCGGGAGGTCCACGACGGCGCCCCGCGCCAGCGGCTTCGGCGCGCCGCCACCCAACTGGACGGGCGCTCGGCGCCCGGTGGCGAGCAGGTCGTCGAGCAGCCGCAGGAACGTGTCGGCGGTGGTCACCGGGAGTCCGAGGGTATGGATCCGCGCCATCCTGCGGTCAGTTTCCCCGCCGGGAAGGCACACCACGTCCGTCACGCTGGCGGTCAGGTTCACCGCCGCCAGGCCACCGGCGGTGATGACCCGTTCCCGCAGAGCGGCAGCCTCGGCGTGCGGCCCGCCGAGGACGAGGACGCGCCGCACGGCGAACGGTCGCCGCGCCGCCGGCCCGCCACCGCCCCGCGCGGCCGGAACGTGCCCAGCCGTGGGACCAGCCGACGTCGCCGACGCGGCCGACGTCGCCGACGTCGCCGACGTCGCCGTGGGAGCAGCCGGAGCAGCCGACACGGGCTGAGTGACCGGCGCAGGTTCACCTGTCGGCGTGGGCGCCGCGACGGGAGCAGGGGTGGGAACCAGCGCCGGAGCGCGAACCAGCGCGGGTGCGGGGAGGTCGCGGGGGCTGCCAGCGGCGACGTTGGCGGCCAGCCGCAGGAAGGTTGCCTCGTCGATGACGGGAACGCCGTGCGCCAGGGCAGCCTTCGCCTTGCCGCTGCCGGAGCCGACGTGGTTCGTCACGAGCACGCTCGTGCGGCGGCTCACCGAGGTCGCGACGGCGAGTCCGGCGTCGATGGCGAGCTGTTCCAAACGATCTCTGGGAGTGTCTGTCTCCCCGGTGAAGGCGATCCGCATGCCCTGGATCAGGCCGGCGTCGGCGAGCGGGCCCGGGTTGACGAACGCGCAGCGGGCTCGCGGCGCCGAGGTCGGCCGTGGTGCGGGCGTCCGGTCACCGGCAGTGATGGGCAGCTCCAGGTCCTGCTCCCCGGCCAGGGCGAGCATGCGCGGCAGGACCTCGGCGACCACCAGGGCGTCGGCCAGTGCGTCGTGCTGGCGCTCGAAGGGCACCGCCCAGAAGTCGGCGATGGTCGCCAGCCTGAAGTCGGGGACCGGCAGGTCCAGCCGCCGAGCCAGCACACAGGAGCACATCCGTCGTTCGATCGGCAGCTCCCGGCCGGCCCGCGCGGCCTCCGCGGTGAGGAAACGCCAGTCGAAGGACGCGTTGTGCGCGACCATCACCCGCCCGGCGAGGCGGGAGGCCAGCTCGTCGACGACGTCGGCGAATGTGGGGCTTCCGGCCAGCAGCTCCCGGGTGAGGCCGTGGATGTGTACCGGGCCGGGGTCGCAGCCGGGGTCCAACAGCGTGGTCCACCGCTCACCGACCGAACCGTCCGTGCCGACCTGCACGACTGCGATCGACAGGATCCGGTCCCGGTCCGCGGCCAGCCCGGACGTCTCCACATCGACCACCGCGAACGGGTGCGAGTGCGCTGCCGGACGGTCCGTGGGCAAGATGGTAGGAGCGGTCACAAGGTGCACTGTGGACGATTGCGCCCAACAAGGTACACACAAACGAAACACCACTTGAACAAATAAGCGTTCATGGGTGACGCCAGAACACCCGCTCCGGCCCGCGGGCCGGCCGGCCGCGATCGGCCCACAGCCGGCCGTGCCGGATCAGAAACCGATGGTCTCCCGCACAAGAATGACCGTCCCAACCGAGCCGGATCGTGGCGTAGACGTCGGTTCCCGGCGCCGGCTCCGCGGCACGAACAGACTGATATTTTCCGGATTCGCCAATATCGGCCTGGATGCCGGACTCACGCAGGGTCTCACTCGACCACGGCGGCTCGTTGGCCCGGATCAAATTCTTGTGACCGCGCGGAGTCTGAGGAAGAAGGCACTCTTTTCTGCGGGCTGCGTCACCGTGCCACGGTGGGTTGTCTCGTTCCGCGCTCAGGCTTCTTCGCCGAGCACGTGGCGCAACCAGTCTCGCGCCGCGGCCAGATAGGCGCGGCTCAGGTCGGTGTCCGGGGCCCAGGTCTCGAATCCGTGCGGTGCGCCGGGCACGACGTGGAAGGTCGTCGGTACTTCGGCGGCGCTCAGCCGCTGCGCGTAGTCCCTGTTCTCGTCGAGAAAGAGATCGACATCGCCCACCCCGACCCAGGCGGGCGGAAGTCCTCGCAGGTCCGCGCGGCGGGCCGCGACGGCGAACTCCGGCAGGGCCGGGGCTCCGGGATCGGTGGCCAGGTAGGAACGCCAGCCGAAGCGGTTGAGCCGGTTGTCCCACACCGGGTGACGGGCCGCGTCCAGCTCACGTCGCGCAGCGGTGCGATCGTCGAGCATCGGGGCGTGCAACCACTGGGCGGCCGGCGCGGGCCCATCGGTGTCGCACAGCCGCTGGACCAGGCAGGCAGCCAGCCCGCCACCGGCGCTCTGGCCTCCGATCGCCACTCGCGACGGGTCCACGCCCAGCTCACCGGCCTGCCGTACGAGCCATTCCCACCCCGCCTGACAGTCGTCGAGCGCCGCGGGAAACGGAAAGGCCGGGGCGAGCCGGTAGTTGACGGACAGGACGACGATGCCGAGCTCGAGCGCGGTCTGACCACATTGACGATCATCCTGGACCGCCGACCCCATGATCATTCCACCGCCGTGGATCCACAGCAGCGCGGCGCCCGAATGCCGGACGTCCGGGCGGTAGAGCCGGGCATCGTGGCCCGCGACAGACACGGTCTCCACGGTGACACCGGTGGTTGCCACCGTGGGCATCCGACGGATCGCGAGCCGGACCAGGCCGCGAACCCAGGCACGGTCGACGCGTACCCGCGGTGACCTGCGCAGCCCGGCACGCAGCTGCGGCGCGACCACGCCGGACGTCATCAGCGTCCTCCCATTTACCCACGGTAGCCCGCATTCGCCCACACCGGCCACGGAACCGTGTGCAGGTGCGGCCGGGCCCGGCCACGGGCTTCACCAGAAGTGCCGCGAGGAGTCGCCGGGGGTGTGTCCGGGCTCACTTCCCCACCGGAAGGCCGTCTCGCTCGTACCGCTGACCTGCACATATGCGATTTCGATCGGACGGCTCGCCGCGCGTCACGGGCCCGCTGGCCCCGACGCGGCGGCCTCGGCCGGGAATTCCGAATCCGCGCGTGGACTTCTGCAGTGTCGATCGGCCGGCAGTGTCGATCAGCTGGTGGGCCCGCTCGCGTCGAAGGCGCAGGTAGGCGGGACTGTCCGGCTCTACAGACTCGGTTGTGGAAGGAGCCCGGTGCGTATGTCGGGCGGTGTCGACACAGCGGCGCGTCAGGCCGGGAGCGAACACGGCGGGGCCGGCGAACACGGCGGGGCCGGGAAACACGGCGGCGTCGGCGTCGGCGTCAGCCGGGCCGCAGGCAACCCCGGGCCACCGGCCGCGGTGGTGGATTCGCGACGGTGGCGGGCGCTCCCGGTGATCCTCATCGCCAGCTTCATGAGCCTTTTCGACGTCTTCGTCGTCAACGTGGCGGCACCGAGCATCGAGAGTGACCTGGGCGCGTCCAATGCCGGCCTCGAGCTCATCGTGGGCGGCTACTCGTTCACCTACGCCGCCGGTCTGGTCACCAGCGGTCGGCTCGGTGACCGGTTCGGACGCCGTCGCCTGTACCTGATCGGCATGGCCGTCTTCACGGCCGCGTCGGCGCTGTGCGGTGTCGCGCCGAACGAGGCGACGCTCATCGGTGGCCGGCTGCTGCAGGGTGCCGGCGCGGCCGCCATGGTCCCCCAGGTCCTCGCGCTGATCACCGTGACCTTCCCGCCGGCGGAGCGGGCGCGGGCCTTCGCCTTCTTCGGCGTCACGATCGGGCTCGGCGGCGTCTGCGGCCAGGTCCTCGGCGGAGTGCTGCTCGACCTGGACATCCTCGGTCTCGGCTGGCGTCCGATCTTCCTGGTCAACGTCCCGATCGGGCTGGCGGCGCTGGTCGGCGCGCGGCGGCTGGTCACCGAGTCGCGGGCCGCGCGCCCGGAGCGCCTCGACCCGGTGGGGCTCGGCGCGTTGACGCTCGGTATCGGCCTGGTGCTCGTCCCGCTCACCCTGGGCCGCGACGAAGGATGGCCGCTGTGGACGTGGCTCGCGCTCACCGCCGGCCTTCTCGTTCTCGGCGGGTTCGCCGGCTGGGAGGCACGCCTGGCCCGCGGCGGCGGACACCCGATCATCCCGCCGGCGGTGGTGCGGTCCCGGCCGGTGGTCGGCGGCATGGTGATGAGCGCGGGCTACTTCCTGTTCTTCGGCGGTTTCCTGCTCTCGCTCACGATCTTCCTGCAGGCCGGCCAGCACCGCTCACCGTTGAACGCCGGGCTGATGTTCGCACCGCTCGGTGTCGTGTTCGCGCTGGCGTCGCTGTGCGCCCGGCCGCTGGCCGGCCGGTTCGGGCCTCGCGTGCTCAGTGCCGGTGCGCTGGCCACCTCGTTGTCGCTGGTCGGCTTCGCGGTGGCGGTCGCGGTGGAGGGCACCGGTGTCTCGGCCTGGGAACTGACCCCGCTGCTGATGGTCGCCGGTCTCGGCAACGGTCTGGTGATCCCGGCGTTGGCGGCGACCGTGATGGCCGCCGCCCCGGCGGACATCAGCGGGACGGTCAGCGGCGTCCTCACCACCACCCAGCAGTTCGCTTCGGCGCTGGGGGTCTCCGGCGGCGGCGCGCTCTTCTTCGCGCAGAGCGCCCGGCACGGCCCGGACGCCGGACTGCTCGCCACCGTCCTCGTCGGCCTGGTCTCGGTCGCCGTCGCCTTCCTCGGCTCGCTCGTCCTCCCCCGCGCAACGGTCGCCACACCGTCGGTTCCGACGCCTGCTCCCGGCCCCGCGAAAGTGGCCTGACCAGGGCGTGCACCGGACGTCCGAGCGGTAGGGGGGCGTCCGGGCTGTCAGGGGGCGTCCGGGCTGTCAGTGGTCAGGGCCGAGCCGCCAGGCCGCCTGTGCCGGTGCGCGCGATGCCGGCGGCGAGACGCGCGGCGGACGTCCCGAGCCCGGTCGGTGAGCCGAACGGCGGGACACCGGCCGCCGGATGCCGGCGCAGCTCCGACTCGTCGTAGCGGCGGGTCCCCTCGTGCCAGCGGAGCACGCCCGCCATCCAGTTCCGCAGCTCACCCACGTGACGCCCGACCGCGGCCCGGGCGTCCTCGGCGAGGCCGAAGGCGTCGAACATGGCGGGCAGCTCACGGTCCACGATGTGCTCGAACTGCCGCATCCGGGCGGTCATCAGGTCGTTGACCACCGCCATGGCCCGCTCGGTGGGGCAGTCGAGGAAGTTGCGCACCACCAGAACACCGTTGTTGAGCTCGCCTTCGAACTGGATCTCCTTCTGGTACGAGTAGATGTCGTTGAGCAGGGCGGCGTAGTCAGCGGCCGAGTTCTCCAGCGCGCGGATCGGGCCCGCCGCAGCGACCTCGGCCGGCAGGTTCGATTCGGAGCCGATCCGGGTGAGGGTGATGGTCAGATCGGCGCCGAAGGTCGCCCGCCGCATCTCCAGGTAGTCCACCGGATCGGGTATCCGGTTGCCGGCGTGGTTCGCCAGCTCCCACAGCCAGCTGTCGAGCATCCTGTCGACCGCGCCGCGGAAGGCGCGGCGGGCGTCGCGGTCCAGCGGCGGCGCGGTGTTCGCCCACAGGTCGGCCAGCGCCTTTTCCAGGGGGATCACCGGTGGGGGTGCCGCCTCCGTGCCCGCCCCGAACTCCAGGGGGAGGAATTCCTTCAGCCGCTCCGTACATGCCCGCGCGCCGGCGAGGTCCCGGGTTCTTCCGAAGACCACCGGATAGTAGTCGTCCGCGTAGGTTCCCCAGGTGAGCCAGCGCGCGGCCAGGAAAAGCGCGTCCCGGTCCGCCGCGGGGTGGATGCAGGCGGCGCAGAGCGGGAAGTCGTAGGAGACGAGCTTGTGCTCGTCCCAGATGCCGGGGACCGGGTCGAGCAGGCCCGTCGCCCGAGACCATCGGACGGTGTCGCGCCGGGCGCTCGCCAGGTGGGGGTTCTCGCCCGTCTCGAAGGGCATGTAGGGAGCCGGAACAGGCATGGATCCGACGGCCTGGAAGGGCACGTGGCTGAAGGCCCGCAGGCGCTGCGGTGCCGTGGCGAGGATCGATTCCAGCACTCGGGCGGTGGACGTGCCCAGGCCACTCGGGCCGGGCGGCAGCAGGCTCGGCGTGGCCGCGCTGTCGTTCATGTAGCGGCTGGAGCGAAGATGCCATTCGTGGCCGCCGGACTGCCAGTCCTGCAGGCCCTTGACGTAGGCGAGAACGGCGGCGCGGGCAGGCAGATCAGCGCCGTTCTCGTCCAGCAGCGGCGCGACCTCGACGACCGCCGTGTGCTCGAACTGGTGCAGCCGGGACGTGAGCAGGTCGTTCACGAGCTCGGCCGCGCTCTGGGTGTCGCAGCCGAGGAACCGCTCAAGCACCAGGACCCCGTTGCTCAGCTCGCCTTCGACCTCGACCTCGCGCTGGTAGGAGAACAGGTCGTTCCGCAGGTGGATGGCGTCGGCGAAGGTGTCGAGCAGCACGCGCATCGGACGCCGGTCCGCGACGGACGCCGGCACCTCGGCGTCGGCGGCATGCTCGACAAGGTTCGCCGACCAGGGCGCTCCCCCGACCTTGCGCCGCATCTCGATTTACTCGATCGGGTTCGACACCCTGTTGTCGTTGATGTTGGCGAGTTCCCACAGGGATTCGTCCAGCAGGTTGCGGGTGTTCGCGACGAACCGCTGCCGCCATGCCGCGGTGCGGTCGGGAACGGTACGCGACCACAGGTCGACCAGGCCGCGTTCGACCGGGTTCACCGGCGCCGACGCCGGTGCGCTACCGGAAGAGCCTTCGGCGGCTTCGCCGGCGGCTTTGTCGGCTGTCTTGTCGGCTGTCTTGTCGGCTGTCTTGTCGGCTGTCTTGTCGGCAGCCCTGTCCGCCGCGTTTCCGGTGGCCCGCTCGGCAACGCCGTCGACCGGCATGAAGGCATGCAGCCGGTCCAGGTATTCGCGGGCGCCGGCCATGTCGCCGGTTCGCTTGAAAAGCTCGAGAAAATGGTCATCGAAGTAGAACACCCACACGTACCAGTCCGTGATGAGCGCGAGCCGCTCGGCGGTGGCGTCGGGATGGGTGTACGCGCACAACAGGGCGTAGTCGTGCGCCTCGAAGTCACGCTGCGTCCAGATCGCGGGCCCTCCGTCGGCCGGGTCGATCATTCCCATCTCGCCGGCCCAGACCAGACTGTGCGCGCGGGCGGCCTCCAGGTTCGGGTTGAGCCGCGCCGGATACGGTACGTAAAACCGGGGTAGCGTGAACGGTTGCATAACGCGCTGCACACCTTCCTCTGTGCTCGGATCACCGACGAGAAACATCCCGGGAAACCGCGCCGCCGCGCCAGGGTCTCCGCCGCGGCGGCGCCGGTCGGAGGTGCGCGGCTAGTGCCGCCCGATCTCCACGTTCTCCAGGATCCCGAGGGCGTCGGGCACCAGAACGGCGGCGGAGTAGTAGGTCGTCACCAGATAGGAGATGATTGCTTTCTCGCTGATCCCCATGAACCGGACGGAAAGCCCCGGCTCCAGCTCGTCGGGAAGACCGACGTGGTGCAGCCCGATGACGCCCTGGCTCTCCTCACCGGTGCGCAGCGCGAGGATCGACGTCTTCCCGGCCACGCTGACCGGGATCTTGTTCACCGGCAGCAGGGGAACACCACGCCAGGCCGGCACATGCTGGTCATGGAACAGCACCGTCGCCGGGTAGATGCCGCGCGCCGTGCACTCCCGGCCGAACGCCGCGATGGCGCGCGGATGGGCGAGCAGAACATGCGTGCTCCGCCGGCGGCTCAGCAGTTCGTCGAGGTCGTCCGGGGTCGGTGGCCCCGTCCGGGTGTGAATGCGCTGGCGCAGGTCCGCGTTGTGCAGCAGGCCGAAGTCGGCGTTGTTCACCAGCTCCTGCTCCTGGCGCTCACGCAACGCCTCGACGGTCAGCCGCAGCTGCTGCTCGAGCTGGTTCATCGGCTCGTTGTAGAGGTCGACGACCCGGCTGTGCACCCGCAGCACGGTCTGGGCGACGCTCAGCTCGTACTCGCGGGGCGCCAGCTCGTAGTCGACGAACGTGCCGGGCAGCACCGGCTCGCCGACGTGGCCGGCCGAGATCGCGATCTCGGCCTCGCCGTACCGGTTCTGCACGGGCACGACACGGGCGCGGTAGTCCTCCACCCAGGCCCGCAGCGTGTCGGAGGCGTCCAGAAGCTGCTGGTACCGCTGGCGGGGCAGGACGAGCACCGTCGTGCCGGTGAGGGCACGGGCCGTGTAACCCCAGGTCGCGTCCGCCTCGATCAGGACCTCGTCACCGAAGTACTCGCCGCTGCTGAGGATTCCCAGCGACCGCTCGTCGTCGTAGGCTCCGGGCCCGAACCTGCCGACCTTGCCGTGCGCGATGAGGAAGACGGCGTCCGCGGCGTCTCCACTGGTGACGAGGACGTCGCCCGCGGAGTACTCCCGCTGGACGAAGCCGTCGGCGAGCGCGGCGAGCTCGTCACCCTCGAAACCCCGCAGCGGGGGGAGCTCGGTGAGCTCCGCGGGGACGACCTGGATCTGCGAGCCGGTGCTGGTGAAGGTGAGCAGGCCGTCGCCGGCGATGTACGTGAGGCGCCGGTTCACCCGGTACACGCCACCGGCCGTGTGCACCCAGGGCAGGATCCGCAGCAGCCAGCGGGAGGAGATCTCCTGCATCTGCGGGACGGACTTGGTCGTGGTCGCGAGATTTCGCGCCGCGGCGGAGCCAAGACTCAACGGCTGCGCGGAAAGGTCGACATCAGCGGATACGCTGACCGGCTCGGTCATGGCGTGCATCACCCCTCTGTGGACTGCGGAAGATCACCCTGGACGGGCGGTGGATCGGCGAACAGGCGACCAGAGGACCGCAAGCCGGACAGACGGGTACCAGCGGCGCAATATTCCCTGCATTTTTTCTGCGGATCACCGCAGATACTCCCCCGTCGTACAGCTCGACGGCGGAAACCACCGGTCGAGTTCAAGGCGCGCCGTCGGGCGCAGTGCGAGCTTCCCGTATCCCGGCGATCCGGGATACGGGAAGCTCGCACAATTAGTCAGAAGTGGCCCGCCACCGTGGTCCCCCCTAGCCCTGTCCTTTTCCTGTTACGAACACAGACCGTGAGGATTCTCCACCGCCCAACCAAACCGGAGACCACAGTGATCCAGCTGGCGACCCAGCATTGGTCTGATTAATTTTTCCGTGGTCTCACGGTGGCTTCCGCCGACTTCCTTCCTCTCGTCGACCGGGCCGCCCTGCTAGCAGCGTCCGTCACCACATCGCCGACCCGGCGCGGCGGACGGTTCGACGTCGCCCCGGCGCGGCCTCCGACATCGCCATCCCATCCGGCGTCCCACCGCGAGTTCCGCTACACCATCGCACCGTCAGTAGCGGAGCCAGACTGGACACTAGTACGTAATGACGATCCGTCGAGAAAATAATGACTCTTTGTGCCCACCATAGGCGGGCCGGACGCCCCGGCACCGTCGGGACGTTGTCCCTCGACAGCACGTCAGGATGCGGGATCGACCCTGCCTCCAGGCCGGCACAGATCGCTCCTCACAGCACGCGCAGTGAGGGCCCGAGACCTCTCGCGGGCACGCACGACAGGATCACCCCGGCACCGAATACGACCACTGACCAGCAGTTTCATCTGTTCGGCGAGGCAGTTTCACACCGGATGCCCGCGGCGAAGCGTGATCACCCGATTTTTCGCTTTGACAAATCGGTTCCAGTCGGACGTTCCGCGTTTCCCAGGCGGCCACCTCTCGTTGAGAGGCTGACACGCCGTCAGCCCCTCAACGAGGAAGGCATCGCGTGACGATGAGTTCTGAGTACTCCGCCGAACTGCGGGCAGCTGCTCGTGGCCTGGAACGGCGTAGGTTCCTCACCCTGTCCGGCGCGGCCGCGACACTCGCGTTCACCGTCGGGCTTCCCGGCATGGCCTCGGCCAGTGCGCCCGAGCTCGCGGCGACCCAGGTGACGAGCAACCCGTTCACGCTCGGCGTGGCTTCCGGCGACCCGCAGCACAACTCGACGCTGCTGTGGACCCGGCTGGCACCGGAACCGCTCGTCGCCGACGGCGGGCTGCCCGCGGCCCGGATCTCCGTCAGCTGGGAGCTCGCCTCCGACGAACAGTTCCGTCGCGTCGTGCGCCGCGGCCAGGAATGGGCGCACCCCGAGTTCGGCCACTCCGTGCACGTGGACGTCCAGGGCCTGTCGCCGGACCGTGAGTACTACTACCGGTTCCGCGTGGGCACCTGGGTGAGCCCGGTCGGCCGGACCCGGACCGCGCCCGCCCCGGGCGCCCCGGTGCGCTCGATGAGGTTCGCGAACGTCTCCTGCCAGCGCTACGACCAGGGCTACTACACCGCCCACCGGTACCTGGCGCAGGAGGACGTGCACGCCGTCTTCCACACCGGCGACTACCTCTACGAGTACGCGGTCAGCGCCGTCGGTGGCGCCCGTGCCTACACCGACCGGGTGCTGCCCGCCACGGTCAGCCTCGAGACGGCCACCCTGGACGACTACCGGATCCGCTACGGCCTGTACAAGTCGGACCCGGATCTGATGGCCGCGCACGCCGCCCACCCGTTCGTCGTCACCTGGGACGACCATGAGGTCGAGAACAACTACGCCGACGAGACCTCCGAGACCAACGGGCCGGTGGCGGACTTCCTGCTCCGGCGCGCCGCCGCCTACCGCGCGTACTGGGAGAACCAGCCGCTGCGCAGGCCGCAGTTCCCGAACGGGCCGGACATGCAGCTCTACCGGCGCCTCAACTGGGGCAGGCTGGCGCAGTTCGACGTCCTCGACACCCGTCAGTACCGCACCGACCAGGCCAACGGCGACGGCTGGAAGCTGCCGACCGCGGCGTCCGAGGCCGAGTCCCAGACGCTGCCAGGCCTCGACCAGGAGAAGTGGCTCACCGACGGATGGGCGAGGTCGAAGGCGCAGTGGAACGTCGTCGCTCAGCAGGTCACCTTCTCCCGCCGGGCGAACCCCAACGGCGACGGGACCCTGTCGATGGACTCCTGGGACGGCTACCCGGCGTCGCGGCAGCGGCTGATCGACGGCTGGAAGAACAGTCTGCCCGGCAGGGGGAACTCCGGCAGGGAACTGATGGTCCTCACCGGTGACGTGCACGTGGCGTACGGATTCGACATCCTCGACGACTGGGCCGACCCGGCGTCGAAGGTCCTCGGCACCGAGATCGTCGCCACTTCGATCACCAGTGGTGGCAACGGTTCCGCCCAGCCGTCGAACTGGGCCAACTACCTGGCCCGCAACCCGCATCTGAAGTTCTACAACGGCCTGCGCGGTTACGTCCTTGTCAACCTCGGCCGCGAGTCCGCCGACGTCGACTGGAAGACCGTCAGTAGGGTCACCACCCCCGACGGCACCCTTGTGACCGCCGGCTCCTTCACCACCGAGGCGGGCAACCCCGGCCTGGTCACGCGCTGACCGGTCGTGCGCTGACAGGTCGTGCGCTGACAGCCCGCTGACGGCATCACGCCCAGGGTGTCCTCCCACCCCCACCGGGAGGACACCCACCCGGATCCGCTGGAACGGACCGGAACCACGCGCCATCGTGGGCCATAGTGGTGGCAGAGCGCGGGCCGTACGTACCGGAGCCCACGCGCCGGGAGTGGGACGGGCTCGTGCGGTGGGCTCTGTGGTCATCATCAGCGGGTGGTTCCTGTCGGCCCTGGTGGCGCTGACGGTGATCTGCTGGGCGGTCTGCGCCCTGCTCGCGGTGCGCCGGCGCGGCCGGGCCGGCCCGATCGCGGCCGGGTGCCTGGCGTTCCTGCTCACCGTGGCGACGGCCGGTGACCTCGTCAACGCCCACTACGGCTACCTGCCGCGCCTCGACGACGTCCTCGGGGTGAAGTCCTGGCCGACGGCGCCGGCGGACGAGGCCCTGGCCCCGGGATCGGGGCGGCGCTATCCCGACGGGGTTGTCGTCGAGCTGCCGATCGCCGGCACGCGCAGCGGTTTCGGTACCCGCGACGCCATGGTCTACCTGCCGCCGCAGTACTTCACCGAGCCGCGGGCCCGCTTCCCCGTCGTCTACCTCCTGCATGGATCCCCGGGGGTGCCCACCGACTGGTTCCGCGGCGGCGAGGCCGCCCAGATCGGCGCGGATGAGGCGGCGGGCGGCTCGCCTGGGCGCGTGCCCCGGCCCGCGATCCTCGTCGCGCCGCGGGTGAGCCGCGGCTGGCTGGATGACAGCGAATGCGTCGACGGGGCCACCGAGCACGTCGAGACGTACGTGATCCAGGATGTGATCCCCGCGATCGACACCCGGCTGCGGTCGATCCCGGACCGGACCGACCGGGTGCTGGCCGGTATGTCGGCGGGCGGGTTCTGCGCGCTGAACCTCGGCCTGCGCCACCGCGACCTCGTCGCGACCATTATCGACCTCTCCGGCCTGGCCAGACCCACCTTCGACCCGGGAATGGCGAAGCTCTTCGGCCCTCGTCCGGATCTCGCGCAGGTCGTCGCCGCGAACACACCCGCGCGCTACGCCTCGACGCTGCCGCCCAACCCGCCGATGCGGGTCTGGCTCGACTGCGGCCGCGATGATCACGAGCCGCTGGGCGACATCCGGGAGATGGCGCGTGTCCTCTCCGGGCGCCGCGGCTTCACCGTCACGCTGTGGTTGCGACCGGGCGGGCACGACTTCGGCGTGTGGCGGCCGGCGCTGCGCGACGCCCTGCACTGGGCGATGTGACAGCCCTCGTGCCGCACGCAACGCGACGGCCTCCATACTCGGGAGTTCACGTCGGGCTGGCATGTCCGTGAAGCAGGGAGAGCTGTTGCCGAAGTGCCGTGGGTCCGCTCAGGCGGCCCGGGAGAAGCGGCGGTGGATCCCGCGTGTCGCCGCTCTGCTGACACTCGCCATCGGTCTGCTGGACATGGCCTCGGCCGTGACCCCGGGGTGGCGCTCGCGCCTCGACGACCTGAGGGCACTGCTGCCCATGGCGGTGTCACGGCAGGCGTCTGCGTTCACCGTCGTCGTCGGGATGCTGCTGGTGCTGCTCTCCGCGGGGCTGCGCCGGCGGAAGCGGCGGGCCTGGCGGGCCACGGTGGTCCTGTTGGCCGTCAGCGTCGTCCTGCACGTGCTCAAGGGCCTGGACTACGAGGAGGCCACCGGGTCGGCGGCCCTGCTGGCGGCCCTCGTGGTGACCCGCGGGGAGTTCCGCGCCAAGGGTGACCCGACGACACGCTGGCGCGCGATCGGCGTCGGGTCGTTCCTCGCCGTGGTCTCCATCGTGGTCGGCCTGGTTCTGCTGCGGCTGCGCCACGACCGGATCGTCGGCCCGCATCCGCTGTCGGCCCAGCTGGAACAGGTCGTCCTGGGGATGGTCGGAATCCAGGGCCCGCTGACGTTCGCCTCGGCCCGGTTCGCCGATCTCGTCTTCCGGATCCTGCTGACCATGGGCGTGCTGACCATCGTCAGCACCGGCTACCTCGCGCTGCGGCCGCCCGAGCCCCGTCCGATGCTGACCGAGGAGGACGTGGCCCGGGTGCGTGCCCTGCTGGCCCGGCGCGGAGCGGACGACTCGCTCGGCTACTTCGTCCTGCGCTCGGACAAGTCCGTTGTCTGGTCGCCGAGCGGAAAGGCCTGCGTGGCCTACCGCGTGGTCTCAGGTGTGATGCTCGCCAGCGGTGACCCGCTCGGAGACCGGGAGGCCTGGCCCGGGGCTCTCACCGAGTTCCTTCGTGAGGCGGCCGATCATGCCTGGGTCCCCGCGGTCATCGGATGCTCCGAGGCGGGCGGCCTGGCCTGGACCCGCGTCGGCCTGTCGGTGTTGGAGATCGGGGACGAGGCCATCCTCGACACCGCGGCCTTCAGCCTGGAAGGCCGGTCGATGCGCAACGTCCGCCAGGCCGTCGCCCGCGTCGAGCGCGCCGGCTACACCGCGGTCGTCCAACGGGTCAGCGAACTGACCCCGCAGGATCTGGCACTGCTGCGCAACCAGGTGGCCCGCTGGCGCGGCAGTGAGACCGAACGTGGGTTCTCCATGGCGCTGGGCCGCATCGGTGATCCCGCCGATGGCAACTGCGTCGTCGTCACGGCCTACTCGGCCGGGGCACCGCCGCCCGACCGGGAAGCACCCGGCACCGCGGCACCGCAGGACGCGGCCCTGCCCCCGGAGGAGGCGAAGCCGGACGAGACCGCCGAGCCCAGACCGCGCGCGGTGCTCCACTTCGTTCCCTGGGGGCGCGACGGGCTGTCGCTGGACGTCATGACACGCGACCGCACCGCCGACAACGGCGTCAACGAGTTCCTCATCGTCCAGGCCGTGCGCCAGGCCCAGCAGCTCGGTGTACGGCGGATCTCGCTGAACTTCGCGGTCTTCCGATCCGCGATCGAACGCGGCGAACGCCTCGGCGCCGGCCCGATGATCCGCTGGTGGCGCGGGCTGCTGATCTTCCTTTCCCGCTGGTTCCAGATCGACAGCCTCTACCGGTTCAACGCCAAGTTCTCCCCGACCTGGTCGCCACGCTATGTCTGTTATCCCAACACCGTTGACCTGCCCCGGATCGCCCTGGCCATGCTCGAGGCCGAGGCGTTCCTGGTCTGGCCACGCTGGCGGGAACACCTCCCGCTCCCCCGCCGCCACCGCGGCAGGCGCTGCGAGGGCTAGCGACCGGTCAGCGGCGCGAGTGCGCGGTCTCCTCCGCCGTGTGACTGTCCCGGAGCCGGCGGTGATCCCCTTGGGTATCAGGAACCGCCCACTCGCCGCATCGTGCCGCTGATCTGCCGTGGGACGCCGGGGGCCCACGTCACCGTACCGGCGATCCCCGCGACACCGGCGTCGGAGCGGGCCGCGGCACCGGCGCCGACACGCGAACCCGCGCCGGCACCAGCCCTGGCGCCAGCACCATCACCAGCACCGAGGCGATCCGCCGGAAGGCCGCCCCGAGACCCCGGATGATTGCCCTGTAGCAGCGACTCGACGAACAGCACGGTGAGCGCCGCGGCCAGCCGCGCACCAGGCCCGGACAGGACCCGGTGGCCACCCGGTACCGACTCCAGCCGGGCGGTCCGCACCGTCCGGGTGATGATCCGCGCGAGGTGGTGCGGGCTGACCTCGTCGTGACGGCCGTGGATGAGCAGAGCGGGAAGATCGGGAAGCGCCCGCGGCGGCAGGCCCTCGGGCATCTCGCCCGCGAACGCCCGGTGCAGCAGCGGCAGGCCGAGCAGGACGAGCGCGTCCGGCCGCAGCGCCGGTGAACCAGCCAGCTCCAGCGCGCGCAACGCCCCGGTGTCGGAACCGAACAGGACGAACGGGGCCCCGGGCCGCCGGGCTTCGGCAAGCGCGACGTCGGCATGTTCGGCCGACCCAAGGAACGTCACGTCGTAGCCGTCGACAGCCAGCCGCAGCGCGACCCGTTCGAAGTGGGTGACGTCCTCGCCGCGGCCGGGCATGAGCACGATCGACGCGCGGGGCGGGCTGTTCCCGTCCATCGCGGGCCAGAAGCGGGTAGCGGCGCGACCGAGATAGCCGCGAAGATGGCGGTTGGAGCGCGCCGGGGTCTGTCGGCTGTCAGTGACGGAGGACATCTGTTGCTCCTGGAAACGGGGACACCGGCGCCGAACACGCCGTTTGTCCCGGACGGGAGGGACGGGCCCGGTTTCTTCGCCAATGAGCTCGGAAACCGGTGTGAGAACCGCCGGAAAACCGGCAACGGAAACGTCGACACAACAGTGCCGTAGAACTGTACGGGAAACCGTTCAGGATGTCGGTGACTGCACCGGGCCCGCGCGTCGTCCACCCGACGGAAAGCACCCCAGCCAGGGCCGGAACGCTCGGTGGGAGAAACTGTCAGGCGGGTACGGAAAACACCATGATCAGGCCACCGCGAGCAACGGGGCGACCCAAGCGACGGCCGGCAACCTCAGTACGCGGATGACCGTCAACAGGCCGCGGAGGAAACCAGCAGAAAGTCGATGTGGCAGCGGGTCACGAGGCGCGTCGCACGCAAAACCCTGGTTGTTGGCGAACCCAGTGTTGGCGAACCCAGCCGCGACATACGACGACTCTGCGCCGCCGCGGCCCGGATGTCAACAGTTTCGCGGTAGGCCGCTGTAATTCTGACGCCGCCCCACCGACGCAATGCCCGGAAAGCGGCCGTCATCGGCTTCCGAACCGGGCCGGGCGGGCAGCCGGGGCGGGAGGCCGGGCACGCAGCCAGGGCAGGAGGCCGGACGCGCGGCTGGACCGGTGCGTGTGCGCACGAGGTCGCGCTCCCGCCCCTGCTCCGCGGACGCACCTGATGCGACGCACGCGGGCTGGCACTCCACCCCAGGGCGCGTCGCTGTCCCGCCGCCGGTCCGGGCCGAGCCCCTGAGCTCAGCAGTTCCGGCGTCCATCTGTGGCCGGCCAGCGGCCGAGCCAGGCATTCCCGGCGCCGCCCCTCATTGGCCGACTCACTACATAATGGTGAGGTGGACGGTCTTGAGGCTGCCTGGCGTGAACTGCGGACAACCTCGAAGCCCGGTGTCAGCCTGCCGCATCTCGCGGCGGACGCATTGGCGAGCGGTTTCGACAGCCCGAGCCTGCGAGAGCTTGCCGGGCTCGGTTTCCGAGATGAGCTCGAGGCACGCCGTCTGCTCCCGGTGGTGTTGCAGGAACTGGGCCGCGATCCAGATCTCGCGGTGGATCCGGCTGACCCCCGGAGCAAGGTTGTGCCCTGGGCCGCGGCGCGCACGCAACTCGCACCCGATCTCGTCCACCGCGCCGAGCAGGCGCTGGCGGTGGTGCGGCGAGATCTGGCACCGATCGAGAGCCGGGTCGGCCGGCTGACGCTCTTCTGGTCGGGCCGATCCGACGACGACGGCGATCCGATTCTTGAGGTCGGCTTCGACGACGAGCCGTTCCTGGGCTCGTGGTGCGCGGACCCACAGGAGTTCTCGAGCGGAGCGGACCTGCCCCACCTGGTCCGGTCGATCGCGGCGAGCACGCAGGAATGCATTATGGAAACATTCCAGTCCTACTGGCCGACCTGTTCGCTTCATCGCCGCGGCCTGCATCTGCCCGACCGGGACTCGGGGCCGGGCGATTCGGGGCCGGGCGATTCGGGGCCGGGCGATTCGGGATGGCCGGCCTGGCACTGCCGGGCCGCACCCGGGCATGATGTCGCCCTCGTCGGAGGACTGGCCGAGGCGCAGCTGGGCTGACTGGTGATGCTGTGCTGACCACGGAGCGGGCGCGCACCGAGCTCGCGATACGCGGGTTGTTGTCGTGGCGAGCTTCGGGTTCAGGGGAGCTCGCGCACGGCCGATCCGCGCCGAGAGCGGGCTACGGCTTGCGGCCAACACCACCGAAGATGTGGAGCGACTGCGGCTCCTGCCCGGGCACGGGCCGCCAGAACGGCGTCGAGACCACGCCCGGCTCGACGATCTCGAGCCCGTCGAAGAAGGATGTGACCTGCTCCGGGGTGCGCAGGTTGTAGGGGTGACCGTCGGCCTGGGTGATCTCGATCGCCTTGTCGACGTCCTCGCCGTGGGTGCCGTCGTTGAGCGCCAAATAGCTGCCCGACGGCACCTCGCCGAGCAGGTGCCTCACGATTGCCCGTGCCTCATCGGTGTCGGCGACATTCCCCATGATGCCGAACATGACGAGCGCGACCGGCCTGGTGAAGTCCAGGAGCTCGGCCGCCCCGGTGAGAATTCCGGCGGGGTCACGAACGTCGGAGTCGACATAGGCGGTGGCGCCGCCGGGTGCGCTGGTCAGCAGTGCGCGGGCATGCACCAGCACCAGCGGATCGTTGTCGACATAGACGACGCGGGACTCCGGGGCGATTCGCTGCGCGACCTCATGGGTGTTGTCCGCCGTCGGCAGGCCGGTGCCGATGTCCAGGAACTGGCGAATACCGACCTCGCCGGCGAGAAACGTGACCGCGCGGACCAGGAACTCCCGCTGCGCGCGGGCGACCCGGACAATGTCCGGGTAGACCTCGTAGACCTTGTCGCCCAACTCCCGGTCGGCGGGAAAGTTGTCCTTGCCTCCGAGCCAGTAGTTCCAGACCCGCGCGGAGTGCGGCACATCCGTGTCCACCCGGGACCATGCGCTCTGCGCCAACTCGTCAGCACCCATGTTGACCATCATGCACACCCTGGTGCATCCCGCAGCGGGATGGTCACGATCGGAGACTCCCGACCCGGCGTCTGTTGGGCGTAAGTCGTTGTCTTCCACCGGCAACCCGCCGGGCCGTGTGTGCTCAGGTCTTCCGCGCCGCACCGGCCTCCAGCCAGAAACGTCTGCGCTGGAAGGCGTAGGTGGGCAGGTCCACCCTGCGGGCGCCGGTTCCGGTGAGGAATGCCTGCCAGTTCACCACGACGCCGCGGATGTGCAGCGCGGCCAGCAGATCCGTGACGCCCCGGACCGCTGTGCGGCCAGCGGGTAGCAACACCAGGTCGGCTGCGCCGTTCGACCTGCCGCCATCCGCCGCGGACGTCCCGATGACCACCGCCGTGGCGGTGGAGGGAACCCGGCGGTCGTCAGGGGACGACGGGACCGACGACGGATGCGTCGCGATCAGAGCGCGTACGTCGTCGGCGGTCAGGGTGCCGTTCACATATGCGGCGGCCAGTTCGCCCGTGCCGACGCCGAGAACCATGTCCGCGCGCACTCCGCAGGATTCCAACAGCCGGCAGAGCGCGACCTGCGAGGCGAAACCCGCCCAGGCCTCCGGGGCGGTGTTCCCGCCCGCGCGTTCGAGCCCTGGTTCGTCGAACGCAGTGCCGATGGCCCGCAGTGCGGCCGCGAAGGCGGCGAAGCGCTCCGCCAGCGCGCTGCCATGGCCCGGAAGCCTGCCGGGCCGGTCGGGGAAGACGAAGGCGAGCGGAACGCCGGCAGCCGCGAAGCCGGATGTCGTGCCGACCGGAGCGGCCCGGTCGGCGTGCCCCGCGCTGACGACACCTCGCGTCACGGTCACCGGCTCCGCCGAACCGACGGCGCGCGAACCGTCGGCGGGTGCGACCTCCGTCTCGGCTGTGTGGGTTCCCGCGGCGACGGCGGCGAGTCCCCGACTGAGCTGGGCGACGTCGGCGGCGACGAGTACCGCCCGGTGCTCGAAGGCGGAGCGGCCGGTCGCCAGCGTGTACGCGACATCGGCCGGGGCGAGGTCGGGGTTTTCGTTCAGGTGCGCGAGCAGTCGCTCGGCCTGACCGCGCAGGCCGGCCGCGGATCGCGCCGAGAGCAGCCAGGGCACGACGGCAAGGCCCCCGTCGCTGCCTTCGCCCGCGCGGCGGGCCGTGGGTTCCTCGTTCTCCCGCGGAACCTGTTCGAGGACGGCGTGGGCCAGGGTGCCGTTGGCTCCGAAGGAGGAGACACCGATCCGCCTGGGGCGGCCTTCGGTGGCCGGCCAGGGGACGGATTCCCGCAACAGCGCCACACCGCCGTGTGCCCAGTCGGCGTGCGGGGTCGGCGCGTCCACGTGCAGGGTGCGCGGGAGAACCCCGTGCCGCATCGCCATCACGGCCTTGATCACGGCACCGGCACCGCCGGCGGCCTGGGTGTGCCCGAGGTTCGACTTCAGCGATCCGAGCCACAGCGGCCGGCCGGTGGGCCGGCCACGGCCGTAGGTCGCGAGCAGCGCGGCGAGCTCGATCGGGTCGCCGACCGGGGTGCCGGTGCCGTGGCCCTCGACCGCGTCGACGTCGCCCGGTTCGAGGCGGGCGTCCGCGAGCGCGCGGGTGATCAGCCGTTCCTGGGATGCCGCGCTGGGCGCGGTGAAGCCGTTGGTGGCACCGCTCTGGTCGACCGCGCTGCCGCGCACCACCGCGAGCACCGGGTGACCGTTGCGCCGGGCGACGCTGAGGCGTTCCACCAGCAGGACGCCGACGCCTTCGGAGATGCCGGTGCCGTCGGCGGCGGCGGCGAACGACTTGCAGCGGCTGTCCGCGGCCAGGCCCTGGCCCGTCCTGGTGGTCTCCTCCCACAGCTCGGTGGTGGCGAGCACGGACACCCCGCCGACCAGCGCCAGGGAGCACTCACCACGCCGCAGGGCCTGGCTGGCCAGGTGCAGGCCGACGAGCGACGAGGCGCAGGCGGCGTCCAGGGTGACGCACGGTCCTTCGAGGCCGAGGGTGTAGGCGACCCGGCCGGACGCGATGCTGCCTGCGCTGCCGAAGTAGGTGTAGCCGTCGATTCCCGGAGGGGGCGGGCGCAACCGGTAACCATAGTCGTGAAAGATCACGCCGAAGAACACACCGGTACTGCTGCCGCGGGCGGTGAGCGGGTCGATGCCCGCGTGCTCGAACGCCTCCCACGAGGTCTCCAGCAGCAGGCGCTGCTGCGGGTCGGTCGCCAGCGCCTCGTTCTCCGTAAGGCCGAAGAACTCCGGGTCGAAGTCGGCCGCGTCGTGCAGGAACCCGCCACCGAAGCACGGCAGGGCGGACGTGTCCCACCCGCGGTTCGACGGGAACGGGGAGATCGCGTCGCCGCCGGCGGCGACGAACCGCCACAGCTCGTCCGGGGAACGCAGACCGCCCGGGAAACGGCAGGCCATCCCGATCACGGCGATGGGTTCGGTCGTCGCGGCGAGCTGCCGACGCAGGCGCTCGTTCTCCTTCATCGTCGCCCGCAGCGCCTCGACGAGTCTGTCGGCGGTGTTGGTCACCCTTGCCTCCGGCGGTCGGTGTCGCACACAGGTCGGTCGATCAGGAGTCGTCGCCGAGCGCCAGCCGGATCAGGGCCTCGGCATCCATCTCGTCGAACGCGGTGTCGATGTGCTCGTCCGGTTCCCCGCCGTGAGCGGCCACGGCCACCGGCGGTCCCGCCGCCACGTCGCCGGGCCCCGAGCCGGGCCCCGAGCCGGGCCCCGAGCTGGGCGCGGTGCGGGGCGAGGTGTCGTCGCTCCCGGTGGCTGGATCGGGGGCATGCAGCTGATCCCGCAGGTGGCCGGCAATCGCGGCGGGCGTCGGAAAGTCGAAGACGAGCGTCGGCCGCAGACGCACCCCGGTCGCGGCCGCCAGTCGGTTGCGGAACTGCAGTGACGCCAGTGAGTCGAACCCCAGTTCCTTGAACGGCCGGTGTGGGGCCACCTCGTCGGCGGACGCGTGGCCCAGCGCCGCCGCGGCCGTGGCGCACACGGCATCCAGCAGGAGCCTGTCCCGCTCGGTGGCGCTCAGCCCGGCCAGCCGCTGGGTCAGGGTGCGGGCCGAGACCCCGGTGGCGCTGTCGACCGTCCGCCGGACCGGACGGCGGACGAGGCCGCGCAGCAGTGGCGTGACAGCGTCGGCCGGCAGCGAGCGCGGATCCAGCCGCATCGGCAGCAGGACGGGACGATCGTCGGCGAGCGCGGCGTCCAGCAGTGCCATCCCATCGGCCGCGGAGATCGGGAGCAGTCCGCCCGCGGCCATCCGGCGCGCCAGTGCGGCTGGCTCGAGATGGCCGGCCATCGCGCTGCGAGGAGCCCAGTATCCCCAGCCGAGGGCGACCGCGGGCAGCCCGGCGAGGCGGCGGTGGCGGGCCAGCGCCTCCAGGAAGGTGTTGGCGGCGGCGTAGTTGCCCTGCCCGGGGCTGCCGAACGTCGCCGCGGACGACGAGAACATCACGAACGCGTGCAGGTCGTGGCCCTGGGTCAGCTCGTGCAGGTGCAGCGCGGCGTCCATCTTCGGGCGCAGCACGCGCTCCAGGCGGTCAGGGGTGAGGGAGCCGAGCACGCCGTCGTCGAGCACACCGGCGGTGTGGACGACCGCGGTCAGCGGATGATCGGCGGGGATCGCGGCCAGCAGGTCGGCCACCGCGGCCCGGTCCGCGACATCGCAGGCCGCCACCGTGACCCGGGCGCCCAGCGCGGCCAGCTCGTCGGCCAGCGCGGTGGCGCCGGGGGCGTGCGGGCCGCCGCGGCTGGCCAGCAACAGGTGCCGGACTCCGTGCGTGGTGACCAGATGCCGCGCGACCAGCCCGCCGAGCGTTCCGGTGCCTCCGGTGATCAGCGTCGTCCCGTCGCGCCTCCACCCGGCGGGCGCCTCCGTCGTCGCCTCGGCACCCGTCGACGTCGCCGTCGACCTGGCGGTTGCTCTGGCTGTCGATCTGGCCGTCGACGCGCGGACGAGCCGCTGGCCCAACACGGCACCGGCCCGGATCACGACCCGGGGCTCCGGGCAGCTGACCGCGGCCGGCAGAGCTCGGGACGACTCCGGGGCGGCATCGACATCCACGAGCAGGAAACGATCCGGGTTCTCGGACGCGGCGGAGGCGACGAGCCCCCAGACCGGTGCGGTGACGAGATCGACACCGCCATCGCCGGGCGCGTCCGCGACCGCGTCTCTGGTGACGACGACGAACCTGGTGGCGGCGAAACGCTCGTCGGCGAGCCAGTCCCGCGCCAGTGTCAGGATCCGCCGCAGGGCCGCGCGCGCCGCCAGCGCGATGTCACCACCGGATTCGGTGGCCTCCGTCGGCCGCGGCGGGCAGGTGACCAGGAGGACGTCGGGAACAGGATGCCCCGTGCCGTCCCCGGCCGCCTCGGCCAGATCGGCGCAGCCGTGGATGTCCACGCCGGCCAGCGCGAGCGCGGTGCGCAGCCCGAACGGATCCGGCCCCACGACCGCCCACCGCCGTGCCGCCGGCGCCGGAACCACCTGGCCCGACCCGGGCTGGGCCTGGCCCGTCGCCGGTACCCATTCGACCGCGAACATCGCGTCCGTGAGCTGCCCGGGCCGCGCGCGCAGCCGAGTGGGCTCCACCTCCCGGAACACGATCGAGCCGACCGACGCCACCGGCGCGCCGGTATGGTCGGCGATCCGCACGGCGACCGCGTCCGGCCCGGCGCCGACGGCGTGGACGCGGAGGGTCCGCGCCCCGGTCGCGTGCAGGCACACCTCGTGATATTCGGCGGAGGTGACGACCGGTGCGCCGGCGGCCGTCGGGACCGAGCCGGTGAGCCCTCCCGCCCCGGGAACGGGCGACCCACGACCTGGTCGGGAGGCCTGCCCGGCCCCATCGGCCTCCAGATGGTGCCAGAGAGCAAGCTGACCGGCTGCCGCGAGCAGCGCCGGGTGGAGCCCGAACCGGCTCCCGTCGTCGTCGGCGTCCGTGTCGGCGTCCGTGTCGGCGCCACCGTCGTGATCAGCGTCGAGGCTGTGGTCATGGCCGGGCCCGTGAGCACCGGATCCGAGGGTGATCTCGGCGAACAGCCCGGTCGGTGCCCGCCAGACGGAGGTCAGCCGGGGCCCCTCCTGCGGATCTCCGTGGCCCGCGGCGCGAAGGCCCGCGTAGAGGACGTCGATGTCCAGCGGCGAGGCGCCCGCGGGAGGCCAGACGTCCAGGTCGACGGTGGGCGCGGCCGTGTCGGCCAGCACCGCAGGGGTGCCGGTCAGCACCGCGGTCGCGTGGGCCGTCCAGGTCGCGTCAGCCGGGGCGTCGTCCGGGCAGGCGTGCACCGTCAGCGGACGGCGCCCGGTACCGTCCGGCGGGCCGATCCGCGCCTGGATGCGAAGCCCACCGGATTCGGGCAGAACCAGCGGTTCGGTCACGGCAAGCTCGGTCACCGTCGTCGCGCCGACCTCGTCACCGGCGCGGATGGCCAGTTCCACCAGAACGGAGTCCGGCGCGACCGGGATCCCGGCGAGGGTGCGCCCGACCAGCCACGGCTGCGTCGCGATGGCGATCCGGCCCGTCAACAGCTGGCCGCCGTCGGCGAGCGGCACCACCTCGGTGAGCAGCGGATGGTCCAGCGCCTCACCAGCCGCGGTCACGCCGCTCGCGGGGCGCGGCGCGGCGGCCCGTGGCCAGAATCGTCGGCGTTGGAAGGCGTAGGTCGGCAGCGCGGCCGGGCGGGCCGGGGTGCCGGCGAACGCCGCCCGCCAGTCGACGTCGACGCCGCGGACATGCAGCTGCGCGAGCGCGTGGAGCAGGCGGTCCGCCCCTCCCCCGCCTCGTTGCAGCGTGCCGACGACGGCGGCGTCGCGACCGGCCTGCTCCACCGTCTCCGCGAGCGCGAACCCGACCACCGGGTGCGGGCTGACCTCGACGAACGTGTCGAAGCCGGCTGCCAGCAGCGCGGTGGTGGCCGCTTCGAGCAGCACCGGTTCGCGGGTGTTGGAGTACCAGTACTCGGCGCCGGGCGGCGTCCCGTCCAGCAGCCCGCCGGTCACCGTCGAGTAGAACGGGATCCGCGCCCGGCTGCCCGTCACCGGCCGGAGGATCTCCATCAGCTCGGGACGGATGCCGTCCACCTGGGCGCAGTGCGTCGCGACCGACGCCGCCACACTCCGCGCGCGAACGCCCTCGTCGGTGAGTTCGGCGAGCAGCTCCGTCAGGGCGGCGGTCTCCCCCGCGACGGTGACCTGGCGTGGACCGTTGACACCGCCGATGGCGAGCCGGCCGCCGAAGCGGGCGAGCCGGGCCCGCACGTCGGCGGCGGGCAGTGCGACGGAGGCCAACGCTCCGCGGCCGCGCAGGCGCTCGGCCAGCAGCCGGCTGCGCAGCGCGATGACCCGGGCGGCGTCGGCGAGGGAGAGGATCCCGGCGACGTGCGCGGCGGCGACCTCGCCCTGGCTGGTCCCGACCACCGCGGCCGGGGTCACTCCGTAGGCCTCCCAGGCCGCCGCGAGCGACACCATCATCGACATCAGGGCGGGCTGGATCACCTCGATGTCGTCGAGCCCGGGAGCGTGCTCGGCACCGCTGACAACGTCCAGCAGGGACCAGCCGAAGTAGGGGGCGAACGCCTCGGCGCAGGCGGTCATCCGCTCGCGGAACGGTGGGCAGGACCTGAGCAGCTCCCGGCCCATGCCGGCCCACTGGGAGCCCTGCCCGGGGAAGACGAAGGCGACCCGTGGGTCAGGTCGCGCCAGACCCCGCGCGACCAGCGCACCCGCCGGGTCGTCGGTGAAGGTGACGGAGGTGATCGCGGGGTCGGCGACGAGCCCGTCGGCGGGACCCGGCTCGGCGGCGAGCCGCGCGAGCCCGGCGCCCAGCCCCGCGCGGTCCGCGCCGACGACGACGGCCCGGTGGTCGAACGTGCCGCGTGTGGTCACCGTGGCCAGGCCGACATCCGGCACGGCCGCGTCGGGATGGTCGGCGAGATGGGCGGCCAGTCGCCGAGCCTGGGCACGCAGAGCCCGCTCGCTGCGCGCCGAGACGAGCAACGGCACCGGGAGTGGCTCCGCCCGGGGCGCCTGGCCACCGTCGGCCCCGGTCGGGACGTCCGGCCCGCCAGCCGCGGGGTCGTCTGCCGCGGGGTCGCCCTCCACCGGGTCGTCGGGTGCCTCACGGACGATCACGTGAGCGTTGGTGCCGCTGATCCCGAAGGCGGAGACCCCGGCCCGGCGCGGGCCTCGCCCGTTCGAGTCGGGTCCGTCCGGGCCGGGCCCGTTCCGCGGGTCCGCGCCGGCGGGGCGGTCCGGCCAGGGGATCCGTTCGGTCAGCAGCCGGACGGTGCCCGCGTCCCAGTCGACGTGCGGGGTGGGCTCGGTGGCGTGCAGTGTGCGCGGCAGCTGGCCGTGCCGCATCGCCAGGACCATTTTGATCACTCCGGCGACCCCGGCGGCGGCCTGGGTGTGCCCGATGTTGGACTTCAGCGATCCCAGCCACAGCGGTTGCCGCGCCGGCCGGTCCCGGCCGTAGGTGGCGATGAGCGCCTGGGCCTCGATGGGATCACCCAGCTTCGTCCCGGTTCCGTGTGCCTCCACCGCGTCGACGTCGGACGCGGACAGCCCGGCGGCGGCGAGCGCCTGGCGGATCACCCGTTGCTGCGCCGGGCCGTTCGGCGCGCTGAGCCCGTTCGACGCGCCGTCGGAGTTGACCGCGCTGCCCTCGACCAGGGCGAGCACCGGATGACCGTTGCGGCGGGCGTCACCGAGCCGTTCCAGGACCAGGATCCCGACGCCCTCGGACAGCCCCGTTCCGTTGCCGCCCGCGCCGAAGGCCTGACAGCGACCGTCCGGCGACAGCGCGCGCTGCCGGCTGAACTCGACGTACATCAGCGGCGAGGACATCACCACCGCGGCTCCGGCCAGGGCCAGTGAGCACTCCCCCTGCCGCAGTGCCGCGACCGCCTGGTGCAGGGCCACCAGCGAGGACGAACAGGCGGTGTCCACCGTGACGGCCGGCCCCTGCAGTCCGAGGGCGTAGGAGATGCGGCCGGACATCACGCTGGCGGCGTTGCCGATGCCGATGTAGCCCTCCATCGGCTCGGCGGCGGCCATCGCCCGCGGTCCGTAGTCCTGGACGTTGGTGCCGACGAACACGCCCCCGGAGGTTCCGTGCAGACTGGCCGGGTCGATGCCGGCGCGTTCGAGCGCCTCCCAGGACACCTCGAGCAGCAGGCGCTGCTGGGGGTCCATCGCCAAGGCCTCGCGGGGGCCGATACCGAAGAACTCGGCGTCGAACTCCGCGACGTCGGCGAGGAAGCCGCCGTGGCGCACATAGGAGGTGCCGGGGCGCTCGGGGTCCGGGTCGTAGAGGTCATCGAGGTTCCAGCCCCGGTCGGCCGGGAACTCGGTGATCGCGTCCTGTCCGTCGGCCACCAGCCGCCACAGGTCCTCGGGTGAGCGGACCCCGCCGGGCAGCCGGCAGGCCATGGCGACGATCGCGACCGGTTCGGCCTCGGAGAGAGCGCCGAGGCCCGCGACCGCCCCGCCGGCGGTAGGGCCGGGGACCGGGTTCGCGTCGGTGCTCGTGCCGAGGCTCGCGGCGAGCTCCGTGCCGAGGAACTCCGCGAGCGCGGCCGGGGTCGGATAGTCGAACACCAGCGTGGCCGGCAGCCGCAGGCCGAACACCTCGCCGATCCGGTTCCGCAGGTCGACGGAGGTGAGTGAGTCGAAGCCGAGGTCCCGGAAGGCACGCTGCGCACCCACCGTCGCCGCGTCGGCGTGCCCGAGCACGGCCGCGGCCCTGGCCCGGACCTCGTCGACAAGCGCGCGGTCACGCTCGCCGTCGGGCAGGGCGGCGAGCCGGCGGACCAGCGGCGGCATCTCCTGCGCTGACGTCGTCCCGCCCCCGGTGCGACGATCGGCCAGCTCACGTGCCTCGGGCAGCGTGTCGAGCAGCGGACGGGGGCCGGCCGAGGTGAAGACGGGGATGAAACGACTCCAGTCGATCTCGGCGACCACCACCTCGGTCTCGTCGTGGTCGAGTGCCTGCCCCATGGCTTCCAGCGCCAGGTCCGGGTCGAGAAAGCCCAGTCCGCGCGCCCGCTGCCGCCGTGCCGTCGGATCGTCGCCGGCGCCGTCGCCGTCGCCGTAACTGTCGTTGTCGCCGTAACTGTCGTTGTCGCCGTAACCGTCGTTGTCGCTGCCGCCAGGCGCGACGCCGACGGAATCGGTGGCGGGCGCGGTGCCGTCCGCCCGCAGCGGTCGCCACAGGCCCCAGGCGATCGAGGTCGCGGGCAGGCCCCGGGCCCGGCGCCGCTGCGCCAGCGCGTCCAGGTAGGCGTTCGCGGCGGCGTAGGCCGCGTGATCCGCGCTGCCCCACACTCCGGTGACCGAGGAGAACAGCACGAACGCGTCGAGCGTGTCGGTGTCGAACAGCTCGTCGAGGACCTGCGCGGCACCCGCCTTCGTGGCGAGGACAGCGGCGAGCTCGCCGGGAGTGACGTCGTCCAGGGGGCGCAGCCCCAGCAGCGCGGCGGCGTGCACGACCGCGCGGATCGGCTCGTCAGCGGTGCCGTGCGCGCCGACGACCGCGGCCAGCGCGTCGGGATCGGCCGGGTCACAGGTGGCGACGGTCAGTCGTGTCAGCTGCCGCGGGTGCTGCTCAGGCCGCGGATGCTGGGACCGCCCATGCAGCGGGGCGAGGTCGGGGTCGTCGGCCCGGTGCGGCCCGACGAGCACGACATTGTCGGCGCCGTGGTCGAACAGCCAGCTGACCAGATACGGGCCGAGCGGGCCACCACCGCTCGTGACCAGGACCGTCCCTCGCGGACGCCACCGACGGGGCGCGACAGCACCGAGCGGAGCCCGTGACAGCCTGCGGGCGAACACGGCCTGGGCCCGGATCGCGAGCTGGTCCTCGCCGGAGCTTCCTCGCAGGATGTCCCTCAGCCGCCCCCGTGCGCCTTCGTCGAGTGACGCGGGCAGGTCGACCAGTCCGCCCCAGCTGGCCGGGTGCTCCAGCGCCGCCACCCGGGCCAGGCCCCAGATCTGCGCCTGGCTCGGGTCAACCACAGGGCCATCGGCATCGGCATCGGCGGCTCCGGTGGACACCGCACCGCGGGTGAGGCACCACAACGGCGTGTCGGTCCCCAGGTCGCCCATCGCCTGCGTGAGCGCCAGCGTCGCGGCCACCCCGACTCCCAGGCCGGGCAGCTCGGGATGTGCGGCGTCCGTCAGCGCGAGCAGCGAGACCACGCCGCGGACGGCACCGTCACGGCCCGCCCCGGCCGAGCGCAGGCGGCTGGCGAACGCGTCCCGCGAGACGTCCTCGGCGCCGACCGGCAGGCTCACCACGTCGGAGCCGTCCTCGGCCAGGGCACGTGCCACGTCCGCACACACGGCGGTGACCTCGCCGGGCGCCGCCGACGGAACGAGCAACAGCCAGGTACCGGCGGCCTCGCCGCCCGTGGGCAGGCTGATCGGCTGCCAGCCGACGCGGTAGCGCAGGTCGTCGAGGGCGGCCCGGTGTCGGTGGCCGCGGCGCCACGCGGACAGCGCCGGCAGGATGTCGTGCAGCGAAGCGGTGGGGCCCAGGTCGAGGGCACCGGCGAGCGCGGGGACGTCGGCCTGTTCGACCATGTCCCAGAACGCCGCCTCCGACCCGTCGCCGCGGTCGGCGGACCGGGTGGGGGCGGTGGCCGAAAGCCAGTAGCGCCGGTGCTCGAACGGGTAGGTGGGCAGGTCGACCAGCCGCCCCCCGGCCACCAGCGGACCCCAGTCCACCGCCACGCCGCGGACCCACAGTTCCGCCGCGCTGGTGGCGAGCCGCCGCGGCCCACCGTCGTCACGCCGCAGCGACCCGACGACGACCGCGTCGTGGACGCCGGCGGCCTCCGCCGTGCCCGCGACCGCCGCGGTGAGCACCGGATGCGGGCTGACCTCCAGGAAGACCCGGCAGCCGTCCGCGACAAGCCCCTCGATGACGGTCCCGAAGCGCACCGTCGACCGCAGGTTCCGGTACCAGTAGTCACCGTCCATCACGGCCGGGTCCAGCGGGCCGCCGGTCACCGTCGACCACACCGGCACCGTGCCCGCGGCGGGCACCAGATCCGCGAGCTCCGCGGCGAGCGGCTCGCGGACCCGCTCCACCTGGGCGGTGTGGGAGGCGTAGTCCACCGGCAGCCGCCGGGCCCGTACGCCCTCGTGCTCCCAGCGGGCCAGCAGGTCCGCCAGCGCCTCCGGCGGCCCGGCCACCGTGGTCGCCGACGGCCCGTTCACCGCCGCGACCTCCAGCCCGCCGGCCTGGGCCGCCAGCAGCGCCTCGACCTCACCGGCCGGCAGTGCCACCGACGCCATGCCGCCCGCACCCGCCAGCACCCGTGCGATCACCCGCGACCGGACCGCCACCACCCGCGCCGCGTCCTGCACCGACAGCACGCCCGCGACGCACGCCGCCGCGATCTCCCCCTGTGAATGCCCCACGACCACGTCGGGCCGTACCCCCCACGACTCCCACACCGCCGCCAGACCCACCATCACCGCCCACGACACCGGCTGCACCACGTCCACCCGCTCGAGCGACGGCGCCCCCGCCACATCCCGCAGCACATCCACCACCGACCAGCCCACCAGCGGCCGCAACGCCTGATCACACTCCGCCACCCGCCGCGCGAACACCGCCGACGACTCCAGCAGCTCCACGCCCATCCCCGCCCACTGCGCCCCCTGCCCCGGAAACACCCACACCACCCGGTCATCACCACCGCGCACGGCCCCGCGGACCAGGTTCGTCACCGGCTCGCCGTCACCGGCGGCCAGGATCCGCAGGGCTTCGGAGTGCCCGTTCTCGTCGCCGTCCGCGAGAGCCCGTACCACCACCGCTCGGTGGTCGAGCGCCGCCCGCCCGCGGGCCAGGGACCAGCCGACGTCCAGCGCGGACGGAGCACCGTCACCGTGCGGTGGCGCACCGACGCCGGTGCCCGCCAGGCAGGCCGCCAGCCGCTCGGCCTGGGCCCGAAGAGCCGTCGCCGTCCGCGCCGACAGAACCCAGGGCACGACCCCGAAGCCACCGGCCACGACGGCGCTTTTCGCCGAGTCGCCGCCGGAGGTGCCCGCAGCGCTCGGCTCCGAGCCGGAATCCGCGGGCGCCGCTTCCGCCGGGGGCTCTTCGAGGATGACGTGCGCGTTCGTCCCCGACATCCCGAACGACGACACCCCCGCCCGCCGCACCCGACCCACCACCTCAGGCCACGCCACCGACTCCCGCACCACCTCCACACCCCCCACC